>LT629302.1:2320000-2694390 GCA_900104375.1 Flavobacteriaceae bacterium MAR_2010_188
TAGCTGTCTGGGCAGTCCAACCTCGTTATTTCAACTCAACATATATTTTGGGACCTTAGCTGATGGTCTGGGTTCTTTCCCTTTCGGACATGGACCTTAGCACCCATGCCCTCACTGCTGGCAAACATTTCATAGCATTCGGAGTTTGTCAGGAATTGGTAGGCGGTGAAGCCCCCGCATCCAATCAGTAGCTCTACCTCTATAAAACTATTAACCAACGCTGCACCTAAATGCATTTCGGGGAGTACGAGCTATTTCCGAGTTTGATTGGCCTTTCACCCCTACCCACAGGTCATCCGAAGACTTTTCAACGTCAACCGGTTCGGGCCTCCACTGTGTGTTACCACAGCTTCACCCTGCCCATGGGTAGATCACACGGTTTCGCGTCTACCGCCACTGACTCTGGTCGCCCTGTTAAGACTCGCTTTCGCTACGGCTGCGGTGCTGAACACCTTAACCTTGCCAGGAACGGTAACTCGTAGGCTCATTATGCAAAAGGCACGCCGTCACCCCGAAGGGCTCCGACCGCTTGTAAGCGCATGGTTTCAGGATCTGTTTCACTCCGCTGTTCGCGGTTCTTTTCACCTTTCCCTCACGGTACTGGTCCACTATCGGTCTCTCAGGAGTATTTAGCCTTGGCGGATGGTCCCGCCCGATTCATACAGGGTTTCTCGTGCCCCGCACTACTCAGGATACCACTATCTACGCACGCTTTGCCCATACCGGGCTATCACCGTCTATGGCCGCCCTTTCCAGGGCGTTCTGGTTCATTGTGTTTCGAATATCGTGGTCCTACAACCCCGATGGGTCCTTGAACCCACCGGTTTGGGCTGGTGCGCGTTCGCTCGCCACTACTAGCGCAATCACTCTTGTTTTCTTCTCCTCCGGGTACTTAGATGTTTCAGTTCCCCGGGTTCGCCTACCTTGCGGTATACTATATCTTCAATATAGTGGGTTGCCCCATTCGGATACCTGCGGATCGACCCGTATGTGCCGGTCCCCGCAGCTTTTCGCAGCTTATCGCGTCCTTCTTCGCCTCTGAGAGCCTAGGCATCCCCCATGCGCCCTTATCTTGCTTATCGTACTTTTTTGCTTCTTATAATGAGTTCCCGCACGGCGCCGGGGGCTCGCGTCCCCGGCACCGGCGGTGTCGCGCCACCCGGCCAAAAGGCCCGGCAGCGCCGTTATTTTTCATGTATCTTTTTCCAATATGTCAATGAACCTTTAAAAGTATTGAGGGTCCAGTATTGAGTATTAAGACGAATCCTGATACTCTGTACTTATATCTCTGTACTTTTTAGTGGAGAATATCGGAGTCGAACCGATGACCTCCTGCGTGCAAGGCAGGCGCTCTAGCCAGCTGAGCTAATCCCCCGTCGTAGTTGGCAGATTCAGTATACAGTACACAGTACCCTATAAATGAGCTGCAACGTAAACGAAGTTGCGCAACTTCTAAAATTTCCTTCAATCTTTAATGAACGTAATCACTAATTATTATTTCTAATAACTAATAACCGAAAACTATGTACCGCAAGCAAAGCTTGCCTTGTAGTCTCAGGCAGACTTACCGCAACGAGTGCGGCATAAACTTCACGTCTGCTCTCGCCTACTCCCAGTAGTCTCAGGCAGACTCGAACTGCCGACCTCTACATTATCAGTGTAGCGCTCTAACCAGCTGAGCTATGAGACTCTGCCCGATCGAGATCGTGCCTAAAATATATTAAAAAAGGATCGACAGCGCGCATTAGCGAACGTTCCGGTCGCGGGACCGGCGGGGCCTCTCGGCCGCCATTTTTCTATCTCTAGAAAGGAGGTGTTCCAGCCGCACCTTCCGGTACGGCTACCTTGTTACGACTTAGCCCTAGTTACCGATTTTACCCTAGGCCGCTCCTTGCGGTGACGGACTTCAGGCACTCCCGGCTTCCATGGCTTGACGGGCGGTGTGTACAAGGCCCGGGAACGTATTCACCGCATCATGGCTGATATGCGATTACTAGCGATTCCAGCTTCACGGGGTCGAGTTGCAGACCCCGATCCGAACTGTGATAGGTTTTGTAGATTCGCTCCGCCTTGCGGCGTGGCTGCTCTCTGTACCTACCATTGTAGCACGTGTGTAGCCCAGGACGTAAGGGCCGTGATGATTTGACGTCATCCCCACCTTCCTCACGGTTTGCACCGGCAGTCTGGCTAGAGTTCCCGACATTACTCGCTGGCAACTAACCACAGGGGTTGCGCTCGTTATAGGACTTAACCTGACACCTCACGGCACGAGCTGACGACAACCATGCAGCACCTTGTAGGTAGTCCGAAGAAATAGCTATCTCTAGCTAATGCAACCTACATTTAAGCCCTGGTAAGGTTCCTCGCGTATCATCGAATTAAACCACATGCTCCACCGCTTGTGCGGGCCCCCGTCAATTCCTTTGAGTTTCATTCTTGCGAACGTACTCCCCAGGTGGGTCACTTATCACTTTCGCTTGGCCGCCCAGGGTCGCCCCCGGACAGCTAGTGACCATCGTTTACGGCGTGGACTACCAGGGTATCTAATCCTGTTCGCTCCCCACGCTTTCGTCCATCAGTGTCAGTACGTTGTTAGTGATCTGCCTTCGCAATCGGTGTTCTATGTGATATCTATGCATTTCACCGCTACACCACATATTCCAACCACTTCACAACGACTCAAGACCACCAGTATCAAGGGCAGTTCTACGGTTGAGCCGCAGACTTTCACCCCTGACTTAATGGTCCACCTACGGACCCTTTAAACCCAATGATTCCGGATAACGCTCGGATCCTCCGTATTACCGCGGCTGCTGGCACGGAGTTAGCCGATCCTTATTCTTACGGTACCGTCAGCCGCCCACACGTGGGCGGGGTTCTTCCCGTACAAAAGCAGTTTACAACCCATAGGGCAGTCTTCCTGCACGCGGCATGGCTGGATCAGGCTCTCGCCCATTGTCCAATATTCCTCACTGCTGCCTCCCGTAGGAGTCTGGTCCGTGTCTCAGTACCAGTGTGGGGGATCCCCCTCTCAGGGCCCCTACCTATCGTAGCCTTGGTGCGCCGTTACCGCACCAACTAGCTAATAGGACGCATGCCCATCTCTTACCGATGAATCTTTAATCCCGCGCACCATGCGGTGGCGGGATGCCATGGGGTATTAATCCAAATTTCTCTGGGCTATCCCCCTGTAAGAGGTAGGTCGCATACGCGTTACGCACCCGTGCGCCGGTCGCCACCATCCGAAGACGTGCTGCCCCTCGACTTGCATGTGTTAGGCCTGCCGCTAGCGTTCATCCTGAGCCAGGATCAAACTCTTCATCGTTGTATCTTATATACTTCTCGACGGCCGGTCGGTCTCCCGTCCGGTCCTGCTCTGGAACGTTCTCTAATCCGGCGGCCCCGAGGGGCCGCCTTACGCTGTCAATCCAATCTGTCAATCAACTTTACCGCCCCGGGGTCTCCCCTTTGGCGGGTGCAAATATAGCACCTTTTTCCGCTCCTACAAAACATCCGCCGGTCTTTTTTTCCCGGCCCCCTGGTCCGCCATACGGCTTCCCCTTTTTAGCGGCTGCAAATATACGCCCCTTTTCCTTCCTTCCAAATCTTTTGATAAGATTTTTTGAAAAAAAATACAATCAACTAAAAGTCAGCAGTTTATAAATGTATTTTCTTAATATTCAGATTAGGATTAACTTTTATAGAAGCTAACGCAATGGTCTTCAACTTCATGAAAAGGAAAATCTTTCATTCTTCAGCTTAATAAATGCCCTATTTATAGGAAGAAATCCCACACGATGCCAAATCTGAGTGAAAAATCACGATAAGGATAATTTGGTGCGGAGAAAAAATTATATCCAGTGAAGGAAGAATTGAAGTGTTCTGCTATCAAAAATATGCGGGTTTGTCTGATTTTTGCGTTCACAAAAAAATCTAATCTTGGAAAATTACCTAGCTTTTCATCATTCTGAACATAGAATTCTGCTAGCAATGAATCATAACCATTCATATTATATTCAGTAAAATAATTAAAGCTGACACCCGTCTGTAGAAATAAGGCTCGCTTAAATAGATGGTTTTGATAATAGAGAGTGTTTCTTGTAATTATCTCCGGCACGTTTATGACCTCACTTCCGCTAAGGACATTTTGATACATTATTGTATTATCGAGTCCGAAATTGCCAAAACGGAATTCCCTTCCTGCTTTTAACCTAACGTAATTTATATCATCATTATATTGTAATGGCTTCACATTGGTGTTTTCGTTCTTTGTGAAATAGGTATAATTAGAAATCGAAGTAACGTCTGCCTTTATATCGGCAATGTTTTTCAAATTAAATTCTACGTAGGCTGCTTTGGAAAATTGATTTTCGAACTGAGGATTGTACCAGTTATAGTTTGCATAATCACTTTGATATAATATATAGTTGTAATTAGGTCTAGAGTTATTGACGCTCGCACCGAATTGAATCTTGTTTTCTTCATTAAAATCGAAACCGCCAACGGCATTTACAAAATAGCCTTTTAGATTATCGGTTAGGTTAATGGAAAATTCACCATTAAGATAAACTTTGCCCAATCTATTATTATAGGTACCACCAATCTTAAAAAAATCATCTTTTATTCTATTCGGAATTTGGGTTCCATTTAGATTAACCACCGTATTGTAACCATAATTAATGTTCTGGTAATCTAGATTGGCCTGGACGGTCCCGAAATATTTCAAATTAAATCTAGCATATCCTCGAACCTTAAAATCTTCCAATGTCACCTTATCCCGAATGGTGGTTCCAAAAGCTTGACCAAAATACTCTGGCCTTGCCGCAGTCTGTTTGTACCTATAATATTTATCTTCAAAAGAAATGACATTTCCAATATCCAAAAAACCATTTTGTAAAGAGTCGTTCTGTTTTATTAAACTATATTCTTGCTCTAAATGAAATCTCTTACCAACCAGAATGTTTTCTGCGTCCTGAAAGTATGGGTCGAAGACAGACCGGTCTAGGAACTCATTGTCGCCTGACCTAAAATTCTCTACATCTTCATCTGTAATACCACCATTTTCGTTATTGAGCAAATCTTGAGTAACGATATGCCCCCTCGCCTTATACCGATTATTTTTACCATGATAGTTGGACATAACGCGGAAATTACCGGTACTGCTCAAAATATTCTGATATTTCCCAAGTGACCTCAACCCTTTATACCCAATAGCCATATTAAATTGGCGCGAGGTGTTTATCGTGAAAATGGCATCAAGCAGCTGGCCTTGTTCAAATGCTGATTTATAGAGGAGTTCTGTTAATGGTGTTGGAACATGGTAGTAATTGATATCCTCTATTTCTAAATAATTGAAATGCCTAGCCTGAGCTCCAAATTTTGGAATAGAACTATGGTTTGAAGAGAAATCTACAGAAAGATTGTTATAGGTCTGGCCTATGTTAGAAAAAGCCAATAAGTTAAAATTGTCCTTTCTTAGGTAGTTATACCTATAATACTTCTGAATGGTGAGAGTTGTATCCACATAAGTTGTGTCGTTCTTATGGTCTATGATCAAGTAATCTTTAATATCTGCCTTCTCCTTTAAAATCTTTCCTCGGTCGGTAGTTCCTCTCTGGGTTATAGAGTCTAAACCTTGTTGGGACCTTTGCTTAACTGGGCGCTCATTTATATCTTGTGCATTACCCTGAGAGATGCAGGTAATAATAAATAATATAAAAAACAGGTTTTTATGCATCATTCAACTTTGGGCGTAAAATTACTATTTTGATGGAGATTTAATTAAACATTAAAACCTTTATCTGAGGATTGAAAATTTCCTTCTTCATATTACGAAACTGTACCTTATATATATGTATGCGTAACTACCTTCGAAAAAGGTTTATTCTCATGTTCTTCATTAATATTTAACTTTGAAAAAAAAATACCAATTGCCCTTAAAGATTAGCTTTTCAAAAATAGATGGAGAATGCGGGACCGATGAGGCCGGACGTGGTTGTCTGGCAGGACCAGTTACGGCAGCTGCAGTAATTCTACCAAAAAATTTTAGACACAAGCTTCTAAACGATTCTAAGCAGTTAAACGAAAAAGTCAGGAATGAGCTGCGACACGCAATTCATAAGAAAGCGCTTTGCTTTTCTTTTTTTCATATTTGGCCAGAGGAAATTGATAAAGTCAACATATTGAATGCGTCGATAGAATGCATGCATCAATCAATTGGACTTTTAAAACCTATCCCAAAATTTATAATTGTGGATGGCAATCGATTTAAACCGTTTCCTGAAATCCCTCACCAAACAATTATAAAAGGTGATTCTAAATATTTGAGCATCGCTGCAGCCTCCATTATCGCTAAAACGGAAAGGGACCAACTCATGCAAAATCTGCATGAAGAATATCCAATGTATAATTGGAAACAAAATAAAGGTTATCCCACTCTAGAACATCGGGAGGCCATTAGAGAATTTGGGATTACCAAATATCATAGAAAATCATTTAGATTATTGCCAGAGCAGCTTAAATTGAAATTGTAACTTCTATATATTTGCAAAAACTTCCTTAATGTTTAAAGTCTGGATCTATTTACTGCTGATTGCCCTATTTCTAGGTTGCCAAAGCGATTTGCAGAAATCCGAAAACCTTACCAATTATTTACCAGCAGAGACTTCTATTTATTTTGAAGGTGAAGATTTTGACGAAATAAAATCATCTATTGAAGAATCTAAGTTAATCTCGGAATTTACCAAATATCCGATGAATGATAAGCTCAGCAACATTATAAATACGCTGAAGCATTTAAATTCAAAACATAAATCAGTATTAGGTTTTTCTAGAGGTAATGATCAGAAATTATTTTTCTCGTTGATTGTTAAATCCGATTCCACGATTTTCAAGAAAGATTCTGTCCAGGATTTGAAGGTCGAGACATTTACCACCCAGGCGGGCTCGATTACCAAATATACCATTGATAGCACATCTATTTATTCTAAGCAAATCGATGATATTCAATTTTACTCCAACAATGAGACTTTCACAAAGAACTTTGGCAAGGACGACACTAGCAGTCCTACGCCAAATAGATTTCAAAAACTGAAATCTAGTGATAAAACTGTGGTTCTTCAATCTAATGAGGAAGATGGATTTCCCATGCGGATATTCTTAAACGACAGCTTATCTCATCTAAAATTGGGAGATAGGATGTTCTTAGACTTGGTAGAAAACGATAACGAGGTTTATGCCAACGGTGTGGTAGAGAATATCAAAAATGACAGCTCATATATCGGATTGTTTAAAAACACGATTCCCCAACTCAACCGGTTTTCAGAAATATCACCAGATAACATAGATTACGCCATGAGCGTAACCTTTGATGATCGAGAGGTTTTCTTGAAGAATTTAGGTAACATTTTCCCAGCAGATAGCTTAACAAATGTAAGCTGGCCGTTAAATAATACTATTGAAATCGCCCAAATTGAAAAGAATTCTGAAACGGTAATATTCATACAAACGCTTGACCCAAGCACTTCTTTGAGTAATCTTCAAAATAAAAGTTTGTTTGAAACCTACCGAGAAGTAGAAATTTATAATCTTAATGAGGAAAAAAGTCCGTTTGTAGTTTTCAAAAATCTGTTTAGAAGCAGCAATCCTGATTATTTCTTTACAATCGATGAGTTTTTCCTTTTCTCTGATAATCTCGGTTTATTGAAGGAATGTATCAGTGCCTACCAAAATGAAAACACCCTGAGCAAATCTGGTAGTTTTGAAGGTATTATGCAGAATATGAGCGATGAGGCTTCCACCTTTGTCTATTATAATGGTGTTAGATTAAATAAGCTGATTGACTTAAACTTTGACGAAGAAATAAATCTAAATTTTAAAAATTCTGAACGTTCTGCGATTCAACTTATAACAGATAGCGATTATGCCCACATCAACGCAGTTTTAAGAAAATCTGGTAAAACCTCTAGTAGGACTTCTGTGGCTGAGCAGCTACAAACAACTATCGATTCAGAAATTTTAAACGGTCCCTACTTTTTGGAAAATAGCGAATCTAAAAGCATGGATTATTATGTACAGGACGTTAATAATAATTTACACGTTTTTGATAATAAGGGCAATGTTCTATTTAAAAAGTTATTGGATGGACCTATTCTAGGCAGAATTGAGCAACTAGATTCCTTCAAAAATGGCCGTAAGCAATTAGCATTTACTACTGCCAAAACACTTTATGTTCTTTCTAGGGACGGTAAGGATGTAAGCAATTTTCCTGTTAAATTTAAAGATCAGGTTACCCAACCCCTGTCCTTGTTCGACTATGAAAATAATAGAATATACAGATTGCTGATTACCCAGGGCAAGGACTTGCTGATGATGGATAAAGATGGTAAACGGGTAAATGGATTTAAATTTAAGCCTAACAATAACCCAATCACTAGTCAGCCAAAACATATCGTGCTTGGCCGTAAAGATTTCATTGCATTTAAAGAAGGTGACGGTATTAGAATGTTATCGAGAACCGGGGGAGATCGCATAAATGTTAGTACCAATTTCAATTATTCCGATAACGAATTGTACGAGTTAGACGATAAATTTTCGTTTACTGATAGAACCGGAAATCTTGTTCAGATTGACCAAAATGGTGGGATTACAAAACAAGATTTAAAGATTGCCGAAACCCATAAATTTGTTTCAACTTCTAGAACCGCGGTTTACCTCTCGGATAATCTTCTTAAAATAAGGACCAATTCTGTAGAACTTGATTTTGGAAATTACACTGATCCAAGGATTTTCTATATCAATGATAAAATTTATGTGACGATTACCGACCTACAAACAAACAAGGTATATCTATTTGACAGTCAAGTAAAACCAATTTCAGGATTTCCTGTTTATGGAAGTTCTTCAATTGACATCGGTAAAATCGATAAGGACACAAACCTAGAAATCATTGTAAAAAGTGGCTCTAACGGAATTTTGATTTATCAATTAAACTAGGATTACTCAGCTTTGTTAAATCATAAATCTGCTCCATATTTCTTCAAGATTCAACGCTCATTTAAGGTCTGCTATTTTTAGCGATATCACGAATATCTTTTCTGTTTTTACTACTATTGCAGCTTCAAGAATTAACTAGAATAACAAATGATAAAACGCACCAAAGCCTCTTTGCATAAAACCATTCTCCATAAAGTTGGGAATAAATTCAACAGTACTAAAAATGCTTTTTCGGAACAACTGTTAGACCTAGACGAAGCGAGTTACGACCTCATGTTGCCTTATCTTTTAAAACCTTTTGGTAGTGTTGCAGAAACTTTTCGCTTCAATCATCATTCTAACGTAGAACTGAATGAAATAAATAATTACAGTTCACAGCTATTAAAAGATTCTACCGATTTTATTGAAATTTCCAAACACATCGTGATGCATTTATTCGAGCAGTCTAATTCTGCCCAGATAAAAACGGGAGACGTGCTGATCTGTCTTTTTAATGATATTCAATATGAAGATTATCAAACCGATGCCATTGGTATTTTCAAGATTGAGAGCAGAGCGCATTTTTTTCAAACGTACCTAGAAAACAATAGCTACGATATTATTTCTCAAAAAGGAATCCCAACGAAAAAGGTCGACAAAGGATGTTTGATATTGAATGCAGCGGACACCGAAGGAAAAATTGTGCTTAGCGTTGATCATAACAATTACGATGCGCAGTATTGGACCAAAGGTTTTCTTAATGTGAAATATCCCGATGACAGCAACGAGCATACTAAGAATTATATAGAGATGTGCAGGGAATTCTCAAAGGAAGTTCTTCAGCCACAGTTTGGGATGAAAGAGCAGAGTTCGTTTCTTGCAAATACGGTCGACTTTTTAAAGGAAAATGAAATCGTTAATCTTGAAACTTTTAAAGAACAGGTTTTTGATGAAGAAAATAGAGTTGAGCTCTTTGAAGATTTTCAAAAATTCTACGAAAGCGACAACAACATTGTAATCCGCAATCAGTTTGATGTTTCGGAAGTGGTTCTGAAAAAGCAAAAGCAAAAGATAAAAACTGAAATAAAATTAGATACCAATATTCAAATTAAATTGGATATTGATGCGCCAGACGCATCTGCAGAATATCTTGAAAGAGGTTACGATACGGAACGGAAAATGCACTTTTACAAAGTTTTTTTCAACGAAGAAGGCTAAAAATTAATGTTGCAGTAATTCTTTATAACGTAGTTCTGCTTCAAACAGATTCTCGAAATGATAAAGAAGTTTTTGTTTAACCAAGGACATTTCAACTTCTTCAATCCCCAATTCAACATTTAAAGAGGTAACCGCCTTGCCACGGATGCCACAGGGAATAATATTATCGAAATAACCTAAATCAGCATTGACATTTAGGGCAAAACCGTGCATGGTGACCCATCTGCTCGCCCTAACTCCCATCGCGCATATTTTTCTAGCGAAAGGCGTTCCAACATCTAACCAAACTCCGGTTTCTCCTTTGCTACGTTCGGCTTTCAAATTAAATTCGGCAAGGGTTTTAATGATCATTTCTTCTAGGAGACGAAGATATTTATGTATATCGGTAAAGAAGTTTTCTAAATCTAGAATAGGATAACCAACAATTTGACCAGGCCCGTGATAAGTAATATCGCCGCCACGATTGATTTTATAAAAGGTTGCGCCTTTCGCCGTAAGTTGATTTTCATTAAGCAGAAGATTGGAGATATCACCGCTTTTACCAAGCGTATAGACGTGCGGATGCTCTACAAAGAGAAGATGATTTTTAGTTTTAGAATTTAAATTTTCTCGTCTATTCTTGATTTTAGTATCGACGACGGCCCTAAATAGTTGGTCCTGATAATCCCAAGTTTCCTTGTAATCTTTAAGTCCCAAATCTTCAATTAAAACAACTTTGTTCATAGAGAGCAAAGATAATCATTTCAACGTTTAGGATTGTTTAAGATGATTAAAGCCGCAATTACACCCGGCACCCAACCACAAATCCATAATATGGTAACGATGATTATAGAACCACAACCTTTGTCAATGATTGCTAATGGCGGACATAAAATTGATAGGATGACTCTCCAAATACTCATGATGATTTTGATTTTGATTGATGTAGTTATTTGACGTAATTACATAATCAATGTTACATTTTATCTCTAGCTAAAATCAATCTTAAAACAGTCCTCTAATTTTTAGATAAAATGTAATTTTGCAAACCAATCCTATTTATTAGGCAAATATAAACGGCATGCAGCTTTCAGAACTAGAAATAGTCCGTCGGGACAAATTGAAAAAATTAAGGGAACTAGGAATTAATCCCTATCCAGCAGACCTTTATCAGGTTAATGATTTTGCATCGAGCGTTAAAAAGGATTTTAGAGAAGGCGAAGAAGTTACTCTAGCAGGTCGCCTAATGTCTCGTAGGATACAAGGAAATGCCAGTTTCGCAGAACTTCAGGATTCTACCGGAAGAGTACAATTATATTTAAATAGAGATGAAATTTGTCCGGACGAGGATAAAACTAAATACAATGAAGTCTATAAAAAACTCTTGGATATTGGAGATTTTATAGGGGTTAACGGAAGACTCTTTACTACCAAAGTTGGCGAAAAAACCGTGATGGTAAATGACTTTACGGTTCTGAGCAAATCGCTGAGACCATTGCCACAACCAAGAGTTGATGCAGATGGGAAAATTCACGATCCATTTACAGACCCAGAACAACGCTATCGGCAGCGTTATGCAGATTTAGTCGTAAATCCGCATGTAAAGGATGTCTTTGTGAAAAGAACAAAACTTTTTAATGCCATGCGAGATTTCTTCAATAAAGCTGGTTATTTTGAAGTTGAAACTCCTATTCTACAACCGATTCCGGGAGGAGCCGCAGCTCGACCATTTATGACGCATCATAATAGTCTGGATATTCCATTATACATGAGGATTGCCAATGAACTATATCTAAAACGCCTTATTGTTGGTGGTTTTGATGGTGTTTATGAATTCTCCAAGAATTTTAGGAATGAAGGAATGGACCGCACCCATAATCCTGAATTTACCGCAATGGAAATCTATGTTGCTTATAAGGACTACAATTGGATGATGGACTTTTGTGAAAAGCTCTTAGAATACTGCGCCACTGCGGTAAACGGAACCACAAAAACCACTTTTGGCAAACATGAGATAGACTTTAAAGCGCCATATCCAAGAGTCACGATGGCCGATGCCATTAAAGAATTCACTGGATTTGATATTAACGGTAAATCTGAAGCTGAAATAAGACAAGCTGCAAAAGATTTGGGAGTTGATGTTGACGACACGATGGGCAAAGGAAAATTGATCGACGAGATTTTTGGCGAAAAATGTGAAGGCAACTATATACAGCCAACTTTCATCACAGATTACCCTAAAGAAATGAGCCCATTATGTAAGGAACACCGCAGCAACCCAGAACTTACGGAACGTTTTGAATTAATGGTTTGCGGTAAAGAAATTGCAAACGCCTATTCTGAACTTAATGACCCAATTGATCAAAGAGAAAGATTTGAGCACCAATTAAAACTTTCAGAAAAAGGTGATGATGAGGCGACTCAATTTATCGATTATGATTTCTTAAGAGCCTTAGAGTACGGTATGCCTCCAACCGCCGGTATGGGGATTGGGATGGACCGATTAATTATGTTCCTTACCAACAATCAATCGATACAAGAAGTGCTGTTCTTTCCTCAGATGAGGCCAGAAAGAAAACTTCCGGTTATGACCGAAGATGAGAAAGAATTATTCGAAATCTTAAAAGGAAATTCACCGATGGAGCTAAATACTCTAAAAGATGCCTCGAGACTTTCAAACAAAAAATGGGACAAAACCATCAAAGGTCTTACTAAAAACGGTTTGGTAAAAGTCAAAAAAATCGACGATAATCTTATTGTTGAAATTGTAAACTAGAATTTTAATTGCTAAGTTTTTTAGACGGTTCGACTTAACATGACCTCTTAATCGAACGTTTTATTTTTCTATCTTTACTCAATGACCTTTATTGAGAACCCAGTTTATGTATTAGCTGTATTATGCTTAATGGTCATTCTTTCGGTATATGCCGCTAAAACTAAGTTCGGAAAAAAGGTCGGTGCCGCACTTATAGTTATTCTGTTCACGGCGGTTTTAGCAAATTTAAATCTGATTCCTTCCGCTTCAAATTCGATTCCTCTCTACGACGGGATTTTTAAATATCTCGCCCCGATTTCAATATTTTATTTACTGCTCGGAGTAAATTTAAGGTCACTAAAAAAGGCAGGAGCACCAATGATTATCTTGTTTATAATTGGCTCATTGGCAACAACCCTGGGAATTTTGATTTCGTGGTTTATTCTTTCACCTCAAAACGTTTTGGGTGAAGATGGGCGTATAATTGCCGGAATGTTAACCGGGACATACACTGGTGGTAGCGTTAACTTTAATGCAGTAGCCCTAGAATATAATTTTCAAGAAAGAGGCATTCTATATGCCGGAACGATTGCGGTAGACAACGTTGTTACCACAGTCTGGATTATCATAACGCTTGGGATTCCCGTATTTCTTCGCAGCTTTTGGAAGGATAAAAAAATAGATAACTCTCCGCAGCACCAAAGCCGAGACGTCGAAGAAATAATAAATCTGAAATCTTTAATGTGTTTAGCCTTCTTGGGAATTGCTGCTTATTATCTTTCGGACCTAATTTCAATTTGGTTTCCGGCTATCCCTTCAATAATTACGTTATCCACTATCGGGATAATCCTTGCGCAAATACCATTTATCTCAAAATTGAATGGCTCTCATATTTTGGGTCTTTATCTCGTCTATATTTTTCTTGCGGTCATCGGTGCCTATTGCGAATTGAGTTCGGTTATAGAATTACAAGAAGTTGGATTAACCTTACTTGCATTTACGTCCTTGGCGGTATTGATTCATGGATTAGTTTGTATCGTGTTGGGCGGACTCGTATATCGAGATTGGGATATGATTGCAATTGCAAGCCAAGCCAACGTTGGCGGAGGTACAACTGCAATCGCATTAGCAGAAACATTTAATCGAAAAGAACTGATTCTGCCCGCAATATTAGTCGGAACACTGGGAAATGCCCTTGGGACTTATCTTGGTTTTCTGGTAGTTTATATCTTGTAATACTTTTTATTTTGCTTTAATATGAAATATAACCCTTCATCAATTAGTATAATTCTGATCTTAATATGTATGTTCTTCGTCTTCAACTGCGAAGAAAAGCATCCTGCCAATGCGGAAAAGATAGAAAAACAGGATTCAGTTTTACCCTTCTTTCAAACTAAAGGAAAGCAAATCATTGACCCAAAAGGGAACCCAATCATTTTAAAAGGAACTAATTTGGGACATTGGTTAATGCCCGAAGGTTATATGTTTAAGATGGAACAAGTCAATTCTCCCCGGAAAATAGATGAGCTACTTTACGAATTAATCGGACCAGATAGTTTAACCAGCTTTTGGAATGGTTTTCTGGAAAACTACATCACCCAAGCAGACATAAAATATTTAAAAAGGATAGGAAGTAATCATGTGAGAGTTCCATTTCACTATAAATTATTTACACAAGATCTTTATTTAGGCAAGAGAAATGCTGGTTTTGAATATTTGGATAAAGTAGTTGAATGGTGCAAAGAAGAAGACCTTTATGTTCTGTTGGATATGCACGCTGCACCTGGAGGACAAACCGGCGATAACATTGATGATAGCTACGGATATCCCTATCTTCTAAAAAGTAAATCCAGTCAGGATTTGATGACCGAGATTTGGGCGGAAATTGCCGAGCACTACAAGGACGACCCCACAATTTTGGGTTACGATATTGTAAACGAGCCAGTAGCACATTATTTTAACGATCAATTGCCAGAACTAAACCACGAGCTTTTTCTACTCTATAAACGGATTATAAATGAAGTAAGGCAAGTGGACCCGAGACATACCATATTCCTGAACGGCTCAGTTTGGAGTGGAAATTTTGATGTCTTTGAAGAAATGATCGATGATAACATCGTTTATGAATTCCATAAATATTGGTTTGAGGTCAATCAAGAGTCTGTACAATATTATCTAGATTTCAGCGAAAAGAATCAAGTACCGATATATATAGGAGAGACTGGTGAAAACACTGATGAGTGGGTAAAAGATTTTAGATCGCTACTTGATAATAATGATATTAGCTGGTGTTTTTGGCCATACAAAAAAATGAATAATACCAGCGGTATAATGAATTTTGAAGAGCCCAAAAACTATTCCGCAATTACTGATTACGCGAAGTCCGATAGAAGTTCTTATGCTAAACTACGGGAAAATAGGCCCAATGTTCAAAAAGTCCAGGAAGCACTAAATCAATTTGTAATGAATTGTAACTATATTAATTGTTTCGAAAATGTAGGGTATGTCGAAGCTCTCGGATTTACAACTGATTCAATCTCCAATAAATAATTCAGTTTCTATCTGGGCTCATTCAATTGAGTTAACATTTTATAAGAAAAATTACATCTTATAAATCATTTCATCGAATATTTATATATCTTTATCCAAGTTTTACTGCTTGATCATTAATTTTGAGCGGTTGTAAAACATGTGGTTTATAACCTGTTAACAAATTAATCCAACTCCCTCATTTTGAATGTCTAATTAATTTAAGTTTGGTCTTAAAGCCTGCTTATGTGCGTGTTACAATTTTTAATTAATCAAAACAAATCAATATGAAAATAACTTTACCCCTATTTATCCTTTTACTTAGCATCACAGCCTTCTCACAGATTCAGGTACTTACCACTAATGTGGATACTAACGATTTGGTTTACGACCCAATTACTGACCGTATATATGCGAGCATACCCGGCAGCAACGGGGTAAATGGTAATAGTATTGGTGCCATTAATCCAAATACTTCAACTTTGGTCTATACGGTTCCGATGGGAAATGAGCCTACTGTTTTGGCTCTATCTGATGATGGTCAGTATATCTATTCAGGTTTTTCAGGAGAATCGACCGTTAGAAGATTTATTGTAGCTACAAAAACGGCTGGAATTCAAGTTAACCTAGGTTCTGACGCAACTAATGGCGCTTTGTTTGCTGAAGATATTGAGGTCGTTCCCGGATTAGCTACGAGCTTTGTTGTTTCACGTTATAGCAAAACCTCAGGCACTACCCACGAAGGGATTGCACTTTACGATGGCTCAACTATGAGACCAAATACAACCAGCGATGCAGCTGGCAGCAAAACCATTGAGTTTTCTGGCAATGGCACGTTATTTAGCTACAACACTTCAACGGAGTTGATAGGTGAAATTACCGTCGATGCCAATGGCGTAAGCGCTACAACTGGTTTAGCTGGAATATTAAGTGGCGATGTAGATTTTACAATTCATGAAGAGATTTTATATGCCTCTGATGGTACTGTGGTTGATGTATCTGGAACACCTACGGTAATAGGTCAATTTCCTGCCGCCAATGGTCCTGGGATGTACGATGAAAATTTTGATCTGGTGGTTTACGCAAGTTATGATGACGCTGGTGTAATTACCTTTAAACGATATAACCCAACAACTTTTGCATTGGTAGACGATACCGATATTACACAAGCCACCGGAAGCGTTGGAAATATCACAATATGTGGTGAAGGATGTTATTCTTTTAATACTTCGGATAATAAGGTAGTGATTGTAAGAAATCTTGTTTTAGGAGCGAAAGAGTTTATGGTAGAGCCACAAATTAGTATGTATCCTAATCCTGCGAAAGACTTTTTTACAATTAAATCCAACAGACAAATAAAATCGCTGAGCATCATTGATATCAACGGAAGAATTGTTTCTAACGTTTCTTATCAGACAGAGAACATAGATGTTAGAAATCTTAGCCAAGGACTCTATATCGTTAAAGTGGTCGATTCTAATGACGCAGCTTTTACCGAGAAGTTGATTATAAGATAATTATTTAAATAAATGTAAAATCCTGACTTTCAGTTAATTTAATTCAGCCTCCATTTAACGCACCCAAGAATGTATTTTCTTGGGTGTTTTTTTATGCGTTAAAGATTTCCTAAAAGGCAATGTTTATATAGGTTTACAAAGCTATTTCTCTATTTTGTCGGTACTTAATCCAGAAATTCCACAAAATTTTGAAAAATCTTTACACAAAGTGCTTGGCAATCCTGTCAATCTTCGTTGTTATTTCATGTTCAACCGCGAAAAAATCAAGTTCTTCTAAAACGGGAGAATCTACCTCTGAGACTAAAAAACCTGGAAAGGATGATATCCAACCCTACGATAAGGTCGTGACCAAAGAAGCGGTTTCGGATTCTGGTTTATTTATGGTCCATAAAGTTGATTCTAAATTTTTATACGAAATTCCAGATTCACTTTTTGATAGAGAAATGCTGATGGTAACTAGAATCGCAAAAACCGCAAATGGTATAGGTTTCGGCGGTGGAAAACAAAATGAGCAAGTTCTACGTTGGCAAAAAAAGGATAAAAAAGTTATTCTAAGGGTTGTTTCTCACAATGTGAGCGCAGCCGATTCACTTCCTGTATACGAAGCTGTGGTAAACTCTAATTTTGAACCCGTGCTTTATACATTTCCAATTAAAGCTTATGGAAAAGATTCTACAAGTACAGTGGTAGATGTTACCGAGCTTTTTGAAAAGGATGTGAAGGCATTAGGTTTTCCTAATAATGCTAGAAACCGATATAAAATCACAAGATTGGATGAAAATCTTTCTTATATCGAATCCATCAAAAGCTACCCACAGAATATAGAAACAAGGCACGTAAAGACTTATGCCGCAAATGAGCCACCTTCTAATTCTAGCACGGGAACCATCTCTTTAGAATTTAATAATTCTATGGTGCTTCTTCCTAAAGTACCGATGAAGCGTCGCTACTTTGACGAACGCGTAGGTTGGTTTACTTCAGGAACTACGGATTACGGTTTGGAAGACCAACGAAGTAAAACGGTAGAATTTCTTGACCGTTGGAGATTAGAAGTTAAGGATGAAGACCTCGAGAAATTTAAGAGAGGTGAATTGGTAGAACCTAAGAAACAGATTGTATACTATATAGACCGTGCGACTCCTCTGAAGTGGAGACCTTACATAAAACAAGGTATCGAAGACTGGCAGGTGGCTTTTGAAGCTGCTGGTTTTAAAAATGCAATCATTGCGAAAGACCCACCAACTATTGAAGAAGATCCAGATTGGAGCCCAGAGGATGTTAGATTTTCTGTGGTTAGGTATTTAGCCTCTTCAGTAAAAAATGCAAGTGGACCCCACGTTAGCGATCCTAGATCAGGAGAAATACTTGAAAGCGATATTAACTGGTACCACAACGTAATGTCGCTTTTAAGAGGATGGTTCTTTGTACAAACTGCAGCTATTAATCCAAATGCTCAGCGTCCCGAATTCAAAGATGAAATAATGGGAAGATTGATACGGTTCGTATCGTCGCATGAAGTTGGTCATACCCTTGGCCTCCCTCATAATATGGGAAGCAGTGTTGCTTATCCGGTTGAAAAACTCAGGGATGCAGAATTCACCCAAAAATATGGGACCGCCCCCTCTATCATGGATTATGCACGATTTAATTACGTAGCTCAACCGGGAGATGAAGGCGTAGCATTGATGCCCGATATTGGGGTCTATGACAAATATGCGATCAACTGGGGTTATCGTCCTATTCTTGATGCACCGACGGCAGAATCAGAAAAGGCAACTCTAAACAAATGGATTATGAAGCACGCGGGTGATCCCTTATATAGATTTGGAAGACAACAAGGAGGTGATATTGTAGACCCGAGTTCCCAAACCGAAGATTTAGGTGATGATGCTATGCTTGCCAGTTCTTACGGAATTAAAAACCTAAAGCGAATTGTACCTAAACTAATTGAATATACTACCGAACCCGGCGAAGATTATGCGGATCTTGATGAAATGTACGGACATGTGATATCACAGTTCAATAGATATATGGGGCATGTTTCTAACAATATTGGAGGTGTCTATGAAATTTATAAAACTTCAGATGAGAAAGGCGCGGTATATACTCCCGTCCCTAAGGAGAAACAAGAAGATGCACTTAAATTTATTGACGAAAACTTATTTAAAACACCCGATTGGTTAATAGACAAGGAGATTTTCGGTAGGATAGAGTTTTCTGGTTCTGTAGAAAGGATAAGAAAACTTCAAGAAAGAACCCTAAACAATATACTTAGTTTGGCAAAAATGGCCAGAATTATCGAAAACGAAACCTTAAATGTTGGCACTGCTTACACTTTACCAGATATGATGAGTGATTTACGCAATGGAATTTGGTCAGAAGTTAAATCAGGCAAAGCAATCGATACCTATAGAAGAAACCTACAACGTGCACATATCGATAGGTTGTCATATCTGATGACAGCAGAAAATCTAGAACAGCGGTCAGGAAGTCGCTCCTTTAAATCTACTACGGTCAATACTTCGCAGTCAGATATTAGATCTGTTGCAAGATCGGAATTGAATACTTTACAAAGTCAAATTAGATCTGGTTTATCAAGAACCTCTGATCAGATGAGCAGAATTCATCTTCAAGATGCAAATGAACGAATAGAAATGATATTGAATCCAGTGAAGTAAAATATAAGTGTGCTTAGTTAAAAGAAAATCAATCAAGCACTTCATTTATCCAATTTTGATATGCTTCAAAAGTCACTAAATTATTATGACCTCCTCCTTTTACGATGGTCATTGATGAACTGTCTTTTGGAGCATTTTCATATAATTTCTTTCCAGAAGAAAGTGGAACTACAATATCTAAGGTACCATGAATGATGTCTATTGGGCACCTAACATTTTCAATGTATTGGAAAGTTGGGATTTTGTATTTCAGCATTCTTCTTACCGGAAATAGGGGAAAACGAAATTGCGCCACATCTACCAAGCTATAATATGGCGTTTCTAAAAGCAATCGTTTGGGTGTATTATTAGACGCTAAATAAGTTGCGATTCCGGTGCCCAGCGAACGACCATAAATAATAATTTGATCTTCTGAATAAGTTTTTAAAAGATAATCGTAACTAAATTGTGCATCATCGTATAACGCTTGCTCGCTCAATTTTCCCTTACTTTTTCCGTAGGTTCTATAATCGATGACAAATACATTATAATCTAAGTCTACGAAGTATTCAGAAATATGACCCCAGCGTGAAAGATCACCGGCATTACCGTGAAAATAAAGTATCACACCTTTTGGATTTTCACTTTTAAAGTAGAGGGCATTTAAGCTAGACTTTTCCGAAGATTTCAAAAATACCTCTTCAAAATTGTGTCTAAATTCAAATTTAAAATCCTTCTTAAGTTTGGAAGGCCTAAAAATTAAAAGATGTTGAATATAATATAATGCAGCTCCTACTGCCATAAACGCAACGAAACTGCCGAAACTATATTTATATCTTCTTTTGAATTTGCCTTCTCGTCTTAAGGACATCTAAATTGGTAATTTCGAAATGACTTTAATTTTATTAAAAAACTCAAATTAAGGATGAACACTATTAAAGCCCTAGCACGTCTACGCCTTGCTCAAAGATAACATCTACCGGAATGTCTGCTTCGGTAAGTCTATCTAAATCTGATTGTAATTCAGCTGAAATCAATCCTTTTTCAGAAACAAGTTTTGCAACACCATCGTAGTCGCCATTACCTTGAAGGGTCAAGATTTCTTTTGAAAGCGCTTCCATAGCGGATTGCATTTTTTCAAAATTAACTTTGTAGGTCCCATCTTCATTTCGGGTGAAAGCTCCTTGTTCTTTAAAGAAGTTAAATCTAATCATATTGGCCTTTCCGTGCGCGCTAGAAGCGCCAAACCGAACTGATCTAAAGATGCCCGCCATAAAGGTTACCATATTATTTTTAAGGTCAGATGTAAGTTCGCCTTTTTGACTCACTTGTTGAATCATATAAAGACCAAGAATGTCTGCTTTGCCTTCTTCTAATGCGCTTCCGTGTTCTTTTAAGGAATTTCTTACCGTTCCTTTATTGTTGATAGTGTTTTTTATTCCTAAACCGTGAGCGACTTCATGAAACATGGTGTTTTCAAAAAACGCATCAAACGTAATATGTTGGCGTTGACTTTCCTCTATTAAAACATCCGCGATTGGGATCATGATTTTATCAAACTTAGCTCTCATTGCATTTTTAAGTTGAAGTCGTCTCGTTCCTTTCTTCAGTTGAACTTCTTCGTCATTTGGAAGATTTATCGCAATGGTCTTACTGCCAGAATTACAATCGCCTGCATAGTAAACTACATCATAAGCATTAAGGTCGCTATCTGTTCCCGGAGTTTCCTTTTTATACTTTTCTTCAACCGGAAGACCTTTTTGAAGTTCTGGTAAGTAAGCGCTAAACTTAGCCAGACGTTGGCTCCATTCTTGGTCCTTTATTAAGACGTATCCTTCATGCGCTGCTTTATTGCCAAACAATTGGTCTTCATAAGTTTCAATAGGACCTATAACTACGTCAATGTCGTTATCCTTCATATCCATCCATGCCAAATCACTTTCTTGATACTTGTCATTTAACATGGCTTGTGCGCGTAACTCCAAGTACTTTTTGAAGCCAGCATCATCCGCCAGTTTTGAAGCTTCAATTAATAAATCGGAAACTTCCTTTACCTCATTTTCAAATTGAACATGATATGGAATAGAATATAGCTTGCCAAGACTATCCCGTCTGATAAAATTATAAATACTCTCTTTATCGGTAATGGATGCGGCTTCAAATTCTTCCTTGGTCATATCGGACGGGTAAAAATTAGCTCCCGCTGGCTTGGGACCAACTCCTTCAACAAAAGGGGCGTTACCATCTAACCTATCCCATGGACCATAATTTATCATTACATATTTTTTCGTGTCATCGTCGGCTAAAGTATTGATAAGGCTGTCTTTATTGCCGTAAGTTTCATACCAGAATAAATCATTCATCTTATCTGCCGCCTTAATTAAAATCGGAATCATTTTTCTTTGATTATCCGAGAGGCTATCGAGACTTGCGGTTAGTTTTACACGAACATATTTATTTAAATTGTTTTCCATTTCGGTGTGTTCTATTTCGGGCTGCTCATTATTCTCAACCTCTTTTTTTTCTTCGATACAAGAAAAAATAAGAGATATCGAAAAAAGTAAAATCAAGTGCTTCATTGTATTTTTTGTTAGAAAAGTCACTTCAAAGTTAATCAAATTAAAGGTTTGAGGATAGGTTAAAAGACCGTTAAAAGATATACTTAGATTAAACTTTTATAAATTCTATTCGTCCTATAGTAGAACAAACAAATTTTTATACCATGAAAAAATTATTAATAATCGCCGTGGCCTTTGTAAGCTTACAAGCCGTGGCACAAGACAAAAAATCTGACCGAATGGATATGCGCAAAGAGCGTATGGAACAATATCAAGCAATGACCGCAGAAGAATTGGCCACCATACAGACTAAAAAAATGACTTTGGCCCTAGATTTGAATGACGCTCAACAAACTAAGATTAATGCTATAAATCTTGAAGAAGCCAAATTACGTAAGTCTATTATGGAGGAGAGAAAGGCGATGAAGGAAGAAGAAAGAAAGGAAATGACTAAAGATCAAAGAGTCGCAAAGATGAACGAGAGGTTAGACCGCCAGATTGCTACCAAAGCAAAAATGAAAGAAATCTTAACTGAAGAGCAATACACAAAATGGGAAGCTTCCCATAAGAGAGGTGCACGTGATGCCCACAGACAAGGCAAGCGTGAACCGATGAAAAGAAACAAACAATAAAACGTCCTACTTATATTATGAAGAGGCATCGAAATTCGATGCCTCTTTCTTTATCTTCTATTTTAAAGTGCGGGCAACTTCGCCCACAGCTTTAATGGTTTCATCTAAATCTTCATAGGTCAAAGCATCAGAAATAAACCAAGTTTCAAAGGCACTTGGAGGCATGTAAATCCCTTGATTGAGCATTCCATGAAAAAATTTGATAAAAGTATCGTTATTACCCTTCGCGGCACTTTCAAAATCCGTAACCGTACCACCGCAAAAATGAACAGAAATCATGGATCCTACTCTGTTTATAGTGTGCACGATTTGATTCTCATTCAAAATTTTCGCCATCTCTAAATGTAGATACGCAGTCTTTTCTCTTATACTGTCATAGACATTAGGTCGACTGTCTAATTCCTTAAGCATTGCATAACCAGCAGCCATCGCAAGAGGATTACCACTTAATGTCCCAGCTTGGTAAACTTTACCAACCGGTGCTAGATGGTCCATAATCTCATCTCGAGCAGCAAAGGCACCTACCGGCAATCCACCCCCAATTACTTTTCCGAAGCATAGAATATCGGCGCTAACTCCGTAAAGTTCTTGAGCGCCTCCTTTTGCCAGTCTAAAGCCGGTCATAACCTCATCAAAAATCACCAATACTCCGTGAGAATGACATAATTCTACCAAATTGAGAAGGAAATTCTCTTTAGGCGCAATACATCCCATATTACCTGCTACAGGTTCTATAATAAGGCAGGCAATCTGATCTGGATTTGCAATCAGGATTTGTCTCACACTTTCCAGATCATTGAACTTGGCAATCTTAGTATCTTGAACAACACCAACAGTAACTCCTGGGCTGGTTGGAGTTCCAAAGGTTGCTCCACCACTGCCTGCTTGGATTAAAAAGGCATCGCTATGACCATGGTAACATCCGGCGAATTTTATGATTTTGTCCCTTCCTGTAAAACCTCTGGCCAATCTCACGGCGCTCATACAAGCTTCGGTCCCGGAATTAACAAATCTAATTTTGTCGATGTTTGGCACCATACTAATGGCCAGTTCTGCGATTTTATTTTCGATTTCGGTCGGCATACCGAAAGAAGTTCCCTTCTCGGCCTTTTCTTTTATCGCCTCTACTACTGGCGGATATGCGTGTCCGAGAATCATCGGTCCCCACGAATTAATATAATCTATAAAGCGATTGTTATCTTCATCATAGATATAAGCGTCTTTAGCTGCTTTTGCAAAAACCGGTCTTCCGCCAACCGCATTAAAAGCTCTTACTGGAGAATTAACACCGCCCGGCATCAACTTCTCCGCTTCCATAAATAATGAACTACTTCTTTTATATTCTAACATCTTAATTTGATTTTATGATGAGCACTTGTCCTACCGAAAGGTTTGTGCCCGATAATCGATTTAAATTTTTTAATTCTTCAACTGAAGTATTGTAACGACGAGAAAGTGAATAGAGAGTATCTCCCTTTCTCACTCTGTAAGTAAGAGGCTCGATGGCTTCTACTTCAGCAATTTCTTGTTTATCGTCTAAATAAGAAAGGTTTTCATCATTTAGCACTTTCGCATCATACCTATAAAGCTCGTATCTCTCAATCAAGGTTATGAGTTTTTCAGGATATTTTCTATCTGTAGCATACCCAGCTTCTCGCAATTCCTTCGCCCAACCTTTATAATCACCATCTCTAAGCTGAAATAATTTTGCATACCTTTTTCTTCCGGTCAAAAATTCTGAGTGATCCTCGTAAGAAGACATTGCATGCTCATATTTCCTGAAACATTCTTGGGAAGCATCGTCATCATGATAGATTTTCTTACCCGTCCAATCGTGACATTTAATCCCAAAATGATTGTTAGCCTCTACCGCGAGTCTCCCTTTCCCCGAGCCTGATTCCAAAATTCCTTGCGCTAATGTGATACTGGCCGGGATTTTATATTTCTGCATTTCCCTTATGGCAATATCTTTATAATCGTAGATGTACTGTTCGGTAGCATTTTTAAACTTGCGAACCGACATATCTACGTCTTCTGCAACCTCTTCAACAATAAGTTCTTCTTCTGTTTTTTTAGGTTCGGCCTTTACAACCCGTTCTGTCTTATGTCGGCTACGATCTCTTTTGGTAACTACGCCTTTTTTCGATTTACAACTAAAAACGATGCTGCTTATAAAGAGTAATATCAATAGTTTTCTAATCATTGTATTAAGGGCAAATTTTTATTCTTTAATTTTTGATTCATACCTTCGATTCCCTGTAGTCCTCCACTGTGTATTGCAACTATAGAAATGTTATCCTTAAAATAACCATTCTCAATCAGATTTAAAAGCCCAAACATCATTTTTCCGGTGTAAATCGGGTCTAGTTGAATTTTAAAACGTTTGCTGAAACAGTTTATAAAACCGATTAATTCTGAATTTATTTTAGCATATCCGCCAAAATGGGACTCGGTAATTAATTTCCAGTTTTTCTGATTTACAAATTTAGCAATATCAGTTTTTAAAAAATCTCCTTTCAATGCCGGAAATCCTAGAACTTGTTGACGGGGTTTTGAACAATTAATCAATCCGGCCATGGTGCCGCCCGTTCCTACCGAACAGCAAATCACATCAAAATCGATTTCAGCTGAGCTCAATATCTCCTCGCAACCTTTCACCGCCAAGTTATTGGTTCCGCCTTCCGGCAACATATAAAAGTCGCCGAACTCTTGTTTTAATTTATTTTGAAAGTCATCCGTTTCCTTGCTTCGATAATCTTCTCGACTGATGAATTTCAGAATCATTCCATTGAACTTGGCATATTTTAAAGTGGAATTTTCATTGACTTTTGCGGAGAGTTCTTCACCACGAATAATCCCGATTGTCTTGAATCCAAAAATTTTCCCTGCCGCAGAAACCGCTGCAATATGGTTAGAAAATGCTCCGCCAAAAGTTAATAGCGTCGTCTGATTTTGACTTTTGGCTTCGCTTAGATTGTATTTAAGCTTTCTATATTTATTGCCAGATATTTCGGGATTAATTAGGTCTTCCCGTTTAATGAATAGTTTGATATTCTGTTTGTTTTCTATCCGCAATTCTTGGAGAACACTCTTTGACTCGTCAAATTTTATCATTTGCCAAAGTATTTAAAGAATGCCCAAATTTTTCTGGTCTCTAGGTAATTTAAGTTCTGGTGGTTTAGGTAGCATTCTTTTTCAAATGAAATCGACTTATAAGCTTTTCGGAAGTCTTTCAACTTAAAATAATGAACTAAAAATTCAAGAAAATACCAGATGAAGAAAGGCAGGATCAGTAATTCTAACTGTTGCCGAAGATGGATCAATTCATGATTGATCAATACTTTATTCAACTTTAAATCGGGATATTTCAAAAATATAAATGGAAAGATGGTAAGGCCTATATAACCTTTTGGCACCAAATATTTTGAAATTATAACCATTTATGTTCGCGATTCGTTAAGTCTAAAGCACTTTGTTCGCCAGATATCTTTGTACTTCGTAAACATCGATACTACGATTAAACTTTTTGCTTACCGTTGGCGAATCTTCACTAGAAATCCAAATCTTAAGTTCTGCGTCCAAGTCGAGAGTGCCGGCAGATTCTAAGGAAAACCTAGAAATATTCTTATACGGCATCGATTTAAATTCAGACTTAGAACCAGTAATTCCTTGAATATCCACCAAAATCAAACGCTTATTCGTAAACATAAAAATATCCCTAAAAAGCTTGAAGCCTAATTCTACTTCTTCACCTTCAATCAATAATTTACCGTATTTCTCATTGAGCTTATCCGTAGAAATCTCGCTTGCATTTCCTAAAATCTTGTTGATGAAACCCATAATATTTTTCAATTTAAAATTATAGTCAGACCTTGTCCGTATAACATACAAATTTAAAATTCCTTAAGGAGCAAAACCACAAGTGGAAATTTCATTTTCAAGTATCTTTGTAATATGAAAGAGAAGATTCCTATTGAAGATGGAGATTTTTATTTAACTGCAGAGGGCTATCGATGCTTTACCGAGCAATATCACTTAAAAAGAGGCTATTGTTGCGAAAGCGGGTGTAGACATTGTCCTTACGGTTATGACCCAAAAACAAATAAGTACAGAGAATGATGCGAGATTTTAAAGAAGAAATATTAGAAGGAATTCCGGACCAACTGCCGAATAAAAAAGAATACGATTCTTCAGTAAACCACGCGCCACGGCGCAAGGATATTTTGAATAGTACTGAAAAGAAACTTGCCCTGCGAAATGCACTGCGCTATTTTAAACCAGAATTCCATAAAGTTTTGCTCGATGAATACCTTCATGAGTTAAATGAATACGGCCGAATCTATATGTATCGCTTTCGACCTGAAAATAAAATCTTTGCCAGGCCAATCAATGATTATCCGGCTAAGTCCAAGCAAGCTGCGGCAATAATGCTGATGATTCAAAATAATTTGGACGATAATGTTGCCCAGCACCCGCATGAATTGATTACCTACGGAGGCAACGGAGCGGTTTTCCAGAATTGGGCACAATATAGACTGACCATGCAATATTTGGCAAACATGACCGATGAGCAAACCTTGGCCATGTATTCTGGACATCCCATGGGTCTGTTCCCTTCCCATAAAGATGCACCGAGAGTGGTAGTTACCAATGGCATGATGATTCCTAACTATTCCAAACCAGATGATTGGGAAAAGTTCAATGCGCTCGGAGTTACCCAATATGGACAGATGACCGCAGGAAGCTTTATGTACATCGGTCCCCAAGGCATTGTTCACGGAACAACTATAACCGTATTGAACGCATTTAGAAAAATCAAAAAATCGCCTCATGGTCATTTGTTCCTCACCTCCGGGCTCGGCGGCATGAGCGGTGCTCAACCAAAAGCAGGCAACATTGCCGGTTGCATTACAGTTTGCGCAGAGGTGAATGAAAAAGCAGTATACACCAGACATTCTCAAGGCTGGGTAGATGAAGTAATTTCAGATTTGGAGCTACTGGTAAAACGGGTGAAAAAGGCTAAAGATGAAGGTGAAACGGTTTCCATTGCTTACCATGGAAATGTGGTTGATGTATGGGAAAAATTTTTAGAACAACGCATTACCGTTGAATTGGGAAGTGACCAGACCTCACTTCACAACCCGTGGTCTGGCGGCTATTATCCAGCCGGCTTAAGTTTTGAAGAAGCTAACCAGCTTATGAGAAATAATCCAGAGAAATTTAAGGAGAAAGTAAAAGAAAGCCTGCGACGCCAGGTTGAAGCAATTAACAGTCATTCAGAAACCGGAACTTATTTTTTCGATTATGGTAATGCCTTTTTATTGGAAGCTTCCCGTGCAGACGCAGATATTTTTAAAGAAGATGAAAAGGAATTTAGATATAATAGTTACGTTCAGGATATTATGGGCCCGATGTGTTTCGATTATGGTTTTGGGCCGTTCCGTTGGGTTTGCGCTTCCGGTAAACCTGAAGATTTAGAAAGAACCGATAAGATTGCCACCAAAGTTTTAGAAGAATTATTGCAAGATGCGCCGGCAGAAATCCAGAAACAATTATCGGATAATATTCAATGGATTAAAGGTGCCCAAGAAAATAAACTAGTGGTTGGCTCACAAGCCAGAATTCTATATGCAGATGCTGAAGGTCGTATCAAAATCGCAAATGCCTTTAACGAGGCTATCCAAAAAGGCGAAATCGGAAACATTGTTTTAGGAAGGGACCATCACGATGTTTCAGGAACGGACTCTCCTTATCGAGAAACCTCTAATATTTATGACGGCTCACAGTTTACCGCAGATATGGCCATCCAGAATGTTATTGGTGATAGTTTTAGAGGAGCTACTTGGGTGAGTATTCATAACGGTGGCGGGGTTGGTTGGGGAGAAGTAATTAACGGGGGATTTGGTATGGTTCTTGATGGTAGTGAAGATGCGGAAAGGCGTCTAAATTCAATGCTTTTCTGGGATGTCAACAATGGGATTGCCCGGCGAAATTGGGCCAGAAATGAAGGAGCCATTTTTGCTATAAAACGCGCAATGGTACTTCAACCAAATCTCAAAGTAACTATTCCAAACATCGTCGATGACGATTTACTGAATTAACTGTCTTATAAATATAAAATCTATGAAAAACATTATTAAAACATTACCGGTACTGATGGTTTTCTTTTTATTGGCATCTTGTAGCTCGGTTAGAGTTGCATCAGATTACGATAAGAACACATCCTTTGGCGAATACAAAACATTTGCCTTCTTCAAAAATGGCATCGACAAGGCCGAAATCAACGATATTGATAAAAGGCGCATCTTACGCGCCATAGAATCAGAACTTATAGCGAAAGGCTTTACCAAATCAGATAATCCGGATATGCTTGTCAGCATATTCACTAAATCGAGAGAGAACATAAATGTTTATAACAACAATATGGGGTTTGGTGGATTTGGTTGGGGATGGGGATGGAATCCTTGGTTCTGGAACAACAACCCAACTACAGTTTCAAGAAGCACTGAAGGAGTATTATTTATTGATTTAATCGATGCAGATAAAAAAGAACTGGTTTGGCAAGGAATGGGTACCGGTTATTTAACTGACCGCATGGATAAGAAAGATGAAAGAGTTCAAGAATTTGTAAATAAAATCATGGAGAAATATCCTCCAACTATGGGACAATAAAATCTTATTCAATATATTATAAAAGGCATCCAAAAAATCGGATGCCTTTTTTATTTGTCAGAAACTGAGGTTAATAGATTCATTTTTAAGGCAGTTATATTAAAAGCTTATCTTTGCCGACTTTCAGAAGACCTTTATAATGACACTCAGACAAAGAACTATTGCCAATTTCACCCAAAATCCTAAAAATGATATTCTTTCAGGATTAACTGTCGCTCTCGCTCTAGTTCCAGAGGCGGTAGCATTTGCTTTTGTAGCGGGTGTAGATCCGCTAGTAGGACTCTATGGCGCCTTTATGATGGGAATTGTAACTGCCTTATTTGGTGGCCGTCCCGGAATGATTTCTGGCGCAACCGGAGCAATGGCGGTAGTTATGGTTCATCTTATTCAAAAAGGGAATGAGATTGGTGTCAGTCTAGACGCACCTATTGAAAATCTTGGTTTGCAATGGCTATTTATAACTTTATTGATTGTTGGGGCCATTCAAATTTTAGCTGGGATTTTGCGATTAGGGAAGTTTGTTAGACTTATTCCGCATTCAGTTATGATGGGATTTGTTAATGGATTGGCAATCGTAATTTTTCTATCACAGCTGGGCCTTTTCAAAAAAACAATCGATGGCGAATCCAGTTTTATGCAGGGGATAGAATTATGGACAATGTTAGGCTTAGTTGGCTTAACCATGGCCATCATGTTTGGACTTCCCAAACTTACCAAAAAAATTCCCGCGGCCTTAACTGCAATTGTTGTGGTCGCAGCAATAGTAATATTTGGGAAAGTCGATGTTAGTACCGTCGGTTCCTTTATTCGTGAAGGTGGCGGACAAGGTTTAGAAGGTGGCTTACCAAGCTTTCAAGATCAGATTTTTGGTTTGATAAACACCCTCGATGGGCATTTCTTAAGTCTTATTTTACCAACTGCATTCATTTTAGCTGCGGTCGGTCTAATTGAATCCTTAATGACATTGACCTTGATTGACGAACTTACCGAAACCCGTGGAAGCGGTAATCGAGAATGTGTTGCACAGGGTGGCGCGAATATATTAAATGGACTTTTCGGAGGAATGGGCGGTTGCGCCATGATTGGGCAATCCTTAATCAATATTGAATCTGGTGGACGTGGCCGATTATCTGGTGCTGTAGCAGCAATAGCGCTGTTATGTTTTGTATTGTTCGGCGCACCCTTAATAGAACAAATCCCGATTGCGGCGCTAGTTGGGGTAATGTTTATGGTAGTTATTGGGACCTTTGCCTGGAGCAGTTTCAGGATAATTAGAAAAATTCCGCTTTCGGACGCTATCGTATTGGTTACGGTTTCTGCCATCACGGTTTGGCAAGATTTGGCTATCGCAGTCATTATCGGAGTCATCATGTCGGCATTAGTTTTTGCTTGGAAAAATGCTACCATGATTAGGGCCCGAAAGAGATTTAAGGAAGATGGCACAAAAATCTATGAAATCTGGGGACCACTATTCTTCGGTTCTATCCAAAACTTCAATAGTAAATTTGATGTAAAGAATGATCCGGACAATGTTGAAATAGACTTTGTTGAATCCCGTATTAGCGATCACTCTGCACTAGAAGCACTCTTCAACTTGGTAAATAAATATGAAGCTGAAGGCAAATCGATTAAATTGAAGCATTTAAGTGAAGATTGCAAGGAACTTATGTACAAAGCAAGCCCTAAATTTCATGAGGTTATCGTTGAAGATATAGATGATCCGAGATATTATTTAGCGGCGGATCCCGAACAATTCCCAAAGCCACTTTCAGAATATAATCTATAAAAAAAGCGACCAATTGGTCGCTTTTCTAATTCTTAAAACTTCAGATTAATTATCGTCGTTATCGGTTTTTACCTTTATTTTGGTATCGCCATCGTCTTCCTTGATTTTCACTGATTTATCGTCAGTTTCCATCTTAATTTTATCGCCATCCTCGCTAACATCGATATCTGCTCCTTCATCCTTCATTTCTTCAATAAGCTTTTCCTTCTCAGATTTTTCTCTACAAGAAAGAAAGCTCGTGCTGACAAATAATGACATCATAATTAAAAAAAATACTTTTTTCATATTAAAAACTATTTAGATTTGAAGCGAATGTAGTGTTTAATTTGATTGGCGATGCCAAAGCATTGTTAAACACGTTGTAAAGCAAATCGTTCTTATATTCCAATCGTTTAATATAAAGGCAGAATATTAAAACGGAGTGATAATTCAGTTCTTTCTTGAGGAATCATTTGAAAGATCTACCATTTCAACTTTAAACCCGTTCTTAATGACCATATTGATGTTCTGTGTTTCAGCTATATTTTTAAGCGGATTTCCGTTTAGGATAACTAAATCTGCCACTTTACCAACTTCCACCGTTCCGTAATCCGTATCCTTTTTCAAGAATCTCGCACCATTGTACGCTGAAGCTCTTAATGTTTCAAGCGGAGTTAAACCAGCTTTTACCATCGCTTCGAGTTCTTTATGAAGTGAAATCCCAGGATAAACATAAGAATTAAATGCTCCAGTATCAGAACCTGCCAAAAGACTAACGCCATTTTCCTGAAGATTTTTTGTAAGCTTCTGAAAAAAAGTATCGAGTTCTTTCCGTTCCTGTCTAGCTTTTGCTGATGCGTTGAGCGCTCCATTGATTCGCCCTTCATAAGTTTTTATAAACCCAGGCTCCATCAGGGATAAATAATCATCTTTACTATGGTCTACCTCATCCAAATAACTCAGCACCCCACCAATATGAAGAGTGGGAACAACGTACACATTGTTATCTTTTAGAAGTTGAAAGGTTTCTGATGCGGTTGAATCATTATAAGTTTTTCTTAGTTGTGCTAGCGACTCCCAAAATCCGATTTCCTTTTTCTTAATCGCTTCGGTTATTTCCTCTTCCTCAGATGAACAACCCTTCAAAACATAATACAAATGCTCAATTGCTCCGATTCCGGCTTTAACGGTTTCATCAACCGTCACACTAAACGGCATATGGCCAGAAGTAATCAATCCACGGTTAGCAGCTTGCCTGATCGTTTCTAAATAATTTTCACCTGAAATTGTGCTATCGTACAGTTTTACAAAATCAACCTTCAAACTTTGTAGAGAATCCAGCGCCTTATTAATGTTATCATCATTTTCGACCTCTAGAGAGCCCGCCCAAGTTGCCTTAGGTCCGTCAATCTTTGCACCAGAAGTAAAAATCATTGGTCCGGCAAGAATGTTTGATTCTATCTCTTTTTTCCACTTATTAACTTCTAAAGCTAAATCGCCGCCTGCATCCCTAACCGTGGTTATTCCGTTATTTAGATAAAGTTGTAGAAAATCCTTATTGGCTTTAATTAAAGAGTCACCGCCTCTAAAATGCACATGATTATCCCAAAACCCTGGAAGGAGGTATTTCCCAGAAACATTAAACCTCTTCATCGCATTGTTTTTCTCCTTATCATCGGGCGAACTGATTTTAACGATTCTTCCTTGATTTATATAAACATCACTTAAGCTGACTTCGCCCGTTTCTAATGAAATCACATTTGCATTACTCAATACCAAATCATAGGATTCTGGACTTTGCCCTTTATTATCTGCTTCGGATTCATTCTTACATGAAAAAATGAAAATGAAAAATATAGAATAGAAAATAACTTTATTCATTCTTGTAAATTTTACCATCCTTCATAACAAAGGACACATTTCTAAGAGTGTTTATATCTTCAACCGGATTCCCTTCAACCGCAATTAAATCGGCCAGATAATTTGTTTTGATTTCGCCCAAATTTTTAAGATGAAAAACTTTAGCGTTCAACGAAGTGGCAGATTTCAAAACTTGAAGCGGTTTCATTCCATATTCTACCATTAGTTCCAATTCCTTATAATTCTCACCATGAGTAAAAACCCCAACATCACCACCAAAAACTATTTCGACGCCAGCATCTAAAGCCATTTTAAAGGATTTTTTCTTTTCGGTAATTCGTGCTGGCTCTGGGTCAGATGTTTTATTCCATCCCTCATATTGCAAAATTGCATCACCGGCGGCAAGGGTCGGGCAAAGTGCAACTCCTTTTTCTTTCATTAATTTAAAAATTTCTATTGTTCCGCCATCACCGTGCTCTATAGTTTCTACGCCACCTAAAACAGCCCGCCTCATCCCCTCGGGAGTGCTAGCATGGGCAACCACGTAACGACCGGCACTTTCGGCAGTTTCAACCATTTTCTCTATTTCATTTAAGGTGAAGGTTGCTTGTGATTCCTCACCCGAACGCCAACGATAATCAGAGTAAATCTTAATTAAATCAGCCCCGTTACCCAATTGCCTTCTTACCACGGAGATAACTTGGTCGCCACTCGCCTCTTCCGCTCCTAAAGGAACCGTTACCCCATCGTGAAAACCTTTTGGACCATAAGCGCCAGTCGCAACTATGGCGGGACCCGCAACCAGCAATCTTGGACCAATTACGATTGAATCTTCAATCGATTTTTTTAAATACACATCGGTGTATCCCGCACCTTCCGAGCCTAAATCGCGCATGGTGGTAACTCCCGCCATCAGCGAATTCTTTGCCGCAACCGTACCACGGATAGCACGTTCTACAGGTGATTCCTTAAGCACTTGATCATTCCAACTGGTTTCGTTATAAGGGTGAAGTAGCAAATGCGAATGACCCTCAATAAGTCCGGGCATTAAGGTCTTGCCTTTTAAATCGATAACTGTTGTTACACTTGTGGTTTTAATCTCAGACTCTTTTCCAACTTGTACTATTTTATTTCCTTCAACCAAAACAACCCAACCTTCGTGCATTTCTATCCCATCAAAAACTCGGTCTGGTTTTAATAAGGTTTGGCAATAAGAAAAAGTTGAAAGAATTGCGAAAAAGAGGATAAAGAGAAGCTTCATTTGTTCATGGTATTAATAGGTTTCAAGTTAATAAAAATAGCTCTTAATAATTTTCTATCTTGTTAGGTATAAAAGATAAAACCTGATATGAAAAAGACTTCCCTCACCCTACTCCTTATGTGTTTGTTATTCAACCTAATGAGTGCCCAAAAACTTTCAAAAGCCGAAAAACAAATAATCAAGAGCGTAGAATCTAATAACAAAGACGCGATTTCATTCCTTAAAGATGCCGTAAACATTAATAGCGGAACCAAAAATCCAGAAGGAGTTAAAGAGGTTGGGGTCCTATTTACAAATGCCTTTAAAGAGTTGAATTTCGAGACGAAATGGATAGACATGCCTGCAGAAATCAATCGGGCGGGCCATTTTTTTGCTGAAACATCTGGCACTAAAGGAAAAAAACTTCTTTTAATTGGCCATTTAGATACGGTTTTTGAAGCGGATAGTCCTTTTCAACAATTTGAAATGGTTAACGATAGCACCGCCCACGCTCCTGGAGGAAACGACATGAAAGGTGGCGACGTTATTATATTATACGCACTAAAGGCGTTGAAAGATAATAACCTGCTAAAGGATGCACAGATAATTGTCGCATTAACTGGAGATGAAGAGGATGCGGGCAATCCTTTAGAAATAAGCCGAAAGGACTTGATCGACGCGGCAAAACGGAGCGATATTGCATTAGGATTTGAAACTTCTACGGGTTTTAATAATGCTACGGTTGCAAGACGAGGTTCTTCTGGTTGGGTTTTAGAATCCACTGGAAAACGAGCTCATTCAGCCGGAATTTTTACCGAATCCACTGGTGCTGGAGCTATTTTTGAAATATCACGAATCTTGAATCAATTTTATACCGAGGTTAAGGGCGAAGAATATTTAACTTTCAATCCAGGTCTAATTTTAGGCGGTACTACGGTAAGCATCGATTCACTTTCGGATAAAGCAACAGCCGATGGAAAATCTAATGTTGTTGCCCAAACCGCAGTGGTTAAAGGTGGACTTAGATTTATTTCTGAAGAACAAAAAGAGAATACCCGAGAAAAAATGAGCAAAATCGTAGAGAAAAGTTTGCCACAGACTTCTTCTAAAATCACTTTTTCTGATATGTATCCGGCGATGAGCCCAACCGAAGGAAATAGTCAACTTTTACAGGTACTCAATCAAGTGAGCTTAGATTTGGGTCAAGGTGAAGTTGTGGCTTACGACCCTGGAAAACGCGGCGCAGCCGATACATCCTTTGTCGCAGAATATGTTGATTGTTTAGATGGATTAGGAACGATGGGGCGTGGAGCTCATACTTTAGAGGAAACGGTCAATTTAAAAACAATCGAAAATCTTACCAAAAGAACCGCTCTACTTATTTACAGATTGATTAATCAATAGTTTAAAAGTTCCTCAATTTTTTTCTTAACCTTTTCGGTTGATGGAATCATTCTTTCCTCCAAAATTGAATTAAGCGGAATGGCGGGCATGTTTTCACTACCAATGGTCATAACCGGCGCATCTAAAAATTGGAAACATTCTTCTTGAATTTTTCCGGCCAGCGCAAGCGCAAAACTATTGCTGGAAGGCTCTTCGGTGACTACAAGACATTTTCCGGTTTTTTTGACCGATTTGAAAATAGTTTCTTCATCCAACGGAAAAAGAGTTCTTAAATCTATGACTTCAACTTGGTCTCTTATCCCTTTTGTGCCATTTATCGCCCAATGTACTCCCATCCCATAACTCACGATGGTTAAGGTTTCTTTGTCTTCTTGTTTCCAGATTTCCTGTAATACATTTGCCTTTCCAAAAGGCAATATATAATCTTCGGATGGCTCAATAGACGTTGCTCCCTTTGTTCCTGGAACTTTGCTCCAGTACAATCCTTTATGCTCTAGTATCACCACGGGATTTGGGTCGTAATAGGCAGCTTTAATCAGACCTTTTAAGTCGGCACCATTAGAAGGATAAGCAATTTTAATCCCTCGGATATTAGTGACGATGCTTTCAATTGAAGAAGAATGGTACGGTCCGCCACTTCCGTAAGCTCCAATCGGAACTCTAAGAATCATACTCACCGGCCATTTACCATTCGACAGATAACAACTTCGGCTAACCTCGGTAAAAAGTTGATTTAAGCCCGGCCAAATATAATCGGCAAACTGAACCTCAACTATTGGCTTTAGGCCTACGGCACTCATACCTACGGTAGAACCCACGATAAAGGCTTCTTGTATTGGAGTATTAAAAACACGATTGTCACCAAACTTCTGGGCCAAGGTTGCGGCTTCCCTAAAAACGCCACCAAGTCTTCCACCTACATCCTGGCCATATAAAAGACATTCAGGATGCTTCTTCATCAATTCTTCAACCGCAAATAATGCACAATCTACCATTACCACTTTATCTTTTCCACTTGGTGACCTATCACCGGTTTCTTCGGTTATTTCTGTCGGCGCAAAATCATGGGTAAATAAATCATCGGCGGCTGGGTCTTCTGCATTTTTGGCCAGCTCAAAATCTTCTTTTACCTTCTGGTAGGCGTCTTTTTTAATTTGATTTATATCTGAATCTGAAAATCCATTATCAGTAAGTTGATTTTTTAAAACCGGATAAGGGTCTCTAGACTTAGCTTCTTCCAAATCATCTCGATACCATTCCATCCTTACCCCTGAAGTATGGTGATTGAGCAAAGGAACTTTTGCGTGAACTAGGAAAGGTCTTCGTTCTTTTCGAATAGTGGAAATGACCTTTTCAATCGCTTGATAACTTTCAATAAAATCTGCACCATCAATGCTGATGGCTTCTAATCCTTTGAAACCTTTCGCATACTCGAAGGCGTTTTGAGACCTTGTTTCTTCTGCATTTGCAGAAATATCCCAACCATTATCTTGGACCAAATAAAGAATAGGAAGCTGTTTTAAGGCCGCCATCTGGAAGGCTTCTGCAATTTCTCCTTCCGTAACGGAAGCGTCACCAAGCGAGCACACAACGATTGGAGAATTACCACCAAGGCGGGAATCTTCTGAGTGCACTGAGGAATCATAATTATTGCGGGCAATATTCTCCCCAACATCATTTTGCCCTTCATCTGAATTGAGATTATCGCTTTCGCGGTAATTAAAGCCCATTGCTACACCAGTAGCAGGAATTGCCTGCATCCCGGTCGCTGAAGATTGATGTGGAATCTTAGGCTTGTCGGCATCCCGCAGACTTGGGTGACAGTAATATGAACGTCCAGCAGAAAAAGGATCATCTTTCTTGGCAAACAACTGCAACATTAAATCGTACGGTCTAAGCCCAAATGAAAGCAACATGGCATCGTCCCGATAATACGGAAACGCATAATCTTGCGGCAATAATTGTAGTCCTAAAGCAATTTGGATTACCTCATGACCTCGTGAGGTGGCATGAACATATTTTGAAACAAGTTTAAAATTTTCTTCATAAATCTCCGTCATCGCCTTTGCGGTGCAGAGCGTTTTAAAAGCTCTTTCAAGTATATCCTTTTCTATTTTCTTAGTCACTGCCATTTAAACTTTAAAGAAATCTCACCAGTTTTTGAGAAGTGGTAAGGTCTTAATTATTTATTCTTTTAGAATTCGTCAATTCGATATTATTGAAATCTATTTTTTGAAGTTTTTGCATTAGGGATTGAGGGATTTGTTGGCAGGCCCGACCTCAATTCTGCGAAACTTTTTGTTTCGCAATCGGGGTAACACCCAAATTAGAATCTACTTTCTTCATCCAATTAAACTTATCCTCAATCTTGCCGTTGCGAATTCCGTTTAAAGTTTTTAGCACCATCTCGGCAACGGGATTATCCTTAGAAATATGAATGGTTTTTTTTCCAAAACCAATCTCTTCAATCATGGCAATCCCTACCGCAGTGCCGGTACCAAATGCTTCTTCTAAGCTTCCGGCCATTTCGGCCTCAATAATTTCATCGATGGAAATAGGTCTCTCAGAAACTTTATACCCTTTATCTTGTAAAATCTCGATAACGCTCATTCGAGTAATTCCTCTTAAAATTGCTCCATCCAAGTTCGGGGTGATTATTTCTCCATTGATTTTGAAGAAAATATTCATGGTGCCAACCTCTTGAATATATTTATGTTCTACGCCGTCTAACCAAAGAACTTGATCGTAACCTTTCGCTTTCGCTTTTTCGGTTGGCCTAATCGCCGCGGCATAATTACCGGCCGCTTTAGCTTCTCCGGTACCGCCTTCCATCGCTCGGATATACTTTTTCTCTGCAAAAAGCTTAATTTTTTTGGTAAAAAAGGGTCCTGAAGGCGAAGCGATAATTATAAATTTGAAATGTGTGGCAGCTCTCATCCCAATAAATGGTTCGTCGGCATACATAAACGGTCTTAAATAAAGCGCACTTCCTTCTTGCGGTGGAATCCAGCTTTTTTCTACAGCCACTAAGGATTTTACTGCGTCTACAAATAATTCTTCTGGGACAGAGGGCATGCCAAGCCTATCGGCACTTTTGTTAAGCCGTTTAGCATTTTGCTCTGGCCTAAAAAGCATCGGGACTCCTTTTTGGTCGGTAGTTGCCTTCATCCCTTCAAAAATCGCTTGACCGTAATGTAAAGCCATCGCCGCTGGATGCGTTGGAATGAGACTTAAAGGTTCGACCCTTGGATTCGTCCATTTTCCATTTTCGGAATCGCAGATAAACATATGGTCGGTAAAGGTTTTACCTAGCGGAATGTTTTCAAAATCTACTTTGTCTACTTTAGATTCTTTAGTTCTGGTAATTTTTATTTGTTTTTTCATTTTCATAATTCTCGGTTCACATCAAAATTTTCTAAATTTTCGGCAATTCTCTTTAAAAAACTTCCTCCTAAAAATCCATCTACAACTCGATGATCAAAAGAAAGCGAGAGAAACATCATATCGCGAATGGCAATTTCATATCCCTTTGTGGTTTCTAAAACCTCAGCTCTTTTTTTAATGATTCCCAAGGCCAAGATTGCCACTTCGGGTTGATTGATTATGGGCGTTCCCATTAGACTACCAAAAGTCCCAACGTTCGAAATTGTAAAGGTTCCGCCTTTAATCTCATCGCCTTTAAGATTATTATTTCTTGCTTTATCGGCGAGTTCATTTACATTTTTTGCCAAGGACACTAAATCTTTTTGGTCAGCATTCTTTACCACGGGCACAATCAGATTACCGCTAGGCAAAGCAGCGGCCATACCTATATTGATGTCTTCCTTTACAATAATAGTATTACCATCTACCGAGGCATTTATATTCGGAAAGTCTTTTATAGCCTTTGCTACAGCCTCGATAAAGAGTGGCGTAAAGGTTAATTTTTCACCATACTTTTTCTGAAAATTGGCTTTATTCAAATTTCGCCAGTCGACCAGGCTTGTCAAATCAGCTTCTACATAAGAGGTAACATGCGGAGACGTATGCATGGAATAAACCATATGGTCGGCAATCATCTGCCGCATACGATCCATCTTTACAACTTTTCCAGTTCCTTTGTCAAAATTTAAGTCGGGCACCTTAAAACCAGAATTATCTGTCTTTGACGGTTGGGGGAATTTATACGGCCGACCTTCATTTATGTACTCAAAAAGGTCACTTTTCCTTAATCTCCCATTTTTCCCAGTTGAAGGAATTCTTGAAAGTTCTTCAAAACTGATGTGCTGTTCTTTAGCAATATTGATTATTAAAGGTGAAAAGAATTGATTTTCATTTGAAACTGTAAAGTTTTTGTTGGAATCGGTTTTGGATAAAGGTTTATCAGCTGATTTGTTAGTTTGATTTACATTGTTTGAATCTCGTTCAACTTCATCCTCAATTTGAATCTTCTTTTTTTTGTTTGAAACGCCATTTTCTGAGATTTCTAGGATTGCTAGAACTTGTCCTACTTCAACAACATCGTTGGCGGCAAATTTTATTTCTTTAATAACTCCAGAATTGGGCGCAGGGACTTCATTATCGACTTTATCTGTTGCGACTTCTAGCAAAATGTCTTCTTCATCAAAAGAATCACCTTCTTTAACGAGCCAATTTATGATTGTTCCTTCGGTTATGCTCTCGCCCATCTTGGGCATTTTTAATTCAAATTTTGACATTTCTTTCTATTTGTCATTGCGAGGACAAAGGGCGAAGCAATCTGTTGTTGAGATTCCTTCACTTCGTTCGGAATGACTTTACATTACTTTTTCATAAAATCCCGAAGCGTAGCATACGCCTCTTCTTGCATCTTCATATTTTCCGGAACCTTTCTTAATGGTTCAACTTCTCGCAAGCTATCATGGCATTCCTTGGGCAACTGCTGATAAAGCCTTGTTCCTTTTGTTTTCCAGTCTATCATTTCATCACTCACCCGTCTTATAATCTTCGCAGGATTACCAACCACCAACCTTCTTCGGGGAATAACCGTTTCAGCTTTCACAAAAGTCATAGCTCCGATTATGCTTTCCTCCCCAATCTGTGAATCATCCATAATCACAGAATTCATTCCTACTAAAACATTTCGACCAATATTAGCTCCATGGATAATTGCTCCATGACCAATATGAGCGCTTTCGGATAAGGTAATTGATTTTCCTGGAAACATGTGGATAGTACAATTCTCCTGCACATTCACTCCATCTTCTAAAATTATTTGGCCCCAGTCGCCTCGAATCGCAGCCCCTGGACCGACATAGCAATCCTTACCGATTATTACATTACCAGTAACGGCCGCTAAAGGATGCACAAAACTGCTTTCATGAACCACGGGTATATATTCCTGAAACGAAAAAATCATTTATTTAAATCGTTTTAGAGTTTCCTTAGTAAAATCACTCAACACTAAACGTCCACTTATATTTGCTCGCTCTACTAATAATTGATCCCAATCTTCAGTGCCCCTCCAGAATATTTTTTTCATTTCCTTCATTGCTTCCTGATTATATGAACAAAGTTTAGTCGCAAATTCCTCTACTGCAGTATCTAGTTCTTCGGTTGAATCAAATACATGAGTAAAAAGTCCCTTGTCCTTTGCCCATTCTGCCGAGTAAAATGTATCTGCATCGATCGCAATTTGTGACATGCCACTTATTCCTAATTTTCTTTCAACGGCTGGCCCAACTACAAACGGACCGATTCCTATATTTAATTCGCTAAGTTTAATAGCAGCAAACTTAGTCGCCATACAGTAATCGGTTGCAGATGCCAACCCAACGCCACCACCAACAGTTTTACCTTGGACTCTACCAATGATAAACTTCGGGCATTTTCTCATTGCATTGATAACATTTGCAAACCCAGAGAAAAATATCCTGCCCGTTTCTTGATCATTGATATTGATCAATTCCTTAAAACTTGCCCCGGCGCAAAACGTTCTATCTCCTCCACTTTTAAGAACTATTAATTTCACATCCTCATCATTTCCTGCGTCAGTAATTGTTTCGGCTAATCTTGCCAATAAATCACCCGGAAGAGAATTGTGTGACGGATGAAAAAATTCAATATAGGCTATGTTATTTTCTATGTGTTTATTTACGTATGGTGCTTTACTCATAATTCCTTATCTAGTCAGATGTATGTATACTATAGTTTTGACAATTTTCTAAATCTCTTGCGAATGTGGAATAAGTCCGCTAATACTTCCCAGCAACTTTTTTAAATAAGCCCAAACTGCTCAAAATGGTGATTTAAATGTTTTCTCTCCATTAAGTACCATTCATATTCATTCAAATCGCCAAAGACCACATTTTTCGTTCTGGCTTCTGGATTCTCCTTAAAAAACTCTATATATTTTGAACGGGCCTCCACCATTTTTGATTTGGCTTCATCGATGTCTTTAAACCTTAATTCTTTCATGTTTGATTTCTCGGTTAAGGGAAATTCAAAATTCCTTGGCATCTTATCGTAAGTATATAAACTTGCATGTACTTTTTCTAGATGCATTTCAGGAGTATTAACATCAAAATCTTGAATTTCACCTGAAGCAATCCTATAGGTATACTCCAGATGTTCAAGCATGTGTTGAGGACTCATCGACCCCCACTTCGGTTTGCTTTCTGCAGTTATATTATTCAACAATTCATCAATTTTGTCGTCGGTCATTTCAACAAAAGTTTCCTGTTTTTTCTGAACCATGGTCAAAATTGTTGCGAGTGCAACCAACTCATCTTCAGAATCGAAAACCTCAACAAACCATTTTACAATTCCACTTGGATGTTCCGCCGAAGCAACATCACGATCAACTTTTTGCTTGCAGGTTAAACGAACATAAATGGTATCATTGTGATAAAGGGGGCGTAAGAATCTACAATCTTCAAGTCCATAATTAGCAGCTACGGGGCCTTTATTAGGATAGACAAAAAGACCTGCAGCGGCAGAAATTATAAAGTAACCGTGCGCGGTTCGCTTTTCGAAAATGCTTCCATCTAAAGACGTAATATCCGTATGTGCATAGAAATGGTCCCAAGTAACATTTCCAAAGTTGATAATATCGGTATCGGTAAGGGTTCTTTTATGTGTCTTTAGTGACATTCCGGCTTCAATATCATCCCAGTGATATTTAAAAGGATGCATTTCTGCCTCCTTATACTTTGCGTTGGGTTGATAAATACCTGTAATTTCGGTCAATGTAGTGGGAGAACCTTGTATTGCAGTTCGTTGCAGATAATGCTTGATGCCTCTCATACCGCCCATTTCTTCGCCTCCACCTGCTCTCCCTGGCCCACCGTGTACCAAATTAGGAAGTGGAGAACCGTGACCCGTACTTTCTTTTGCGCTCTCACGGTTTAAGACTAAGATCCTACCATGGTGGCTTGCGGCATTGATTACATAATCTTTAGCGATATTATCATCATTCGTTGCAATTGATGACACTAGTGAACCTTTACCCATTAGGGCAAGTTTTATCGCATCATCCAAGGTTTTGTAAGGCATAATGGTGCATACGGGCCCAAAAGCTTCTCTTTCGTGAATTACTGTACTTTCAAAAGGATGGTTAGCTCTTAATAAAATCGGACTTATAAATGCTCCTTGCTCGTAAGCTGCGCCAATGGTGTCGATTTTATCCAGATTCCCATAAACAATTTCTGCTTCTTTGGCTAAATCATTTACTGAATCCCTAACCGCTTCAACTTGAGTTTTACTTATCAGTGACCCCATTCTTACCTCTTTTAATCTTGGGTCACCAATGGTTACTTTATCAAGAGCCTGTGCTAAAGCGATTTGAACATCTTCAATTAAATTTTCAGGTACGATAACCCTTCTGATTGCGGTACATTTTTGACCACACTTCACGGTCATTTCCTTACGGACTTCTTTTATGAATAAATCGAATTCCGGAGTGCCGGACACTGAATCTTCACCCAAAACTGAAGCATTAAGACTGTCGGCCTCCATTGTAAACGGAACCGATTCTTGGATGATTCGTGGGTGAGCTTTCAATAATCGTCCTGTTTTGGCAGAACCAGTAAAGGTTACAACATCTTGAGATTCGACGGAGTCCAAAATATTTTTTATAGTTCCATTAATTAACTGCAAAGATCCTTCAGGAAGAATTCCGGAAGCGATAATTTCTCGTGCTACAGCTTCAGCCAAATAAGAAGATGAAGGCGCTGGTAGAACTACCGCTGGAACACCCGCCATCCAGTTAACCGCACATTTTTCTAACATTCCCCAAACCGGAAAGTTGAAAGCATTGATATGTACCGCAACTCCTTTTTTTGGCACCATGATATGGTGAGCCATAAAACGTCCGCCTCTCGAAAGGTCAATTGGGTCGCCTTCTACATGAAAAGGTTGATTGGGAAACAATTTCCTAAGTGAAGCATTGGCAAATAAATTTCCAAAACCTCCTTCAATATCAATCCAGCTATCGACCCTTGTAGCTCCAGTTTTATAGCTTATTTCATAAAATTGTTCTTTCTTTTTAGTTAGATAGAGAGCGAGGCTTTTGATCATATTGCCACGTTCTTGAAAAGTCATTTTTCTAAGAGATTCACCTTTTGTTCTTCCATATTGAAGGATTTCAGGAATATCCAGACCGTCGATAGAAATATTACCGATAACTTCTGAAGTAATAGAATCTAGAACAGGATAACCATCTTCAGTCCCTTCTTTCCATTGTCCTTGAATGTAATGTTGAATTTTACTCATATCAATGCCTGCAAACGCAGGTATCTTTTTTTTCAGGTTATTTTAATCGCTTAACTTTTTCCATGAGAACAAACACATAAAATGTGAGATTGCTGCCTATGAAGGAACTCTTTCAATAATTGCGGAGAACCTTGCCCAACACCAACGCATCCCGAATCGCTGTGCTCTCGGGACTTCGCTTTGCTCAGCATCATAAGTTAACATTTTCAATTATTGCAGCGTACCCTTGTCCAACTCCAACGCACATTGTAATAAGGGCGTAGCGCTTGCCTTTTTCCTTTAATTCTAGAGCGGCAGAATGTGCAAGACGAGTACCCGTAACGCCAAGTGGGTGGCCAATCGCGATTGCACCACCGTTTGGATTTATCCGAGGGTCATCATCTTTTAATCCCCATGCTCTGATGCATGCCAGTGCTTGCGCGGCAAAAGCTTCGTTAAGCTCAATTACGTCAATATCTTCCATCGTAAGTCCTGCTTTTTCCAATGCTTTGTTAGAAGCCTCAACCGGACCCATGCCCATTATACGTGGTTCTACCCCTACTACCGCGGAACTAACAATTCTGGCTAGAGGTTTTAAGTTATATTTTTTCACAGCGTCTTCTGAAGCAATAATAGTAGCAGCAGAACCGTCATTTAGACCAGAAGAGTTTCCGGCGGTAACGCTTCCGTTTTCTTTTTTGAAAGCAGGACGTAATTTTGCCAGAACTTCTAAGGTTGTATCAGGTTTGATGAATTCATCTTCAGAAAATTTTATAGTATCTCTTTTCCTTTGTGGGATTTCTACGGTCATTATTTCTTTTGAAAGCCGTCCATTTTCTTGGGACTTCGCAGCCTTCATCTGACTGTTAAAAGCAAATTTATCTTGGTCTTCTCGTGAAATATTATACTTCTCAACCAGATTTTCGGCCGTGTTACCCATGCCATCCGTTCCGTATAATTCTTCCATTTTTGGATTAACAAATCGCCATCCAAAACTTGAATCGTACATTTCTGAATCGTTGCCAAAAGCGGAAGCAGACTTGGAAATCACGTATGGTCCTCTGGTCATATTTTCTACACCACCAGCAATAAAAATATCTCCGTCACCAGCCTTAATCGCTCTATTGGCATGGATTATTGCTGAAAGTCCCGAACTGCATAGTCTATTTATAGTTTCACCTGGTACACTAAATGGAAGTCCGGCCAATAGTGAAGCCATTCTGGCAACATTGCGGTTATCTTCTCCCGCTTGGTTTGCACAACCGAGAATTACATCATCGTAAGCATCTTTAGGAATAGTTGGATTTCTCTTGACGATTTCTTTAATCACCATGGCACCCAAATCATCCGTCCTCACTGCCGAAAGCGTTCCTTTGTAGTTTCCTAACGGAGTTCTTATTCCGTCTATTATATATGCTTCTTTCACAATTAGTTTTTGGTTTTTAGTTTTCAGTTGTTAGTGGTTGTTCTTCTCTAACGTCTTTGTTCTGAAATCTCTATTCTTTAATCGATCTCCCAATCCTTTGATGTTCGATAGACTACACCTTTAAAAAGTGCAACTAATTCATTCCCTCTTTTAACTTCCACAATATTAAAACCAAGTTTATTATTGACCTTTTCTATAACAGATTCGGCCTCTAAATAATCGCCTTCGTTTAAAGCTTCAATATGATTGATACTCGTTTCAATAGAAACCGCGTATTTACCATGAGTGTTGGCACAAAAACCAAAAGCAGTATCCGCTAATGAATAGCTGATTCCGCCATGGGCTTTGTTCATACTATTCAACATTTCTTTTCTAACGGTTAGACCCACTTTACATCTACCCAATTGACATTCTAAAATCTCAATTCCCAGCCATTGACTAAAGGGATCTTGCGATAGCATTTTTTCAGGGATGAGGCTTCCTTTTAAAGGCATTAGGTATTTGGGATTAGGGATTAGTTTTTTCTTTTCTCTCTAAAATTTTCTTTCTTAGAGAAGATAGCATTTTTGTTAATTCTGAAATCAGTTTTCTGTTTTCTTCATCTTCTTCAAAAGTAATATATAACCTTCTTTTGCCTTTTGTACTGCAACTTACACATTCATTTGCGCTATATATTGCGTAATTTAAATGCTTAACGAATTGTGCATCTGAACCAGGATTGCCCTCTGCAATATTTAAAGCTATTGAATCCGCAGCTCTTCGGAACTGCGAGGACAAAGCATATAATTCATAAGCCGGAAACTTTTTAACAAAACCATCAACTACTTCACCAAAATCTATGGCTTTTTGATACACCTGTAAATCTTCAAATTTAAAATGATAGCTACTATCCATACTAATGCCTAATGCCTAATGCCCTATTTGAAAAACCTACTACCACTATTAAGCATACTCCTCAATAGCGGACTACAGCGATATCGATCTTCTCGATAGGTTTCATATAATGAATCTATTGTATTAACACACCAATCAATTCCTTTTTCATTTGCCCAAGCCAATAGACCTTTTGGATAATTAACCCCTTTGGTCATGGCATTGTCGATATCTTCTGCCGAGGCGATATTCCAAAATAGAGCATCGGCTGCTTCATTAATCAACATTACAAGGATTCTATTGAAAATTTCTGTTTTTAGTTCTGGTCCGGCATTCATTGCACTTCTTACCACGATTTTACCAGCTTCATCATAGTCATAATAACCTTTTCCGGATTTTCTTCCAAGGTAACCGGCTTCTGCAAATCTTTTTTGGGTAAAGGAGGGCCTATATCTGGGGTCGTAGTAGAAGGCTTCAAATACAGTTTCGGTAACCGTATAGTTAATGTCGTTCCCAATAAAATCCATCAATTCAAAAGGTCCCATTTTAAATCCGCCCAAATCCCGCATACTCATATCGATAGTCTCAATATCTGCAATCCCTTCCTCATAGATCCGTAAAGACTCACCATAAAAAGGACGCGCCACTCTATTGACGATAAATCCTGGTGTATCCTTGGCCACCGCCACGGTCTTGCCCCAACTTTTAATTGTTTCAATAACAGCATCTAAAACTACTTCCGAAGTCTGTATGGCCGGAATCACTTCAACCAGCTTCATTAAAGGTGCTGGATTAAAAAAATGTATCCCTAAACACCGTGCTGGTCTATTTAGACTTGCTGCAATTGAGGCAATTGAGAGACTAGATGTATTAGAAGCAATGATACACTTATCAGAAACTATATTTTCTAAATCTGAAAAGACTTTTTGCTTAATATCAAGGTTTTCGATTATGGCTTCAATGATTAAATCCGAATTCTTTAAGGCAGTTAAATGTTCAGAATATTCAATATTTCCTTGAATCCGGTTCTTTTCATTTTCATCGATTCTTCCTTTCTCAATTAATCGTAACAGAACCTTTTCCAAATTTGCTTTAGACATTCCTAGAGCAGCATTATTGGTATCAAAAACCAGAACTTTACAGTCCGCAGTAGCCGCAACTTGCGCAATGCCACTGCCCATAGTTCCTGCTCCAATTACTCCAACAAATTGGATTGTTGATTGCTGATTTTTGATCGTTGATTGTTGATTTTCTGTCATTTAATCCTTAAAAGTCTTGGTTCTTGGTTCTGGTTTCTAAAACGGCAAGTTGCTTAAATCGACATTCCCGCCAGAAATGATTATCCCGATTTTTTTATTTTGAAATCTTTGCTTTTCTTTCATCAAGGCTGCAAATGGAACGGCGCTTGAAGGTTCGATGATAATCTTCATCCTTTCCCAAATAAGTTTCATCGCTTTAATGATTTCTTCTTCTTCAACCGTTATAATTTCCTTTATTTCATCTTTTATAATCGGAAAATTTCTATCTCCGAGATTGGTCCTCAGTCCATCCGCAATTGTTTCTGCAGTTTCATTGGTTTCAATTTCACCACTTTTAAGGGAGCGATAGGCATCATCTGCATTGCTAGGCTCTGTGCCAATGACTTCACATTTATCTGAAAAATACTTTACAGCTAATGCAGAACCTGCGATTAGGCCACCGCCGCCAACAGGGACGAATATATAATCGAGGTCTGCTTGTTCCATCAACAATTCCATAGCCGCAGTACCTTGACCGTAAATCACTTCGTCATCGTTTGAAGGATGTATAAATGTTGCTCCTTTTTCAGTTCTAACCTTTTCTGCCATTGCTTCGCGCGCTGCAGCAGTAGATTCACTTTCAATAATTTCACCACCATAACCTGCAACCGCGTATTTCTTCACCAATGGCGCATTTTTCGGCATAACGATATAGGCTTTTACTCCTATTTTTCTAGCCGCCAAGGATAAAGCTTGAGCAAAATTTCCAGAAGAATGGGTTACTACTCCTTTTTCTCTGTCCTCTTCAGAAAGTTGTAAAATAGCGTTTGTAGCACCCCGCATTTTATACGCGCCCATTTTTTGAAAGTTTTCACACTTAAAAAAAACCTCTGCACCTACCATTTCATTTAGGAGCATCGATGATAAAACAGTGGTATTGTGGATGTATGGCTTTATCCGTTCATGTACTTCTAACATTACTTCTTTGGTCATCTACTTTCCTTTAAAATTAGGTTTTCTCTTTTCTATAAAGGCCGAAACTCCTTCTTTGTAATCTTCACTTTGGGCAGCTTCAATTTGAAACTTGGACTCCAAGTCCAGCTGACTTACCAATCCATTGGTCATCGATTGATTCAAAAGATGCTTAATCATACCTAATGCTTTAGTTGGAAGGTTTGCTAGTTTATTTGCAATTTCGTCAACTTCATTATTGTAATTTTCAGCGGAAAGCACCTTGTAAATCATCCCAATTCTTTCTGCTTCAGTGGCATTAATTTTATCTCCTAACATAGATAATGCTGACGCTTTTTGAAACCCGATTAGACGAGGTAGAAAAAAAGTACCGCCACTATCAGGAATGAGTCCAATTAGACTGAAAGCCTGGATAAAACTCGCGTTTTCGTGCGCTACTACTATATCACAAGAAAGCGCAATGTTTGCCGCGGCACCTGCTGCAACTCCATTAACTGCTGCGAGAATGGGCTTATCAATCAATCGGATTCGTCTAATAATGGGATTATAATGTTCATCCAAAATCTTTTGAAAACCTGGATTTAGATTCGGTGTCGTCACCTCTTTTAAATCCTGACCAGCACCAAAAGCTTTTCCGCTCCCGGTGATTACAATTGCTCGTACCTCATCATCCTTTTCGCATTCATCCAACGTCTCTTGCAGAGCAAATGCCATTTCACGGTTGAAACTATTAAAGACCTCGGGACGATTTAACGTAATCGTCGCAATTTTGTTCTCTATATTAAGAAGTATGGTATTACTCATTTTAAGCATTTAAAATAATCGAATGTTTCTTGGCATGTTTCGCATTTAAACATTGCCTTGCACGCCGTAGAGCCAAATTGGCTAATCATTTGCGTATTTGTGGAACCACAATTGGTACATTTTAATATTTTCTTATTCCCGAGCAGTGCGTCTTTGTCCGCTGTAGCAGATAAAGGAGCAGCGACTCCGTATTTTTCTAGTGCCGCTCTACCTTTCGGGGTAATCCAGTCGGTTGTCCAAGCGGGCGCTAAGACCAATTCAATATGTGCGGTGTAGCCTGCTTCCTTTAGTGCGGATTTAACATCGTCCCCAATAACATCCATTGCAGGACAGCCACTATAAGTTGGGGTCAATTCAACCGTTACTATTTTTCCATCGATTTTAACAGAACGAACAATACCCATATCCATTATTGACAGAACCGGAATTTCAGGGTCAAAGACTTGTTCCAGAATCGGAATCAATTCTTTAGAAATCTCTTGCTCTTTTATGTTTTTTGTTTCGTTCACTGATTTATTTTCACCTTTGTAAAGGATTCCTGCCTTCGCAGAAATTGTGTTACCATTCCATATTTGGATAGGTGCGCTGCATATATTGTAAATCGTTTAAAAGGTAACCCATATGTTCGGTATGAATCCCTTCTTTTCCTCCCTTTTGAAAATATTTTGATTCGGGAATTCTTATAGTTGCTTCTTCTAGTATTGAATTTACCTCAGAATAGTAAGATTCCTTTAATTTTGAAACATCCACCCCAATTCCTTCTTCAACCATTCTCATTTCATTTTCGGTCAATAGGAAAAGCTCATTGGTATAAGGCCATAAATCATTAATCGCCTTTTGCATTCGTTGATGGCTTTCGTCGGTACCGTCTCCCAATCTCTTTACCCAATCGGAAGAAAATCTTTTATGATAGGTAACTTCCTTTAATGATTTTGTCGCAATTGCTGAAAGTTTCATATCATGGCTCTTTTCTAATTCTTTCAAAAATGGCAAGTGGTAAGAATCAAATAAAAATTGTTTTCCGATGGTAAACGCGAAATCATTATTAGGCTGTTCAACCAATAGAACGTTTACATATTCTCGTTCAGTTCGAAGCATTGCAATATCGTCTTCGGTCCTACCATCTGCCATCAATTTGGCAGCATACTGATAATAATTACGAACCTGGCCCAATAAGTCAAGTGAGATATTTGTGCATGCAATGTCGGTTTCCAGATTGGGACCATGACCGCATAATTCGCCAAGACGCTGGCCTAAGATTAAACTGTTGTCTGCGATTCCGAGGATGTAATTGTATAAGTTTTTATTCATTTTTTAATACTATAACTTGAAGTTGAAGTTGAAGTTGAATTTATTTAGAGTTTTTCAACATCGTTACAACTATTCTAATTAATTGGTCGATTTCGTTCTTTAATTCACTCAAATTAGTTTTAGGAAATAATCCTGCCTTACTTTGAATGTTAAGATTTCTTTCGCACTCTCTCAGCTCTTTCAAGCATATTCTTAATTTATTTATTTTATCTTTTGAAGTACCAGCTCCTAATACTTCTCCATAATTTAAAGCGGAAGAACATGATGAACGGATAAGTTGCTTTGCTAGATAATCGCCGGAATAAGACTCAGGTCTTTTATCGTATAACATTATAATATTTGCGGCAAAACTTTCTAACCTGTCGCTTAAATCGTATCTCGCTTCACTCATTCTTTATAAGTACTGTCAACTTCATCAAATTCAACTTCAACTTCAAATTCGTCCTACATATGCTTCACCTCATCGGGCAATTCATAAAAAGTAGGATGTCTATAAACTTTATCCTGTGCTGGCTCAAACATTTCGCCATTGTGTTCAGGGTTCGAAGCCGTGATGTGTTTGGATTCTACCACCCAAATACTTACTCCCTCATTTCTTCTGGTGTAAACATCCCGTGCATTTTCCATTGCCATTTCTGCATCTGCAGCATGCAGACTTCCAAAATGTCTATGTTCCAGTCCGTTTTTGCTTCTTACGAAGACTTCCCAAAGTGGCCAGTTTTTTTTCATCTTGTGCCCGCGAAGGCGGGTATTTTTTAAATTGATTCTATTTGTGAGATGCTGAAACAAGTTCAGCATGACATTACAGTTTAAGCCTTTTAAATTGCCTCTCTTTCTTTTCTTTCTACACGTTTCTCGGCATAAGTAACCGCAGCGTCCCTCACCCATTCTCCTTCATCCCAAGCTTCAACTCTATCTTTAATTCTTTCTTTATTACATGGTCCATGACCTTTTACGACTTGCCAAAATTCGTCCCAGTCGATTGCGCCGAAATCATAATGGCCAGTTTCATCATTAAACTTTAAATCTGGGTCTGGTACAGTAATTCCTAAAATATCTGCTTGGGGAACGGTCTGGTCAATAAATTGCTGACGCAAATCATCATTGGATTTTCTTTTGAGCTTCCACTTCATAGATTGTTCTGTGTGCACAGATTGGTCATCCGTCGGCCCGAGCATCATTAGCGCTGGCCACCACCATCTATTTAGTGCATCTTGAGCCATTGCTTTTTGTTCTTCTGTTCCTCGACAAAGCTTAAGCATAATCTCGTAACCTTGTCTTTGATGAAAACTTTCTTCTTTGCAAACCCTAACCATGGCGCGTGCGTAAGGCCCAAAAGAGGTACTGCATAATGGAACCTGATTGATTATTGCAGCACCGTCTACCAACCATCCAATGGCTCCAATATCTGCCCAGGTCAAGGTTGGGTAATTAAATATGCTTGAATATTTCGCCTTTCCTGTATGCAATTGCTCGTACATTTCATCTCGAGAAATCCCTAGCGTTTCAGTGGCACTGTATAAATAAAGACCGTGACCTGCTTCATCTTGAACCTTTGCCAATAATGCAACTTTCCTTCTTAAGGATGGCGCACGACTGATCCAGTTACCTTCTGGCAACATGCCTACAATTTCAGAATGGGCATGCTGTGACATCTGCCTAATATGCGTCTGTCTGTATTTTTCTGGCATCCAATCTTTGGGCTCGATTTTTTCATCGCGAGCGATGCGAGCTTCAAATTGTTCTTCTAGATTTTTTATTTGTTCGTCACTCATAATTCGTGAGTTTTAATTTTTTATTTATTAAGCCTAAATTTTGAAGAGATTCCCGAATTCTCGGGAATGCTCAAAAGCCAAAAGCTTGCTCACACATCAAAATCGACCACCACTTTTTCGCTAGTTGGGACCGCTTGGCAGCTTAACACATAGTTTTGGGCGACCTCTTTATCTTCAAGCGCATAATTCTTTTTCATCTTAACACTGCCTTCCTTCAATTTACATTTACAAGTGCTGCAAACCCCACCTTTACAGGCATAGGGCAAATCTGCTCCCGCTGCTAGTGCGCCATCAAGAATATTATCGAAATCGTCATCCATTGTAAAATGGAATTCCTTCCCGCCATCTATAATGGTAACCTTGGTGCCTTCCTTTCTATCGATTAAGGCTTCGGCAATCTGCCTTTCTTCATCTTCGGAACTTCCACTGAAAAATAGCTCGTAATGAATTTTTTCTTTAGGAAGACCAGCTTCTACCAACTCATCCCTAATTAAAAAAATCATCTGTTGTGGACCACATATAAAACAATGGTCGGTATCTTCAATATCGATAAACCGGTTGGTCAGGATAGATAACTTTTCCTTATCGAACCTTCCATTTAAAAATGGAATATCGCGTTGTTCTTTGGTCAAGAAATAAAAGACCTGAAAACGTCCGAAGAACTCGTTCTTTAATTGCTCGATTTCTTCCTTAAAGATAATGGATTTAACAGTACGATTCAAGTAAAACAACTTGAAGGTACTCTGTGGCTCTGTGTGTAAATGGGTCTTTATAATCGATAGAAGCGGGGTTATACCACTACCGGCAGCAAAGCCGATATAGTTATTAGCCGCATATTGATCAATTTCAACAAAAAATTCACCATGCGGTGGCATTATTTGAAGTGAGTCACCTTTCTTTAATTCATTAAAGGCAAAGTTTGAAAAAACGCCATCGCGGATGGTTTTTACTGCAACCGTCCATTTTTTATCGATAGGGCTCGAACAAAGCGAATAATTACGCCTTACATCTTCGCCATTTATAGTTTTTCTAAGTGTAATATGCTGACCTTGTCGGTACTTAAATTTGTTTTGTAGCTCGTCAGGAATCTCAAAGCCAACCACTACGCAGTCCTTCGTTTCCTTATAAATTTCGCTAACCTTGATATCGTACCAATCTGCCATAAGAATAATGAACTAACGTTTGTTAGTTTGATATACAAATATAGAGAAAATTATATATAACTATTTGTTAATTCCTTCAATCAGGACTAGGCTTAAGTCTGAAGCTAAAGTTGGAATATTGAGATTTTCTTTCTTAGGAATCCAGAGATATAAGGAACGCAGGGTTGAAAGGACAGAAAAAAGCATCACCTCTACATCCAAATCCATAAATTCATTTCTTTCAATACCTTGTTTCAGAATCTTGCGGAAGCGCTCTTCGTATTTGTTTCTTAGCTCTAAATAATATTCCAGTTTATCCTCTAGGTGCATCCAATCATTATTAAGCGAAGCCATTCCATAAGGATTTTCACTTGTAATAATTACATGGAGTTTTACGATTGCCCTTAATTTATCTGAAGCTGATAGATTATTCTCCTCGATTTCTTTAATACCTTCAGTAAAATCTTCCGCGATAGAAATGATGATTTCTTTTAATATCTCTTGTTTTGAATTGATGTGGTTGTAAAGACTGGCCGCCTTTATCCCCAACTCGGTCGCCAAGTCCCGCATGGTTACCGCACTGTAGCCACGTTCCTTAAATAATTTGGATGCAGTATTAATAATTTGGCTCTTCCTATTGTCTTGCATTCTTTTCTTTCTATCTATTTCTGTAAATTTATAGAAAATGAGAGACTATGGGACTTTTTGACTTTGTAATAGATATTAGGATAAAGAAATTGAAGCGCTACATCGCAAACGGAGCGGTATTGTTGGATGTGAGAAATAAAGATGAAATTAAAAACGGTAAAATTGAAGGTTCTCTGAATATCCCTTTTGATGATTTACAAGATGGGGTGGATGAATTGAAGAAAATGAAAAAACCGATCATTGTTCACTGCGAAAGTGGCGGGCGCTCTGCAAAAGCTGCCCAATATCTCACTCTTAATAACATTGATGCAGTGAATGGTGGTAGCTGGAAAAACCTTAAAAAGCTGTTATAGCTTTATAGATTGAAGTTCTTCCTCTTTACCAATAACTTTGTCTTCATAAGTTAAGGTCCAACCCATAGAATTGGTCAGAATGTAGAATTTAGCCAGTTCGCTGATGAGTCGGTTTTTCGCATTCGTTTTAATTGAGGAGGCTTCAACTTTTTTGAGCAGCGATTTGTTTACCGATTGTTTGATTTTGTTATAGTCCTTAGCTTCAAACGGATTTAGATAATCTGCGGTAACGTCGTAATATTCAAAATCTGGACTTATATTTATTTCTTCCTCAGGAATATTCTTTATAATCAGATTCTTGTTCGCTTCATCAATTTCATATTCTATTAAACTCAGGTCATAAGAAACTGTAACGTCGGCATTTACAACCACCAATGCTTTTTTCTCTACACTTATCAGATTCCCAAAGATTGCTTTAGAGTTTTTAAAGTTGAAGACTTGACTAAAGTGACCTTCTGTCACTACCAGCTTACCGACATTCTTAATCTGTTCTTGAATAAGTGCTGAATTTTCCTGAAGGATTTCCTTTTCAGAATTATCGTCAAAATAACGAAAACCGAAAAGCACAACTAGAATAAGGATAATAATAAGAAGTAGGTTACGCATGTAACGAATTTAAACAAAAAAAAAGCATTGGCTTAATTGAGTGATTAATCTCAAACCAATGCTTATTCTAAAACTGATTAATAGCATTACAAATGTATGGCGATGCAAATGCTTTCATTGATACAATCGAATCAAGATTTTGTTCTATTACACTTATTTCAAATTGAATTATGGCCCTTCAGAATGTTAATAATTTTTGCGCTAAATTAGTAAGGTTCAACCTTTACAATATACATCATGGCAATCGACAGAAGAAATTGGCTTAAAACGGCAACGCTAGCCGGAGGATTTACTTTATTTAATCCACTTGGCGGAATAGAAAATCTGACCGCAGAAGAAAAAATAAAGTTCCGACCACGTCCACTCAGCACACCAATTAGGTTAAGTTCTAATGAAAACCCTTATGGACCTTCTGCACTAGTAAGAAAAGCCGTGACCACCGCTTTCGATGAAGGTTGTCGCTATCCGTATTCTTATGCGGGAGAACTAGAAGAGATATTGGCAAAGAAACATGGTGTAGAACCTGAAAGCGTGATCATTACTGGCGGGTCTACAGAAGGTTTAAAAATTGCGGGCATAACCTTTACTCAAGGAGGAGGAGAAATTATTGCTGCCGAGCCTACCTTTAAAGCAATGATGGACTACGCCAAGATGTGGGGTGCACAAATAGATTGGGTACCGGTGGGTGAAGATATGGGCTACGATTTAGAAGCTGTGGAAAAGAGAATCGATTCTAATACCAAGATGGTCTTTTTATGTAATCCAAATAATCCTACTTCCACATTACTTCCAGCAGACGCTCTGACTGATTTCTGTGATTCTGTAAGCAACCGCACCATTGTATTTAGTGATGAAGCTTATTACGATTACATTGAAGATCCAAATTATCCGTCGATGATCGAGTTGGTTAAGAAGGGGAAAGATGTAGTAGTTTCTAAAACGTTCTCTAAGGTTTACGGAATGGCTGGTATGCGCATTGGTTATTTGATCGCAAAACCAGAACTTGCTGCGGTGATTAGAAAAAACGTTGTGGCGATGAGTAACGTTTATGCAATTGAAGGAGCAAAACAGGCCCTTTTGGACCAAGAATTCTACGATTTCTCTATCAAGAAAAATGCTGAAGCCAAGAAAATGATTTACACAACTTTGGACGAACTCAATTTACCATATGTGAATTCTAGTACAAACTTCGTGTTCTTTAAATCGGGACGGCCAATACAAGAACTTCATGCGGATATGCTGAGCAAAGGGATTAACGTAGGTAGACCCTTCGCTCCATTTTTGGACTGGTGCAGAATAAGCACAGGAACTATCGAAGAAGTAGCGCTCTTTAATAAAGCTCTGACTGAAGTTTATTCGTAGTTGGATGCTGGTAAGTTGTTAGTTGTTAGGGAAACAAAACCAGGGAAGTCCAACAAGTGTTTGTTCTTTGTTCTTTGTTCTTTGTTCTCTGAAACAAAATCTACTTCTTTAACTCTAGTTTCTCGGCAAAATAATCGCAGAAATCCTTCATAGTCGCAGTCATTTTATCATCCTGGGTTGCACGATTGAAGGTGTCGGTTAATGCCACTAAGGTCTGATGGAAGAATATCTTCATCTCGTCTACCGGCATATCTTTAGTCCAAAGATCAATCCTCAATGTTTCTTGTGCCTTACTATCCCAAACAGATAATAGCATTGCCTTAGCATCTTCTTGGTCAATACCCCCATCTTCTGCGGTCCAAGTTAAAGTTTCCGGGATGCGATTTTCGTCTAGCTCTACATCCAAAGTGATGCGTGATTTATGATTTGCCATTACTTGTTGGGTTTGTATTTCGAATTTTTAAAAATTTCATCGGCCTCTAACTCCATCATCTTTAGGAAAGGCGTGTCATTATTGTTCATATAGGATTTTACAATCTGCCATCCTATATACTGTCCTAATCTTCCCGGAGCTTCATTATCCAATTCGAGGTAAAACTTAGAAAATGGTGCCGGTGCGATAAACCGACTTGGCAAACTACTGTCGGTACTATATAACAATTCGTTTTCTATAAAATAAGTCCAGATTTGGTATTCATTCGCCATGGCCCAGCCTAATTGTTCTCCGTTATAGCCCATTCTTATTGCCTCGGTTTCAAACGGTATGACTTTATCCTTAAAGTAGAGTTGCTTTCCAAAGAAAATCATTTCATCCAAAAATGTCTTCTTCTGTGATTGATAAGTATATTTTTCAGCATAATCTCCCGCAAGGTCAGAAACGATCTGTTCAGTTTCCATATTCTGGGTGGTATACATTGGTATATTTCCGTAGAATTCATGCTCGCTCCCTAAATAAGTATCTAACGCGATTAGGACGATGCTATCGGTAACAATAGTTTTGTTGCGATAATCTACTGATGAAGTTGCGGTTATTACCCGCGGTATTGAAAATGTTTTATCGTAATACTTTAAATGCTGAAACAACCTTTTAATATCGTGTTCAACTTCAGTAAGATTTGGATATTTCTTTGCGACTTCCTTAAAAAGAACTAGTTGGAGAGAATCTTGCTGTTCCATTATATAAAGCGAATCTGGTATTCTATCAACTAAAATAAATGGATATTGCTCTCGCAATTTCGGCAGCTCATTGATTGAAGCTTTAGAAAAAGCTTCATCAAATCTTTCGATCTGAAAATCTACAGGGATTTCACTAATTTCTTTTTCTAGCTTATTATCTTCTTCACAAGCGAAAAATATCAGAAGAAACATCAAAATCAACAGATGACCAAATCGAGAAAAGTTTTTCAAAATTCTTAAATTTAAATGATTTAATTAGCGTGTTCGATTCCTTATTTTTGTTATACAAAGGTAGAAAAAAGACACATAAGACTTACGGATAATGCAAACAGAAAAAGTAGCAAAACATATCATAGATTGGTTAAGGGATTACGCCAAAAACGCAAAGGTGAATGGTTTTGTGGTTGGCATCTCTGGCGGAATAGATTCTGCGGTAACCTCTACGCTCTGTGCGGAAACTGGGATGGACGTTCTTTGTTTGGAAATGCCCATACACCAAGCTAGCAGTCACGTTAGTAGAGCCCAAGAACAAATAGAGCAGTTAAAATCTCGTTATAGCAATGTAAATTCTAGAGAGATAGACTTAACTCCGGTTTTTGAAGAATTTAAAACTGAAGTTTCCCTAGATGGTGAACAAAAAGTGGTAGATATGGCCTTGGCTAACACTAGGGCAAGATTACGGATGACTACTCTTTATTATCATGCAGGTTTGAAAGGCCTTTTGGTAGCAGGAACCGGTAATAAGGTTGAAGACTTTGGAGTTGGTTTTTATACCAAATATGGTGACGGCGGAGTTGATTTAAGCCCAATTGCCGATTTACTTAAATCTGAAGTCTACCAATTAGGAACCTATCTTAAAGTTCCAGAATCCATTATGAAAGCTGCCCCAAGTGACGGTTTATTTGGTGATGCGAGAAGTGATGAAGACCAGATTGGCGCATCTTACGATGAACTAGAATGGGCAATGGAAATGGAGGAAGGAGGTAAGACAGCTCTCGACTTCAACGGTAGAGAACAAGAAGTTTTTACAATTTATAAGCGTTTCAACAGCAGCAACAAACATAAAATGCTACCAATACCTACATGTATTATTCCAAAGGATATGTTAATTACGTAAGAAATACTTGTATTTCCATTAGTCTAAAAGATTTTTTACTACATTTACGTTAGTGTCTCCACACCAGTGAAGGACAATAATATTGTCCTAAAAAAACCTAATAACTAATCAAAACTAATTATCATGATCAGAGTATTGATCGTTGACTCCCATCCAGTAGTTTTACGTGGATTGGAAGCTCTATTAAACAACACTGAAGATTTTAAGGTAGTAGGAAGCGTAAAGAACGGAATCGAAATATTCGAATTCGTTAGGCGATACACTGTAGACGTCATCGTCTCAGAAATTGACCTTCCAGAACTTAATGGTATTACCGCATTGCGTGCAATTAAAAAAGAACACAAAGAAATAAGGGTAGTGATGTTTAGTCACCAACCTGAAGAAATCTATGCAATCAGTTCTTTAAAAGCCGGCGCTTCTGCATATGTACCTAAGACTGCAGATGGTGAAACCATTAAAACTGCTATCAAAAAAGTCTTTGAAGGTGGAATTTTCCTTACTGAAAAAATGTCTAAACAGCTTAATTATGACGACTCTAAGAAAACCAAGAGCCGCCTTTTTAAACGCTTGTCGACAAGAGAGGTAGAAGTCCTAAAACTTCTTTCTATAGGTAAGAAGAATAAAGAAATAGCGATAGAGCTAGGCATTAACGAAAAAACAGTAAGTACCTATAAGGCCAGACTGTACAAGAAATTGAACGTTACAAACCTTGTAGACCTTATCCATCAAGCTGAGCATAGAAGCTTAACTTAGGATTTAAGTTTTTCCGTTTACCACTTTTCCGAGTTTCCTGGATAAAAGCATTTTTAATCCCAGATAATCCTTTACGTCTTCTAGTATCGTTTGGGTATCTGTCTCCTTGTTCAATGTTTCATTTTGAAATTCGGCCACCTTCTTATCGATTAAGAAACAGCGAAGACTTAATATTGTCTGGTTTACCAGTTGTGGAATAGTTTGTTTCTTTTGCTTAGGGAATATGTTTTTTCTGTTCCAGTCGTGCAACCTGTAGCGCTCATCGTTCATTAGGATAGTCGTCACTTCATTGGCCATTTCTTGGTCTATTTTTGTAATAAACTCATCCATTTTAAAATCTGGATTCTGATTTAGCAAATCAATAATTGTATAGTACAAAGACTTAAAATTCTCATTGGTAAATTGCATTTCGTCTTCCTGAAGGTCGAGATACACCTTTTCAAAAACCTTAGCTTCCTGAATCACCGGTTCTAATTGAAGCTCCCCACTTTCATTTTCCTTTAAGACCAAATCTTCAAATTTCTCGGTCTCATTTCCGTAGAGCAAAAGTATTTCTATCATCTGCCGCTCCAACTCGTACTGTAAATCTACTTTTGGAGATTCCTTCTTTTCATCCCTAACAATTTCAAAAGCTCTTTGTTCTTGTCGATTCTGTTTGTGAGCGTCGCTAAAATCCTTTTTAAATATCTGCGCTAAGGTGCTAAAGAGCACATTTTCGCTAATATCCATAATATAGGCGCATTCCTTAATGTAAACTTCGCGCTTTATCTGATCCGGAATTTTTGAGATACTTTCAACGATATCTCTTATGGTTTCGGCCTTTTTAATTGGATCCTTTTTTGCTTCCTTTACTAATGCAGAAGCTTTAAATTGAATAAAATCTTGAGTGTTCTCTTCGAGATAAAGTGTTATTTCTTCTAAAGTATTGTTCTTGGCAAAACTGTCTGGGTCTTCTCCTTCAGCAAAAGAACAAACTTTTACGTTCATACCCTGCTCTAGAATCAGGTCAATACCTCTAAGCGACGCCCTGATACCTGCCGCATCACCATCAAACAAAACGGTGATATTTTTAGTCAATCGATTTATAAGTCTAATTTGCTCTGGGGTCAGTGCAGTACCCGAAGATGAGACCACATTTTTTATTCCTCTCTGGGACATCTGAATCACATCCGTGTAGCCTTCAACCAAATAACAATTATCTTCTTTTGCAATTCTTTGTTTGGCGTGATAAATCCCATATAGCACTTTACTCTTGTGGTAAACAGCGCTTTCAGGCGAATTAAGATATTTAGCAGCCTTTTTATCTAAGGTGAGAATCCTTCCGCCGAAACCCAAAACCCGTCCCGACATACTTTGAATCGGGAACATAATCCTTCCCTTAAAACGGTCGAATCTTCTTTCTTCCTTAACAATGGTAAGTCCGGTTTTTTCGAGATAATCTATATTGTAGCCTTTGCTTAAGGCTTCGTCTGAAAATGCTTGCCACTCGTCCAATGAATAGCCAAGTTCAAATTTCTTTATCGTTTCATCAGTAAATCCTCGTTCCTTAAAATAACTGAGACCGATTGCCTTGCCCTGTTCTGTTTTGTGAAGTATTTTTTGAAAGTATTTATTCGCAAATTCATTGATTAAATAAAGGCTTTCTAGCTCATTGGCCTCTTCTTTTGCTTCATCGGATTGTACGGTTTCTTCAATTTCGATATTATATTTTCTGGCGAGATATTTTATTGCTTCCGGATAGGTAAAATGCTCATGCTCCATTAAAAATGAAATAGCATTACCTCCTTTTCCGCTTGAAAAATCTTTCCAAATCTGCTTTACCGGAGAAACCATAAAACTCGGCGAACGCTCTTCCGTAAACGGACTTAGTCCCTTAAAATTACTACCTGATTTTTTAAGTTGAACAAAATCACCAATCACCTCTTCTACCTTGGCGGTTTCAAAAACAGTATCTATGGTGGATTTAGAAATCAAATTAGAGTATGAATTAGCAAGAAAACTTTCTTGAAGGATTGAACACGTAAAAATACTATAAAATGAAGCTCTGAAAAAATCTTAGAGTTATAGTATTGAAAAAGCCTTCAACCCAAATAATGGCTATTTAGCGAGTTATATAGAAATGTTCTTTAGTGCTTACTCGGGTGAAGTATATGCCACGAATTCCCGAATGTTTTTTGGGGCTAACCTGTCGTAGTATATGCAATGAGTTAACGAATGGTCTTTGGTGCTTAGCCGGGCGTATTTTATGCCACGGATTCACTAATTGTAAATTTGCTTACTAGGGCTTCCATTACGCAAAAGTCAATAGAACAAATTCGTGAATCCGTGGCACCTTTTACGCAAAAAAGCCTTTCAAAAATAATTCTTGAATTCGTGGCTTCCATTACTCAGAATTCCATCAAACACCTTTTCTTAGTCCCTTACATTTATATCATATTAATCAAAATCAAAACGTACACCCAAAGAGATATTGTTTTGATTAACTAACTGATTCTTAAAAATTGTATTTAAATCATACTTTGCATAAAGACTTACATCGCCAATACCAACGTATCCACTTAGTCCATAAACAAAATCAGAAGTATTATAATCCTTGCGTATTTTTTGTTTGACCCGATCACTGTCTTCTTTATATTTTAATTTTTGTTGGGTACCTATATTGAAACCTGCGTAGCCACCGATACCTACTTTAAATTGCTCGTGGGTAGAATATCTAAAATAGGTATCTCGCTCTATTTTTTTAGATGGGCCGAATTCAAAATGAAGTGGCACAACAATATTGGTCATCCTAAATTCTGATTTATTTAAGTCCACCGGGAAATCTATCAAGTTGGACATATCACCATCCTGTTCAAAATATAGATTGTCCTTGGCGTTTAATTTGTTCCATTGTAATGATAAACCGTACTTAAACCTCATTCCATTAGAATTTTGAAGCACTCTGGTTTTCCAAGCCCAACCAAGTTCCACAAATCCGGAACCAGCAAGTTCATAAGGAGAATCACCAAAGTCTGAGCCATCGATTATTGCATTATTAAAACCGATTGCAAAAACCAGGTCGGTTGTAGTCCGTACATCATAGCGTTTTGGCCTATTATTACCTTTAATCTTAAAACCGGCGAAATTGTCACCATCGGTCCCCAAACTAAAACCGATATAAGAATCGTCTTCCATAGAAGTCTGATAGTTTTCGTCGTTTCGTCTCAATAATTCAATTTTGTTATCTATTATGGCCATTCTATTCTCGATGTTTAGAGCCCTTTTCTCGGCAGCTTCGCGTTTAAATTTTTCTGCTTCTTCCGAATTAATACTGCCATTTTCTAGGCGTTGATTGATTGACTCGACCTCTACTTTCAGAAATTCTTTTTCGGCCTCCATAATCCGGTCCTTTAAATTTAAAAGAACCTGGATTTTCTTGGGATTTCTATCTTCTGATAAGGAATCCTCGCTTGGAGTTTGGGCTTGCATTTGATTAGTGATTAGATATAGAAATCCCATCACTACCATTTTTGTAATAGTGTTCATAACTGTTCGTTTTTTGATTTTAATTAATGATTTTTACTTTTTTATTGAATTTACCAGACCAGTAACCTAGCTCAAAAGTTCTTTAATTGTTTCGTTGCACTACCGCCGTTTTTACGGTTTCATAACTGTTTTTTAAGGCATCGAAAACCTTCTCTCGGAAAGAATCCTGTAAGTCTGCCTCAACGTCTTGAAGCAAAGCATCGGCATCTACAATCCTGGTATTTGCATTATAAATTCTTTTATTTATCAATTCCTTTTGCGCAGATTTTAAAAGTGAATCAATCTCTCTTTCGGTTACACTAATATTATCTTGTTGCAGTTTTTTAATTTCGGCAACCACTTCGTTAATCTTTAAAGCTTCCGCAGATAATTCTGAGGACAATTCAGCTTTGGGTTGTTGGTCGGCCAATAAGGTTGCGGTGTTTGGATTTTCAGATTCTTCTTCAGCTATATAGCCTTTTGCTTTTGTTTGAACTTTAGTAGCTCGCTCTTTAAGTTTTTCAACTATAGGGGAATTTACATTTGCTACCTCAGTCGATTCTTGAGCTGTAACCAAATCTTCTTGAATTTCATTTAGTTTGGAAGAATCCGCGTTATCATCTTCTGGAACTTTTGTTTTTTCAACTTCAACCATTTGTGGTGCGTCAATGTTTGAATCATTATCCTGAAAGAACATATATCCTGCAGATACCATAACGATTAGTGCAGCAGCAATCCCGAGCCACCAGAAGCGATTGCCATTATTTTTTAGGTGATCATTATCGAGCTTTTCCGAAAGTTTATCCCAAGACGCAGTGCTTGGCTGTATCGTCCTTTTCTCCAGCGATTCACGCATATTCTCTTCGAACTTAGTTGGTGCCATAACTCGTTTTATTTAATTTCTTAATATTCTCTTGCAGCATTTTTCTCGCTTTAAACAGCTGCGATTTTGAAGTGCCTTCGGTGATATTCAATATCTCGGCAATTTCATGGTGTTTATAACCTTCTATACCGTACATCACAAAAACCATTCTGTATCCTTCCGGCAAAGCGTCTATTAGTTTTTGAAGGTCTGCAACTCCCAAATTAGATGGCGCTGCGTTAAATTCTTCATCATAAACCTGAACTTCTTCCAAAGAAAACTCTACTTTTCTATGTGTCCTTAGGTATGAAATCGCTTCCCTAACCATAATGCGTCTTATCCAACCTTCAAAACTACCATCATTCCGAAATGTCGAAAGATTCTTGAAAACCTTGAAAAACCCATTCAGCATGACCTCTTCTGCTTTCTGTAAATCATTAATATAATATCTACAAACACTAAGCATTTTAGGTGAATGAACTTCGTAAATAACATGCTGAGCTTCTCGGTCGTTCTTTACCGCCCGTTTGATCAGTTCTGTCTTGTTTTTGTGAAGTTCTATTACTTTCAATTTTCTAGGTTATTAGGCCCTCTATTTATATAGACGAAGATTAGATTGAAATGGTTGCCTGGCATTCGAAAAAAAGTTATTAGGTTATTGGTTAATAGAAAAAAAGAATCGTATGGTTATTAGTTCTTACCATAACGAACTATTAACTTTTAACAATTTTCTATTAACTTTTATTTCTCTCTGTCGATCACGTAGTTAACCATAAGCTCTAAGGAATTGCGATAAGTGGATTCTGGATATTCGCGCAGTAACATTAATGCACTTTCCTGAAATTGTTTCATCTTAATGACCGCATAGTTGAGCCCGCCTTTTTCTTTCACAAAGTTTATGACCTCTTTTACCCGTTGCTTATCCTTATTATGGTTTTTGATTGAATTAATCAACCATTTCTTATCCTTATCCGAACAATTATTTAAAGTGAAGATTAACGGAAGAGTCATTTTTTGCTCCTTTATATCTATTCCGGTCGGTTTACCGATACGTTCTGTACCGTAGTCAAACAAGTCATCTTTAATCTGAAAAGCCATCCCGATCAGTTCCCCGAATTTTCTCATTTTCTCGACATCTGGAGAATTTGGTTTTACGGAGGCGGCGCCAAGACTACAGCAAGCAGCAATAAGTGTTGCCGTTTTTTGTTGAATAATATCGTAGTAGATATCTTCCGTTATATCGAGTCTTCTGGCTTTTTCAATTTGAAGAAGTTCTCCTTCGCTCATCTCCTTTACCGCAATAGAAATAATTTTAAGAAGATCAAAATCGTTGTTGTCGATAGAAAGCAGCAAGCCTTTAGAAAGCAAATAATCCCCAATAAGTACCGCGATTTTATTCTTCCAAAGGGCGTTAATAGAAAAGAAACCTCTTCTCCTGTTGCTGTCGTCTACGACATCATCGTGCACCAATGTTGCCGTATGTATAAGTTCAATCACCGAAGCACCGCGGTAAGTACGTTCACTGACTTGACCATTGTTAAGCATTTTCGCAACCAAAAAAACGAACATTGGCCGCATCTGCTTCCCTTTCCGGTTTACGATATAAGTAGTAATTCTATTGAGAAGTGCAACCTTACTAGACATCGACAGAAGAAATTTCTGTTCAAATAGTTCCATCTCGTAGGCGATGGGCTGTTTTATCTGCTCGGTGATTTTCAAAAAAGGAAATTGAGAATATTAAGTACAACAAACGTACTAAAATTGGACGGCAAAAACTAGTACTAGCATATGTGGGCTAGATGAGGATTCTTAAGTCTTATTGGCCAATTGACCACAGGCGGCATCGATATCTTTACCTCTAGAGCGGCGCACGGTTACAATAATATTATTTGCTTCTAACATGTCTATATACATATCGATTGCATCTTTATTGGCTTGTTGAAATTCACCGTCATCAATCGGATTGTATTCAATCAAATTAACCTTACTCGGCGCAAATTTGCAGAAGGCAATCAAGGCTTCAACGTCAACTTTTCGGTCATTTATTCCTTCCCAAACAACATATTCGTAAGTGATTCTGGTATTGGTTTTAGAATACCAATACTCTAAGGATTCGCGTAAATCTTTTAGAGGAAAGGTCTCGTTAAATGGCATAATCGAGGTTCTCACCTCATCGATTGCAGAATGTAGGGACACCGCAAGATTGAATTTAACTTCATCATCCGCCATTTTCTTGATCATCTTCGGCACCCCCGAAGTTGAAACCGTTATCCGTTTCGGAGACATCCCCAAACCTTCATCCGACGTTATTTTATCAATCGCTTTCAGAACATTATTGTAATTCATCAACGGTTCTCCCATCCCCATAAAAACAATGTTGCTGAGCGGCCTGCCGTGATACAATCTGCTTTCCTTATCGATTGCAACAACTTGATCAAAGATTTCATCTGGATTTAAATTCCGCATTCGCTTTAAGCGGGACGTGGCGCAAAACCTACAGTCTAAACTGCAACCAACTTGCGAAGATACGCAAGCGGTAGTCCTGGTTTTAGTGGGAATCAAAACGGATTCTACAATTAGTCCGTCATGAAGTTTTACTGCATTCTTAATAGTACCGTCATTGCTTTTTTGGATTTGATCAACTTCAATATGATTGATAACAAAGTTTTCATCCAAAAGTTTTCTGGTATCCAAAGAGAGATTGGTCATTCCCTCAAAGGAATGCACACCTTTTTGCCACAACCATTCATAAACCTGGTTGCCCCTAAAGGACTTGTCCCCTTGTGAAACAAAAAAATCCCTGAGTTGTTCTTTATTCAGGGATCTTATATCTTTTTTTGTATTCTTCACTATTATATAATTAGCATGGCATCACCATAGGTATAGAATCGATATTTTTCCTTAATTGCTACATCGTAGGCCTTTTTGATAAAATCATGACCTGCAAAAGCCGAGGCCATCATCAATAAAGTTGATTTAGGCGTATGAAAATTTGTTACCATTGCGTTAGCGATGCTAAATTCGTAAGGAGGAAAAATAAATTTATTTGTCCAACCAGAATAAGGATTTAAGGTTCCGCTTGAAGAAACCGAACTTTCAATAGCACGCATTGCTGTTGTACCTACGGCACAGATACGTCTCTTTTCTTTGATGGCGTTGTTTATTACTTTGGTAGCAATTTCGTTAATTACGATTTCTTCGCTATCCATTTTATGTTTGCTCAAATCTTCAACCTCAACTGGGTTAAAGGTTCCTAAACCAACGTGAAGGGTTACTTCAGGAAGTTTAATTCCCTTAATCTCCAATCTTTTTAAAAGATGCTTACTAAAGTGAAGACCTGCTGTTGGCGCGGCAACTGCTCCTTCTTCCTTAGCAAAAATCGTTTGGTAGCGCTCTTCGTCTTCTGGCTCAACCGCTCTCTTAATGTATTTTGGAAGTGGAGTTTCTCCTAATTCAGTTAATTTCTGACGGAATTCGTGGTAAGAACCATCGTAAAGAAATCTTAAAGTTCTTCCTCTAGAGGTTGTGTTATCAATGACCTCAGCAACAAGTGTCTCATCTTCACCAAAGTAAAGTTTATTCCCGATTCTTATCTTTCTGGCTGGATCGACTAAAACGTCCCAAAGTCTTTGCTCTTCGTTTAGTTCCCTTAATAAGAAAACTTCAATCTTAGCTCCAGTTTTTTCTTTGTTACCATAAAGTCTTGCGGGGAAAACCTTGGTATTATTCAATATCATGACATCATCTTCTACAAAATAATCGATCAAGTCTTTAAACAATTTATGCTCAATTGTTTGATCTTTACGGTTTAGGACCATTAAACGAGATTCATCCCTAATTTCTGAAGGATGTTCGGCCAATAATTCTTCTGGTAATTTAAAATTGAAGTGTGATAATTTCATGAAATTATATTTGGTTTTTTAAGGTATTCCTTAACGCGATAATAAGTTTCCGCATTTTTTAAAAAGATGACAAAGATACAATCTCAACATACGGCTTGTCAAGTAAATGGGTGATTATTATTTAGAAAATCGAAATCCGACCGTTTTTAGGTCATCCCAAAATGTTGGATAAGATTTAGAAACCACCTCGTAGTCCTTAATAGCTATAGGAATATTTAAAGCCAGCGGCGCAAATGCCATAGCCATTCTATGATCGTTGTAGGTTTCGATTTCTACGCTCTCATTTAAAGAGGCAATCGGCATCAATTCTAGACTGTCCTTAGTGATGTTAAATGTTCCTCCCAATTTTTCTATCTCATTTTTCAGGGCTTGTAATCGGTCGGTTTCTTTAATTTTAAGAGTATGAAGACCACCTATTTTACAAGCAATTCCTAAACCTAAGCAGGTTACTGCAATGGTTTGTGCGATATCTGGTGAGTTTGAAAGATCCAAATCTATATTGATATTATCGTCAGAAAGAAGTTTCTTCAAAGTGATGGTATTTCCCATAAATGAGGTTTCCACTTGAAATTTTTGATAAATCTCCGCTAAAATCGAATCGCCTTGAAGCGAATCAACTTTATACGAATTCAAGGAAATAGTGGTTCCTGGCTCGCTCAGAGCGACGATACTATAAAAATAAGAGGCAGAAGACCAGTCTGATTCAACGGTTAGATGGTATTCTTCTTTCAATGAGTCTTTAGGGGCAATTGAAATCTGATTATCCACAAAAGAACCTTCAACCCCAATAGATTGAAGCAATTTAAGAGTCATATTAATGTATGGTACGGACGTAACTTTACCTTTTAAGTTTATCTCTAAACCTTTGGGTAGACTCGGCGCAACCAACATAAGTGCCGAAATATACTGACTGCTGACATTGGCATCTAATGCTACAGTGCATTTGCTCAATTTTTTACCTTGAATTCTTAATGGCGGGCAACCTTGGTTTTCAACGTATTCTATATCTGCTCCTAAATCTTTTAAGGCCGACACCAATATTTCAATCGGACGCTCTTTCATCCTAGGACTTCCGGTAAGGGTTACATTACGGCCTTCTAAGGTTGAAAAATAAGCGGTAAGAAATCTCATGGCGGTACCCGCATGATGGATATCTATAATCCCATCCCCGGCTGATAATGCTTTTTGCATAGCCTCGCTATCATCTGAGTTCGAGAGATTATTAATAGAAATAGCCGGAAACAAGGCTTGTAATATAAGAAGCCTGTTAGATTCACTTTTAGAACCGGTGATATCTATCACCATTCCAGAAATAATTTCAGATTTTGTTAAAGTAAGAACCATTAAATAAATGTTGAAGTAGCAAACTTAAACTTTAATGATTAAATCCTAATGAAGTTTATCGTTATTGTGGTGACGTTCTTTGTCCCTTTGGGTCTTTTTTTGGAGTTTTTTATCGAACGCCTGTTGCAGGTCAATCCCAGTTTGGTTAGCCAGACAAAGCACTACAAAAACTACATCCGCAAGTTCTTCACCTAAATCCTTGTCCTTGTCGCTTTCCTTTTCACTTTGTTCGCCATATCTTCTAGCAATGATACGAGCCACTTCGCCCACTTCTTCTGTGAGCTGGGCCATATTGGTCAACTCATTAAAATATCGGACGCCATGTTCTTTTATCCATTCATCTACTGCTTTCTGCGCATTTTCTAGGTCCATTATTAAATTTTTTCGAGAACTACTTTTTCCTCTTGTTTGCTGACGATTAAATTATAAAAATTCTTGAAGTCTTTGTACTCGCCAGCTAAAATTAAAGTAGAATTAAGTCTTATACCTATTTCTTCAATCGTATCTGCATTTTTAGGAGTAAAACAGCACAGGGATAAGAAGTTGGCGTATACCGAAGGTATTTAACCCTGCTATCACTGTATAAAGTCCCGCCATCTACGGCACTTTCATCTTCAAAATCATTCTTCCGGAATTTTTTGATCTCTTCACCAGAAGAATTATAGGCTTTCGCTTCGAGCTGCTTTATACCTTTGTGACTATCATAGTAAACGACCGTGCCGGCCTTAGTTATTCCGTTTTCATTAAATACAGTTACAATTCGCTTAATTTGAATGCTGACATCATCATAATCGGCTATGGTAGTAATCGTTTTATCTAATCGAATTACCGCATTGGCATTACTTAATAAATCATGAGGAATTGTTGAAGAGTGAAATAGAATTTCCGTTTGGGAAAAGCCAGATAAGGTCAATAAAAACAAAGAAAGATTTAGTAATTGTTTAGATAACATAGCGTAGGGTTAGGACGCTAATGTAGGAAAATTAATTAATTCACAAAATTTTAACATTTAATATCTTTCTAATCGGGTTAAAAAAATTCCGATTAAAACCACAAAACAAAGATAAAATTAAGGTGGTATGTCTTATCTCATAATACTTCATCATATCATAATCTAAAATCTGACTTTTCTTAATGAAAGAGTTTTATCACAGGGAAAAATAATCATTCGCGGTTTTTAGAGTCGATGATAATGGTTACAGGACCATCATTAAGAAGTGAAACCTTCATATCGGCACCAAATTCACCGCTCAACACTTCCTTCCCGAAATTCGACTCTAACGTATGAAGGAATTTTTTGTACATCGGAATAGCGATATCCGGTTTTGCCGCTTTAATATAACTTGGACGATTGCCCTTTTTTGTTAGCGCATGTAGAGTAAATTGGCTGACCACGATAATTTCGCCTTGAACCTCTAAGATAGAATTGTTCATGACCCCAGACACATCGTTAAAAATTCGAAGATTCAAAATCTTATTGGTTAACCAGTCCATGTCTTCGTTCTGGTCTTCATTTACAATCCCAAGTAAGATTAGCAATCCATTAGAAATGGATGAAACAATTTTTCCATTTATTTCTACTGAAGCTTTGGATACTCTTTGGATCACTACCTTCATTCGTTATCCCAAATATCTGTTCTATAGTTTTCATCTTCATCTTCAAGAATCTGCAAATAACTTTTATAGCGAGAAAATGCAACTTCATTCGCGTCTAACGCTTCTTTAACCGCACATTTAGGTTCTTCGCGATGAAGGCAATTATTGAATTTGCATTTCGATTTAAGCTTAAAAAATTCTGGAAAATAATTACCAACTTCTTCCTTAGCCATATCTACCACCCCAAAGCCTTTAATACCCGGCGTATCGATAATCCTTGCACCAAAAGATAAGTCAAACATTTCGGCAAAAGTTGTGGTATGCTGGCCTTGCGAATGTTGCAATGAAATTGCTTTGGTTTTTAGGTCTAAGCCTGGTTCTATGGCATTAATCAAAGTGGATTTTCCGACTCCTGAGTGACCTGCAAATAAGCTAACTTTATCGGTCATAAGCGCTTTTACCTGATCAACGTTCTTACCACTGCTAGCAGAAATTTCGATACACTGATAACCGATTTTAGTGTAAACGTGAGACAAGTATTTTACTTCGTCCAAGGTATCCTGATCGTAAACATCGACCTTATTAAAAAGCAAAACCGTCTTAATTTGATAGGCTTCTGCAGTTACCAAAAATCGATCGATAAATGTTGTAAACGTAGGTGGATTGTCAATGGTAACCAACAAAAAGACTTGGTCAATGTTGGCGGCAATAATATGAGTCTGCTTGGAAAGATTTACCGATTTACGGATAATGTAGTTCTTCCTATCAGCGATATGCGTAATAACTCCGGTAATTTCGTCATTGTCGGTTTCTAGCTTAAAATCAACCTTATCCCCAACAGCAATTGGGTTTGTACTCTTTATATCCTGAATTCGAAACTTTCCTTTTATTCGGCATTGATAAAAGTCGCCATTATCTGCCTGTACTGTATACCAACTTCCTGTAGATTTATAAACGGTGCCTTTCATAGTTGGCAAAGATGAAAATTATATCGATGGGAAGCAATAAAACAGAAACGGTTTCACAGTAATAATATGCGAAACCGTTTTGCTTATATCATAGCCAAAATCTTTTTAGCTATTGATTACTCGTTCTTGGTGATTAATTGATTCTTGGTGAATAGCTTTAAAAACCCGAAGGATAAATTCTTCACTTAGGTTTTTCTCTTCCCCTTGAAGAATCATTTTGCCTAAAATTTCATTCCACCGTTTAGTTTGAAGGATTGCAACGTTATGCGCTTTTTTAAGTTTCCCGATATCATCAGCAATGGTCATACGTTTGCCCATCATTTCGATAAGCTGATGATCCACTACATCTATTTGTGTTCTAAGAGTGTTGATTCTGTTTTTAAAATCCGCTCCTTCCCCAATTTCTTTTCTAATGGTTAGATCCTTGGTATATTGGATCAAGGTCTCTGGAGTAATTTGTTGAGCAGCATCGCTCCAAGCGTTATCAGGATCAAAATGCGTCTCTACCATTATTCCGTCGTAGTTAAGATCTAACGCGGTCTGGCATAGTTCAAAAATAATATCACGGCGACCTGCAATATGAGAAGGGTCTAATATTAAAGGTAAATCTGGAAATCTATTCTGAAGATCGATCGCCAACTGCCATTCAGGATTATTTCTATATCTGGTTTTTTCATAAGTTGAAAATCCTCTATGTATTACGCCAATATTCTTGATGTCATTGGTATAAAATCTTTCTACTGCTCCCAACCATAAAGAAAGATCGGGATTAACCGGATTCTTTATCAATACAGGTTTATCGGTACCTCTTAAAGCATCTGCAATATCTTGAACAATAAAAGGACTCACGGTAGTACGTGCACCAATCCAAAGGATATCAACATCGTGTTTCAGTGCTAATTCTACGTGGTTTGCGTTAGCCACCTCGGTGGTAATCATCATACCGGTCTCTTCTTTAGCTTTTTGAAGCCATTTAAGACCTAATGCGCCAACGCCTTCAAAATTACCAGGTCTTGTCCTGGGTTTCCAGATACCGGCACGTAAGACTGTGGCATCGCTATCCTTTAATTGATGAGCAATCTTTAAAACCTGTTCTTCAGTTTCGGCACTGCAAGGGCCAGCAATAACTAATGGATGATCTAATCCGTAATCGTCGATCCATTTCCTCATTTCCTTTTTATTCTCCATAATTGTGATATTTTATGTTCTCTATTCCTTATTCTTTATTCCTTATTCTCTATTCTTTATAATCCATGAATTATTCCTCATAACTCATAACCAACCTAACTCATCCCTTTAAGAATATCCTTAATGTGATTTGTATTCTTCATTTCATTATAAACCTCCTCAAAATCATCGTCTTCTATAAACTTTTTAAACTTTGAAAGATTCGCGATGTATTCTTCTAAAGTCTCCAAAACGTTTTCTTTATTCTGTTTAAAGATGGGCGTCCACATTTCGGGCGAACTTTTCGCAAGCCTCACCGTACTTTCAAAACCACTTCCCGCCATATCGAAAATATCACGTTCATTCTTCTCTTTTTCGATTACCGTTTTTCCCAGCATAAACGAACTTATGTGCGATAAATGAGAGACGTAAGCGATATGCTTATCGTGCGCATCGGGATTCATATATCTAATTCTCATCCCCATTTCCCTAAAAAGTTCCAAGCCTTTTTCTTGAAGTTTAAAAGCGGTTTTTTCTACTTCGCAGATGATGTTGGTTTTGTTTTTATATAGATTTCTAATCGCTGCAGAAGGACCAGAAAATTCAGTCCCAGAAATTGGATGGGTCGCTAAAAAATTACGTCTTCTTGGATGCTCATCTATGATTCTACATATTTCCGATTTGGTGGAACCAACGTCCATCACCAAGGTTTCCTCTCCTATTTTATCCAATATTATTGGCAACTCTTCCACCGCAGCATCAACCGGAATCGCTAAAACAACTAATTCGGCATTTTCAAGATCATCATAGGACGCTTTTTCATCAATGAAACCGAGTTTAAAAGCTTCATCAAGATGTTTTTCACTTTTATCGATTCCGAAAATTTTAGTATCGGGTCGGAGTGCTTTAACATCGAGTGCAAGGCTTCCTCCAATTAATCCAACACCTATGATGTATATATTTTTCATTTCACCCTTGCGATTGCTTCTTCAATTTCTTCTGTTGTGGCACATAACGAAAATCTGATATAACCTTCGCCATTACTCCCGAATATTGTTCCTGGAGCAATAAAAATTGAATGATTTTTCAATATCAGTTCTATAAATTCTTCAGCTTTAACCAAAGGCGGCAATTTTGCCCAGACAAATAGCCCAGAGGCCGATTTATCGTAAGTGCAGTTTAATGCATCGGCAAGTTCCCAGACCAAATCGCGACGGATTTCATACACATTGTTAAGGCTCATAAACCAAACCTTCGAACATTGAAGTGCTTCGGCTGCTCCTTTTTGAATTCCGTAGAACATCCCTGAATCCATATTACTCTTCACTTTTAATATATTTTGAAGATATTCATGCTTACCTAGTACCATCCCTACTCTCCAGCCTGCCATATTAAAGGTCTTGCTGATAGAATTGAGCTCAAGGCAATAATTCTTTGAATCCTTATACTTCAAAATACTTCTTGGGTAATCATTAAGTATAAAACTATATGGATTATCATTGATTATAAGGATGTCATTACGTTTGGCAAAGGCAATCAAGTTTTCGAACATCTTGTTGGTCCCAACGGCGCCAGTTGGCATGTGCGGGTAATTGATCCACATAATCTTGACCTTGCTCAGATCCATAGTTTCTAACTCAACCAAATCCGGATGCCAATGGTTTTCTTCAATTAGATTATAGTAAACCGGCTTTGCTCCAATAAGATTGGTTACTGAAGAATACGTAGGATAACCTGGGTTAGGAATTAGCGCCTCATCTCCTGGGTTAAGAAAGGCAAGCGAAATATGCATAATCCCTTCTTTACTACCCATCAGCGGTAGAATTTCTGTCGCAGCGCTTAGGCTTACACCAAAATTAGCCTTATAAAAATCGGCCATCGATTCCCTTAATTCTGGGATGCCTTGGTAGCTTTGGTATTTATGGGCAGTTGCATCATCCAAACTTTCATTTAAAGCGTGCAGCGCTCTATATGGCGGATCTAAATCTGGGCTCCCGATTCCCAAGTTAATGATTGGTTTACCAGCAGCTTTTAACATGGCCACTTCCCTCAATTTTTTAGAGAAGTAGTATTCTTCAACTGTGTTTAATCTGTCGGCTCCTTGTATCATAACCTAGAATTTTTGTATTCACCCAAAACTTTATAGTGTTGCGCCATAATCTGCATAATTGCATCGGCCTTTTTAAAATCGCTGTACTTATTAAATGTTACATCCACAAAAAACGAATAGGTCCAAGGTGTATCGATTTTTGGAAGAGATTGAATCTTGGTTAAACTAAGATTGCAATCACTGACCACATTAAGAATGGATGCAAGACTTCCACGTTTGTGTTCGAGTTCAAATTTTAGCGAAACCTTGTTGATTTCTGCCTCCGGCAAAACGCTGTTAGAGGTTTTGACGATAACAAACCTGGTTTCGTTATGCTTTATAGTTTGAATGCTTTCAGCGATAATTTCCAAATCGAACAACTCCGAAGCTAATTTACTGGCAATCGCTCCCACACCTGCTATTTGCTTCTCTTGAATCCTTCTCGCGACTTCGGCCGTATCCTTATCCTCGATCAGACGAATACTTTGATTATCCTTGAAAAATTCCTTGCACTGCAGGAGTGCCATAGGATGCGAGTAAACTTCTTTTATATCCTCCAATCTTTGACCGCTCAAACCCATTAGATTGTGCTGAATGTCCAAATAATGTTCGCCTATAATATGAAGGTTGTTATCATCGATAAGCGCATAATTTGGGATAATTGAGCCTGCAATGGAATTTTCAATTGCCATGACTGCCGCTCCACAATTACCATTTAGGACATTCTCAACGGTCTCATCAAAAGACATGCATTCTACCACATCCTCGTTTTCCCCAAAATATTCCTTCACCACAATGTGGTGAAAAGAGCCTTTTATTCCTTGTATAGCGATTGGTCGGTTCAAAATAGTACTTGTCTAAAACAAAAAAGTCCCGATTTTACATCGAGACCATTTTTAAATTATATATAAAATTTACATATATGAGGTCTCTGTCTTTTCGCTAAAAAAGAAGTAAAACCAGTTGTAATATGTAAAGTTTGTTGTTTTCATTTGTAATACGCTGCTAATGTAATTATTATTTTCACAAATCAAAATTGTAGCTCTTTATTTTTAACCTAAAAGAAAGATATTTAAGGATTCTTCATTTGTAGGATGTCCAAATTATTTAATCCTTATTTTTGAATAGTAAGAAAGTCAAAAAATATATGTCCATAGAAGTTGAAAATATCAGCAAGTTTTATAAAGATCAAGCTGCTTTAGATGACGTTTCATTCAAATTGAATAAAGGCGAAATCGTTGGCTTTTTAGGACCCAACGGCGCGGGTAAATCTACCATGATGAAGATTTTAACCACTTACATTGAACCAACGAATGGCATCGCATCGGTAAATGGACATAATATTTTTAGCGATCAGCGAAACGTGCAAAAAACCATAGGTTATCTTCCAGAACATAATCCTTTGCATTTAGAAATGTACGTAAAGGAATATCTGAACTTTAACGGACAGATATACGGCATTCCAAAATCCAGAATAGATGAGGTTGTAGAAATGACGGGGTTAACCCCAGAAGCCCACAAAAAAATAAGCCAGCTTTCTAAAGGATACAGACAAAGAGTTGGTTTGGCCAATGCTTTATTGCACAATCCAGAAGTTTTGATTTTAGATGAACCTACCACTGGTTTAGATCCTAACCAACTGGTAGATATTAGAAAACTAATCATTTCCTTGGGTCGCGACAAAACCGTTTTTCTTTCTACGCATATTATGCAGGAAGTAGAAGCTATGTGCGACCGCGTAATCATTATAAATAAAGGAAAAATTGTTGCGGACAAAAAACTTAAAGATTTAAAGGCCGATCAACAACAGATTATAGAAGTAGAATTTGATTATCGGGTGGAAGATGTTTTGCTTAACCAGATTAAGCATGTAACCGCGGTCAGAAACACTCATGATTTTGTTTACGAATTGAGTTTCGGGGTAAAGGAAGATATGCGTCCGAAAGTATTTGATTTTGCTCATGATAATGGACTGAAGATTCTTCAACTTAACCAAAAGAACAAAAATCTAGAAAGTCTTTTTAGAGAACTTACTTCAAATTAATCGGGAAGGATCAAGCGTCCGGTATAGACTTCTTCAACTTCTATAATGGGCGGGGCAGTTAGCAGAATTACATCACCTGCACTCACGATTTTTCCGGTTATGGACTGTTGGGGATTCAAAATCATGTCATTTGTCCCACGATGGTAAATCTTAATATTTTGAGCAACCAAATTCCTTCCATCTAACCTAGCATCTCCCGAATAGAAATTCACATTTAACAGCGTAACCTTGCCTCTTAGTAAAAGATGCGAAAGATTATTTATTACTATAGTTAGGCTTTGAGAATTGATATTTAAGTCGAAAGGCCCATCGGTATGGTAGATATCTTCTTCTTCAAAATCCTCTGAAATCAAAGTAAGGTTAGGATAATTTAAAACATTTTGACTGCGGACGGTTAAACCTGAAGAATTACGGATTTCGGTAATGTTGGGAGCGGTAACATAGAATTTTGTGATTCCGTATTCACGAGTGATGTTGCAAGCGTTGTCGTTGGTTAACATCAATCGGCCATCTTCGATCTTCGCATCGATATCGTTTTCTAAGTACTCACCAGTTTCCAGCTGAATTTTATATTCGTCACCATCAATCAAAATCAATTCAATCCTTTCAAAAACCGTGATTTTATCAAACGCTCCATGCTCAAAATCCTTGGTTATGATATCACCAGAATTTTGAAAGCAATTGTCCACATTTTCGCCGTTGCAGGCAAAAAGCAAGCTTAATATGAATATGATAAAAATTTTCTTCAACATTTTTTTTGTGGTTGTTGGTTCCTGCCGTCGGCAGGCAGGGTTGGTTTTTGGTTTTTGGTTTTTGGTTTTTGTTTTTTGTTTTTTGTTTTTTGTTTTTTGGTTATTAGTTATTAGTTATTAGTTATTAGTTATTAGTTATTAGAAAGTATAATTCATAATTCATAATTCATAATTCATAATTCATAATTCATAATTCATAATTCATAATTCATAATTCATAATTCATAATTCATAATTCAAAAATTTCTACTCTCTAACAAAACTCACAACCTAACTCCAATTCCAAATTCTACACCTTCTGCCTTTGCGCCATGCGACTTAACGGTCACAGCGCCATAAAATGTATCTCCGACGTACCTTTTTAGACCAATCCTATTATAGACCCGTCCTTCAAAATCATATGGATAATAGACATAGTAACCAACTTGCGTAATAAAGGATAGTTTATTGATGAAAAGTTCGTGGCCCACAAATAGTCCAAAACGTTTCCAGTCTTCGTCCCCAGAAACATTCTCTTCTGGGAAAGCAACTGACTTATAATATATCAATTCCTTTAAAAAAGTTGCAAAAAACGCATCGGCACCAAATTGTAGAGCCGACTTTCTATTGATTCTTTTATCAGCGTAGGCAGAAAGTGTGAATAAAGGAAATTGCCCAGAATTAACAACGTCACTTTCATTTAAACCCGCTCTAAATGCGAAATTATAATGGATGGATTCTGTAAATTTCTTCTCTTCGGTTGATGGAATATACTCCGGTTCGTTTTCGTAATCCAACAAATAATTGGCCCCAATATTAAACACAAATGTATTGGTAGAATTATTAGGAGCTTTAAAATTGGCATTGCTATAATGAATAATAGAAAATCCAGCCTGAAGACCTAAGCCTTTATATATTTTTTCCTTTTTGTAATTGACCATTACATAAGTTGAACTCAACAATCGAGAGCCGTATGCATTGTTGATGAAGTTGTCGTATTTATCATAAGGGTTTGTAGCATAAGCAATCCCCTGTCCGATGCGCGTCATCAATTTTCGATTGAAAAAGTAGAAATTATAGTGAGCGTACAAACCGTAATTTTCACCTAAATAATCATTTTGAAGATTTTGATAGGTGAACGAAACTCCGTAATCCGGATAGTTAAAGCGACTTTCCCAATCCTTAAAGCCGTAATTTTTGCGATTATAGCTTAAAATGAACCCGGTTGGATGGTCCGTAATTAAATGAGCAATATCTGGATTGTGCTCTAATATAGTGCCGTAGAAATAGTTAACATCGATGTTGGTGAAATTGGTCTTGTCCTGTGCAAAACCAAAAATTCCTAAAAGGCAACAAAGACTAAGTAAGAAGTGCTTCATCTAAAAATATTCTGCAGCAAATGTAATTTAATAATTAAAAGACCGAAGATGCGATCGCTTTAATATTGTCGCTCTTTCCCATCGAATAATAATGCAATACCGGCACGCCAGCAGCTAGTAATTCTTTGGATTGTGTGATACACCATTCTACACCAACTTCCCTAACTTGTTTGTTAGTGGTGCATTTTTCTACTTCGGCGATAAGAGCTTCTGGTAAATCTATCTTGAAAACTTGAGGTAAAAGTTGAAGATGACTCTTTGTAGCAAAAGGTTTAATCCCCGGAATTATAGGCACATTGATTCCTGCCTCCTTGGCCTTTTCAACAAAATTGAAATAATCCTTGTTATCAAAAAACATCTGGGTAACCACATAATCTGCACCAGCGTCTACTTTTTGCTTTAATCTTTTTAAATCTGAATTTATAGAAGGCGCTTCAATATGCTTTTCAGGATAACCAGCCACACCTATACAAAAATTAGATTTATCATCTACCTCAACTACATTATGAAGGTATTGACCCTTATTAAGATTTTTTATCTGGTCTACCAATTCTACTGCATAACAATGGCCGCCTTGGGTTGGTTGAAAATATTTTTGATGGGGCATCGCATCACCTCGTAATGCCATCACGTTATCTAACCCCAAATAATGACAATCTACCAAGAGATATTCAGTTTCTTCACGGCTGAAACCCCCGCATAACACATGAGGTACCGTGTCTACATCATATTTATGTTTTATCGCCGCACAGATACCAACGGTACCGGGCCTCATTCTGGTAATCTTGCGATCCAATAAGCCTTCTTTTTCGATGTAAATGTATTCTTCACGCGAAGTTGTAACATCAATAAACGGCGGTTTAAATTCCATTAAAGGATCAATATTATCGTAAAGTTCCTTAATATTTTTACCTTTTTTAGGTGGAATTATTTCAAAAGAAAACAAGGTCTTACCGTTTGCTTTTTTTATATGGTCTGTTACTTTCATAATCGTACCTGCGCAGGCAGGTATCTTTTTAATTATTAAATCTCAATCCCAATATGCGGGAATCTTATTATATTTTTTTTAATTAATCATCTGCCAAATTTGGGCTTAACCATTTTCTGGCTTCATCCAAGGAAATTCCTCTACGTTTTGAATAATCGACCAATTGGTCTTCGGTTATTTTTCCTAAACCAAAATATTTTGCTTCTTCGTTAGCGAAATAATAACCACTAACACTGGCCGCTGGCCACATTGCCAAACTTTCGGTTAATTGAACACCAATATTTTCTTCAACTTTAAGAATGTCCCAAATCGTTTTTTTCTCTAAGTGATCAGGACAGGCAGGATAACCCGGCGCCGGCCTAATTCCTTTATAGTTTTCCTTGATCAAATCGTCATTAGACAAGTTCTCGTTGGTATTATAAGCCCAGTAATTTATTCTGATTTCCTTATGCAGATATTCGGCAAAGGCTTCGGCTAAACGATCGGCCAATGCCTTGATCATGATAGAATTATAATCGTCATTATCCTTTTCAAACTGTTTCGCAAGCTTGTCCGTACCGAAACCGGTCGAAACACAGAAACATCCTATATAATCTTCGATGCCTGAACTTTTTGGTGCGATAAAATCTGATAGCGCAAAATTCTTCAACCCATCACGTTTTTTAAGCTGTTGGCGTAAGGTCAAAAATTTGAATATTTCCGAATCCGTTGTAACTTCTATATCGTCGTCATCAACGGAATTTGCTTTGAAAAGTCCAAAGATTCCCTTTGCTTTTAAAAGTTTTTCATCCAAAATCCGGTTTAGCAATTCTTGTGCGTCAGCAAAAAGTTCCGTCGCCTGAGAGCCGACAACTTCATCGGTCAGAATCTCTGGATATTTACCATGAAGGTCCCAACTTCTAAAAAATGGGCTCCAATCGATAAAATCCTTCAATTTATTAAGTTCTAAGTCTTCAATCACCGTAATCCCCATTGACGAAGGTTTAGTGATTTCTGATTTATTCCAATCTATCTTGAATTTATTATTACGCGCTCCTTCAATCGTTTGAAACTCTTTCCTTTTACCGCGTTTTAAAAACTGTTGGCTAAAGGCTTCATATTCTGCCCGAATTAGTTCTTTATAAACCTTGTTATCCTTTTGAAGTAGATTCCCAACCACAGTCACCGCTCTAGAAGCATCGTTAACATGAACCACACTATGCGAATAATTTGGTGCGATTTTTACCGAAGTATGCGCTTTGGAAGTGGTAGCGCCTCCAATCAATAAAGGAACATTAAAATTTTTCTTTTCCATCTCTTTGGAAACGTAAACCATTTCATCTAACGACGGTGTTATAAGTCCGCTTAGACCAATAATATCCACGTTTTCTCTCATGGCAGCCTCAATGATTTTTTCTGGCGGAACCATAACTCCAAGGTCAATAATTTCATAATTGTTACATCCAAGAACAACACTCACAATATTTTTCCCAATGTCGTGCACATCTCCCTTTACGGTTGCCATTAATACTTTGCCCGCATATTCAACTTTACCGTCTTTTTCAGCTTCAATAAAAGGTTGAAGATAAGCCACGGCTTTCTTCATGACCCTTGCCGATTTTACAACTTGGGGTAAAAACATTTTTCCGCTTCCAAATAAGTCGCCAACTACGTTCATCCCAATCATCAAAGGGCCTTCAATCACTTCTATCGGGCGTGAAAACGTTTGTCTTGCTTCCTCAACATCCTCAATTATATGGGAATCGATTCCTTTTACCAACGCATGGGTAATTCTATCTTGAAGTTCTTCATTTCGCCATTCTAAAACCTGTTCTTCTTTTCTGTTACCCGAATCTTTCACCGTATCGGCATAGTCGAGCAACCTTTCAGTTGAATCTTCTCGTCTGTTCAAAAGAACATCTTCTACCAATGTCAATAATTCTTTGGGGATTTCGTCATAAATTTCTAGCATCGTTGGATTAACGATACCCATGGTCATCCCATGTTTTATTCCATGATAAAGAAAGGCGGAATGCATTGCTTCCCGCACCACATTATTTCCTCTAAACGAAAATGAAACGTTGCTCACTCCACCAGAAACATTGGCATGAGGAAGATTTTCTTTGATCCATTTTGTTGCCTTGAAGAAATCCAGCGCATTATTTCGATGTTCGTCCATTCCCGTAGCTACAGGAAAAATGTTTGGGTCAAAAATGATATCCTCTGCCGGAAAATTTATTTTTTCAACTAGCAAATCATAAGATCTTTTGCAGATTTCTATTCGACGCTCATAATTATCAGCTTGACCATCTTCATCGAAGGCCATGACAATAACCGCCGCTCCGTACCTCTTTACCAGTCGGGCTTGACGTAAAAATTCATCTTCACCACCTTTCAAACTAATGGAATTCACAACACCTTTACCTTGGACAACCTTTAATCCGGCCTCAATGATTTCCCATTTAGAACTGTCGATCATCACGGGAATACGAGAAATATCAGGTTCGGATGCGATGAGATTCAGAAACGTGGTCATAGCTTCTACACCATCGAGCATTCCTTCGTCCATATTCACATCCAAAATCTGCGCGCCACCATCAACTTGGTCCCTTGCCACTTCAACCGCTTCTAGGTAATTTTCATCTTTGATCAATCTCAAAAACTTACGGGAACCGGTGACATTGGTACGTTCACCTATATTTATAAAGTTGCTTTCCCTAGTAACTATTAGAGGTTCTAGGCCGGAAAGGATGAGAGGTTTTTGGGTTTTGGTTGCTGGATTATCGTTTTTGGTTTTTGGTTTTTGGTTTTTGGCTTCGTTATTCTGGTTTTCTTTCATCTTCATAATCCTGTATAATATTTAATAAATCCATTCAACAACTTTTTACAACTTAATATTTTTGACAAAAGATTTTCTAAAACTTCGACAGATATATAATTTAAGTCATATGCTATATAGATTTGAGTTTCAAGTTCGAATAAAGAACCTCTGGATATGTATAAGAAATTCAATGTGCCTTTTGGTGTACTTCTACCGCAACCTTCAGCTATATTTGACGGTATAGACACAGAGCATCTTCTAATCTGACTAGTAAGCCCATAAATTTCTTCATTAGGAAATCCCGAGGATATCTTGTAAATCAATCCACATAAAGCCCGAGAATCCTTCCACACTTCTAATTCATTGTACGATTTCATTTGCAATACTTTTTCTTCACCAAAAACCAAAAACTATAAACTATAAACTAATCTTCGCGGTTCATAACTGGCTGCCACTTCCGCAATCGCCTTAATATGCTCTGGAGTAGTACCGCAACAGCCACCAATTATATTAATGAGTCCATCTTTTAAGTATTCTTCAATTAGAACCTTCATCTGTTCTGGTGATTGATCATATTCTCCGAAGGCATTTGGTAGGCCGGCGTTTGGATGGGCCGAAGTATAAAAATCCGTAGTTCTTGACAAGCGTTGTAAATATGGTTGAAGTTGCTCCGCACCAAGGGCACAATTAAATCCGATGGAAAGAAGTGGGATATGTGAAACGGAGGTTGCAAAAGCTTCCACCGTTTGGCCAGATAAGGTTCTACCGGAGGCATCGGTAATAGTCCCAGAAACCATTATCGGAATATCCAAGTTTCTATCAGCCTTCACCTCATCAATAGCGAAAAGCGCTGCCTTTGCATTTAGCGTATCAAAAATTGTTTCCACTAAAAGCACATCGACCCCACCATCTATAAGTGCTTCGACCTGCTCTTTATAGGCAATCCTTAAAGCATCAAATGTTATAGCACGGAATTCTGGTTTATTGACATCTGGCGACATACTTGCAGTTTTATTGGTCGGACCAATACTCCCGGCAATAAATCTAGGTTTGTTTGGATTTTTTAAGCTGAATTCATCCGCCACCTGTTTAGCAATCTTGGCTGACTCATAATTGAGCTCATAGACCAAGTTTTCCATATTGTAATCTGCCATGGCGACAGAAGTTCCAGAAAATGTATTGGTTTCTACAATATCTGCACCGGCCTCAAAATATTTTCGATGCACATCTGCAATTGCCTTTGGTTGGGTTAGGGACAACAAATCGTTGTTGCCTTTTAGGGAAGAGGGATAATCCTTAAATCGTTCTCCCCTATAATCTTGCTCGGAAAAATTATAACGCTGCAACATGGTGCCCATGGCGCCGTCTAGCACTAAAATGCGTTCTTGTAAAGCTTGTTCTATTTTAGACATATTTTTTAAAAAATATTAATATGTCATCAGGAAAGTAAGGGAATTACTTTTGGGTTATCTTTCCGATTGAGTAACCAATCAGTAGAATTTAGCACCTTCTCATCTTCTTTTGGTCGAAAAAGGGTTGCCAAGGCTTCAATGGGTCTAGTCCCTCTGCCTTTCATGATAACATTCAATAAGAGTTTGAACTTTGGGCTACAAATTAAGTGAATAAATTGCGGAATGCAATGCGATAAAACAACTTTCTAATTAATCACTTTTTAAGGCTTGTCTATCAATCGAATAAACTTGACGAAAGATACCGGTCTCCTCGATCACAAATAATTGCGACAATCACACCTTGGTCCAAATTTTCTATAAGCTTTAAAGCAGAAGTGACGGAACCGCCACTACTCATGCCCGCAAAAATCCCTTCTTCTTTCGCCAACCTCACTGTCATTTGTTTAGCTTCTTTTTCAGTAACTTCTATAACCTTATCCACTTTAGAACGGTCAAAGATTTTTGGAACATATTCTGGAGACCATTTTCTAATTCCTGGAATACTTGCTCCATCCGCAGGTTGAGCTCCGACAATTTGAATGTTCTTATTTTGTTCTTTCAAATAAGTTGAAACGCCCATAATTGTCCCAGTCGTTCCCATTGCAGAAACAAAATGGGTGACTTCATGATTGGTATCTCGCCAAATCTCAGGACCGGTTGTTTTATAATGAGCCTTCCAATTATCGTCATTTTCGAACTGATTCAATAAAATATAACCTTCTTTATCCCTCATTTTAAAAGCGAGATCTCTTGAGCCTTCAATCCCTCTATCGGAAGACGTCAAAATAACCTCAGCCCCATAAGCTCTCATTGTTTTTACACGCTCCTCAGTAGAGTTTTCCGGCATAATCAAGGACATTTTAAGTCCCAAAGTATTTGCGATAAATGCCAAGGCAATTCCCGTGTTTCCGCTGGTCGCTTCAACAAGATGGTCACCTTTAATGATATCTCCTCGGTCCAAGGCAGATTTAATCATATTATAGGCTGGCCGATCCTTAACGCTTCCGCCCGGATTGTTACCTTCTAACTTAAAAAATAGGCGAACATTGGGGTTGGGGTTAAGAACCTGTGATTCTACCAAAGGCGTATTTCCTATTTCATCTAATATCGTATGCTTATTTATCACTTCTTCTTTGACTTATTTTAATTTCAGTTTTATAGGATACTACTGAATTTTCGGGAATTGATTCGGTAATCCAAACGTTGGCTCCAATGATGCTGTTTTTTCCAATAACGATATCGCCGCCAAGAATTGTAGCGTTTGCGTAGATGGTGACATTCTCTTCGATGGTAGGATGTCTTTTTTTATTGGATAACTCTTTTTTAATTTGAATTCCACCCAAAGTCACGCCTTGATAAATCTTCACATTATCCTTTATAATCGAAGTTTCCCCAATTACAACGCCTGTGCCGTGATCAATAAAAAATGACTCTCCTATGGTTGCTCCTGGGTGGATATCAATTCCTGTTTTGCCATGAGCAAACTCGCTCATTAACCTCGGAATAAGAGGAACATCCAATCTTAAAAGGGCATTGCTCAGTCTATAGATTGCGATGGCGTAGAAACCTGGATATGACAAATAAACTTCATTTAGACTCTTGGCGGCTGGGTCATTCGCCTCGATTGCCTTTGCATCTAAATCTATTTCAGCTTTTATATCTTCTATTTGATCGCAGAATTTTTTCCAAACTTGCTGACCACAATCTACTTTTAGTGTTTCGTAAATCTGTATGAATTCAATTTGAAGAACTTCAAGCTCGCTTGTTCTATCTTCATCGAAAAGCACATAGAACAAACTATTGGTAAATATTTCAATCTTTTCTTTAACCCGGATATTGAAATTCATTCAGAATGCTTAGTTGAAAATTCTAGAGTTAAGTAATGACATAATTCCAAAATTCTTATCGTTAATAGAGAACAAATTTACTATATAATTTGATAGCCTATCAATAGTTTGATAGCTGATCGCTTGAAAGATTATTACTGGAAAAGTTTTACGTTAAGCACACCCCCCTTTGAACCTTTCTTTAATGTTGGGAACTTTTAATAAAAGTTGAATACCAACAACTTCCCTCCTCCTAAGTAGGAACTGAGGGAATTGTTTTAAGGAAATATTCTTAGTTACAATTTTTATACCTCTAAATCGCCTGAACCACAGATTTTGGAGCTTCCTTACGGCTGCCATCAAAACCATCTACACCGGAAACCGTGGTATATTTTAATACATACCTCTTACCTGGGTTTATGATTTTATAAGCTGATTGGCACATTAGGGTTGCTTCATGAAAACCACATAAAATGAGTTTTAATTTGCCGTCATAGGTATTAACGTCTCCGATGGCAAATATTCCTGGAATGTTGGTTTGATAATCCACCGTATTCACCTTAATCGCGTTTTTTTCAATATCTAGCCCCCAATCGCAGATTGGACCAAGTTTTGGAGAAAGACCAAACAACGGAATAAAAGCATCTGCCTCTAACTCGTATGATTTGTCTTCCTGAGTAATGGTAATCGCTTCCAATGAATTTGCGCCATGTAGGGCGGTAACTTCCCCAGGTGTGATAAGGTTAATTTTTCCTAGTAATTTAAGTTCTTGCACTTTCTCTACTGAATCTAAAGCGCCTCTAAATTCATTTCTTCTGTGAACAAGCGTAACTTCCGATGCTATTTTTGAAAGAAAAATGCTCCAATCTAAGGCAGAATCGCCGCCACCAGAAATAACCACTTTCTTATTGCGATAAACTTCTGGATCTTTAATAATATAGTTTACGCCGTTATCTTCAAACTTTTGAAGATTTTCAATAATAGGTTTTCTAGGTTCAAATGAGCCAAGACCGCCTGCAATTGCTACGACCGGGGCATTATGCCGAGTTCCTTTATTGGTAGTTACAACGAAACTGCCGTCTCCCAGTTTTTCAATAGTTTCGGCTCTTTCGCCCAAAGTAAATCCTGGCTTAAATTGCTTAGACTGTTCCAATAAGTTCCGCACCAAATCACCTGCAAGAATCTCTGGAAATCCAGGTATATCGTAAATTGGTTTTTTAGGATAGATTTCAGAACATTGCCCGCCTGGCTGAGGCAAAGCATCGATAAGATGACAATTTAATTCAAGCAAGCCTGCTTCAAAAACGGTGAAAAGCCCGGTTGGACCTGCACCGATTATAAGTATATCAGTTTTAATCATAGATTCAATTTTTAAGAAATGAGACCTTTGGTGAACTCATTCAATTTTTCAACTTTTTCTTCAAAATTTCCTGCAATCGTTTTTCTATAAGTATTGAGGTTGATTACTAAATCGTCGATATTTTCCGGTAAAACCTCTTCAAAAAATTGACGCAATCTTTTTGCCGTAGTTGGAGATTTTCCATTGGTAGAAATGGCAACCTTTACATTTCCTTTGGTAACAATCCCACCCATATAGAAATCACAGTATGGCGGATTATCAGCCACATTCACCAAAATACTTCGCTCTCTACAATCCTTATAAATTTGAACATTCACCTCTGGATTATCCGTCGTCGCAACCACAATATGTTTTTTTTCTAGGTTTGAAGAGTGATAGTAATCTTCAATAATCTCCACCTTATATTCTTTAGCAAGATGCAAGGTTTCAGCTCGAAACATGGGTGCTATCATTGTGACATTTGCATCCGGGCTTGATTTTAGGAGAAAGTGAAGCTTTTCTTCAGCCACATTTCCACCGCCAACAATCAGAAAATTTAAGTTTTTTACTTTTAAGAAAATCGGGTATAGATTGTTCCTTTCAATCGTTGTTGCGTGAGCAGAAACCTCTTTGTTTGTAGTTGTTTCCATTTTAGATAGTTATCGCTGAATTATCAAAAATATTGAACTTAGTATTTTCATCCGCCAAAGCCATTTTAGAAACCGAGGTTAGTCTCGCTCTATTCGCTACCACATCGCCAATAATGATTATTGCTGGGTTAGCAAGCTTTTGGTCCTTAACCACATCACAAATAGTTTCGATGGTTCCAAATCCGGATTTTTCAAATTCCGTGGTCCCGTTTTGAATAATTGCAATCGGCATTTTTGATTTGCCGGCTAAAGTGAAAACTTCTGTAATTTCTTTTAGTTTGCTCATTCCCATTAAAATAACTACCGTAGCCGTAGATTGGGCTGCAACTTTTACATCTTCAGACAACAAATGCGATTTTGTAGTACCAGTAATTACCCAGAAACTTTCTGAGACCCCCCGTCTGGTAAGGGGAATCCCTTGGTAAGCTGGAACCGCAGATGATGACGAAATACCAGGAACCATGGCAGTTTCAATTCCAAAGTCAGAAACATAATCGAGTTCTTCAGCTCCCCTTCCAAATATAAATGGGTCGCCTCCTTTTAATCTAACAACATGCCCGTGACTTTTGGCCCTGCTAACGATTAAATCATTAATCTGTTCTTGTTGGTAGGCATAGCATCCAGCCCTTTTACCTACAAAAAAAATTTCGGCTTTTGGGTTGGCGTAGTTCAGTAACTCAATATTTACCAGTGCATCGTAAAGAATAACATCTGCCGATTTTATAGCTTTTATCGCTTTTACAGTGATTAAATCCGGATCTCCCGGACCAGCACCAACTATGGTCAGTTTTGGAGTTTTTGTTTTAGCTAGCATGGGTCAAGGATTTACTGCGGTATGCTTCAACTTGATCAAAAAAGTTTAAAGCATCATTAGCATATTTTTTTGCGAACTGTTCATTCGGCTCATTTTCACGAATCTGATAAATCAAAGTTTTAAAACTCTGATTAAGGTCAATCAAACCTTTTTCTATAAAGGTTTCTTCAAACGAATCGATAATATTTGCTTGAGTGTTAGTGCTGATATCTTCGGATAGCAGAAGTGCTTTCGCAGCGTTAACAAGCGATGAGTAGGTATGGTAAACTGCATCTGACCATTGCTCTCCCTCAAAGGACTCTTTGGCTAAATCGATTTTTTCCTTGGCTTCCAACAACAACGTTGCCACCAGGTCAATAACAACACCCGCACATTCGCCAACACCCACCGCTTGAATGTATTTTTCATTGTTTCCCCAATCAATAAAATCACTTTCGGTAAGATTATCGGTATCTGATAACTGATTTAAAAAATCATAGAAATATTTCTGTCCTTGTCTATCGTAATAATCAAGGAAAGGCTCATTTTTATTAGCCTTAGATTCAAAATCGTCTAGGATCATTCTCAACGCTTCTGGTCCTCTTTTAGAAGGAAGTTTGATTACCTTATCAGAAAAACGTCCTTGTCCATCACCCAGAATTCCGCCACCCAATAAAACCTGAACCGCTGGAGCTACCAATTTATCCTTGGTTCTAATGGACATTCCTTGAAAACCAATATGCGCCATGTTATGCTGCCCACAGGCATTCATACAACCACTAATTTTAATGGTAATATCCCTGTTATTTACATAGTTGGGATATTCAGAATATAAAACCTCTTCTAATTTATCCGCAAGACCAGTGCTGCTGGCAATTCCTAAGTTACAGGTATCTGTACCAGGGCAGGCAGTAATATCGGTTGTGGCATTATAGCCCAAATCAGTAAAACCAAGTGTTTTAAGTTCTTGAAAAAAATAAGGAAGCAATGCCTCTTTAACATGCCTCAATAAGATATTTTGGCGAAGGGTAAATCGTAATTCGTTAGCCGCATAATCCTTGACGAGATGAGCTAATTTCCTTGCTTTTTCGGTGGAAAAATCGCCCAGTTTTACTTTTATACCAATGGCAAAAAGACCATCTTGTTTTTGTTTGAAGACATTATTTCCTTTCCAAAGCTCGTATTCTTCATCATTATCAAAAGTAACCTGTGGAATACTTATAGACATCAAATTTGTCTCGGAATCAAAGCCGGAAATATCAATCTCTACTGTTTGATGGGATATTGCTTTCTTTTCTTCTTCTATCAATTCAAGAAAACTTTCTAGACCAATATCCTTGATTAGAAATTTCATCCTAGCCTTTAATCGTCTAGAACGTTCGCCATGTCTGTCAAAAATCCTTAACACACTTTCTGTAACCGGAATCAATTTATTCTCTGGAAGAAATTCGTAAACAACATCTGCATGTCTCGGCTGAGAACCTAAACCGCCACCAAGCATTACTTTAAAACCACGCTTACCTTCCTCAATTCTTGGGATAAATCCTAAGTCATGGATAAAACTGATTGCAGAATCCTCGTCTGATGACGAAAATGAAATCTTGAATTTTCTACCCATCTCTTGGCAGATCGGATTCCTTAAAAAGAACTGAAATACCGCATGTGCATAAGGGGAAACATCGAAGGGCTCGTCCAAATCGATACCAGAAGTTTCGCTGGCCGTAATATTTCTGACCGTGTTACCGCAAGCTTCTCTAAGCGTAACATCGTCTTTTTCTAATTCTGCCCACAACTGCGGGGTTCTATTTAAATCGACATAATGGATTTGTATATCCTGACGGGTGGTGATATGTAATTTTCCGGTGGAATATTCATCAGAAACATCAGAAATACGTAGTAACTGATCACCGGTAACTTTTCCAAAAGGAAGTTTTATCCGAATCATCTGCACGCCTTGTTGGCGCTGCCCATAAACTCCACGCGCAAGACGCAGGCTCCGGAATCTCTCCTCATCGATTCTGCCTTCTTTAAAAAGCCTAATCTTCTTTTCGAGGTCTAAAATATCTCGTTCGACTATTGGATTTTCTATTTCGGTTCTAAAACTTTGCATAATATTTTTATTGAAAATGAATACCGCATTCTCTACTGGTCAACACCTTGGTAGGGTCAAAGTAAGCGGTGTTTTTGGGCAATTTATTTTTGGTGATGTAGGCATCTAAGTCTTGGTCCGTCCAATAATAAAAAGGGCTGACTTTAAGAATGCCATCTTTGCTGTAGCTGAGAATATCTTTGGAGTTTCTATACTCATTCTGTCTCACCCTAATATTGGTAAACCAGATTTTAGGGTTGTTCTCCGTAATTGCTCTCCTAAAGGGCTCAAGTTTTACGATTTCGGTAAATTCTTCATGTTTTGGGTCGGATAATTCTGGAACCCCTAAAGTTGCTTCAATCACCTCCTTTGACATCATTGGTTTATAATGCTGAATATTTAATTGATACTTGGAAATAACATTTGAAGCATGCTTATATGTTTCATCATTATTGAACAAGGTATCGCACCAAATAACTTTAATGTTAGGGTCCTTTCTGTGGAAGGTGCTTAACAATACTGCAGAATAAATGCCGAAACTAGTGGTAACGATTCGCTCCTTACTTTGGGTGATGGCCCACTCTATAATTTGGTCAGGACTAAATGATTTCAGTTCCTTATTTAATTTTTCTATGTCTAGATTCATCTTTATTGATTAAATGCCTTTATTCCTATCGGATTACTAGGGTAATAGGTCAAATGTAATTTATAAAATTTTAAAACTCCCATTAAATTTGATTAATTGTTAGATTAAATCGGCTAACGACTTATTGTTGAATATATTAAGCGTACTATCCCTAACTTCTATCATGAGGTTGTGCACGGCACATAGATTTTCGTCTGGACAGTCATCGCACTTCTCATAAAAATTAAGACTTACACAAGGAACCATTGCAATGGGGCCTTCTAAGATTCTCATTACCGCAGACATCTTGATGTCTTCAGGTTTCTTCAATAAATAATAACCTCCACCTTTGCCTTTTTTAGAACCCAGCAAGCCGTTCTTCCTGAGCGTTAAAAGAATACTTTCCAAAAATTTCTGGGAAATATTCTCATGCTTGGAAATCGTCCCGATTTGAGTAGGTTGATTATTATCTTGCCTTGCCAAAAATGTCAAGGCTTTTAGACCGTATTTCGTCTTTTTAGAAAGCATCTTCCAAAGATACTTAATTTGGACTTATCCTAAAGCCTGCCCAATATCTGCGATTATATCATCGACATTTTCCAAACCTACTGATATACGGATCAATCCATCGGATATTCCAGTTTGCATTCTTTCATCCTCAGACAACTTACTATGGGTAGTTGATGCCGGATGAGTAACAATCGTCCTGGTATCTCCCAGATTGGCTGAAAGTGAACACATATTTATAGCATTTAAAAAACTTCTACCCTTGTCAATTCCTCCCTTAACTTGAAAGGCCACCACATTCCCTCCTGCCTTCATCTGTTTTTTTGCAATCTCATATTTTGGATGAGATTTTAAGAAAGGATATTTTACAAAATCTACTTGTGAATTATCTTCTAAAAACTGTGCAACCTTCATGGCGTTTTCGCAGTGTCTATCGACTCTAACTGCCAAAGTTTCTAAACTTTTAGACAATATCCAAGCATTAAAAGGCGATAACGATGGCCCTGTATTCCTCGAAAAGAGATAAATCTCTCTTATTAATTCCTCTTTACCAACCGTAATCCCGCCCAAAACACGGCCTTGTCCATCGATTAGTTTAGTAGCCGAATGGATGACCAAATCTGCCCCAAACTTTATCGGTTGTTGTAAATAAGGTGTAGCAAAACAGTTATCGACCACAAAAAGCAGATTGTGTTTTTTTGCAATTTTTCCTAGCAACTCTAAATCCAAGATATCTACCGCCGGATTGGTCGGACTTTCAACATAAAGAATTTTTGTTTCAGGTTTTATCAGTTTTTCAACCTCATCAATCTCTTCAACCTTAAAATATGAGGTCGAAATATTCCATTTTGGAAAATATTTTGTGAACAAACTATGGGTAGAACCAAATACAGAGCGACAAGAAACTATGTGGTCACCAGAACTTAATAAGGCACCAAAAGTTGAAAACACCGCTGCCATGCCACTTGCGAAAGCATAGCCGCTCTCCGCCCCTTCCATCTTGCAGATTTTATCTACCAGTTCTGAGGTGTTCGGATTGGAAAACCTACTATAGATATTTCTATTTTTTTCCTCTGCAAAAGACGCTCTCATATCTTCCGCATCCTCAAAAACATAACTAGAAGTTAAGTACAGCGGATTGGAATGTTCTAAATATTGGGTTCTATCGATCTGGGTCCTGATGGCTTCCGTTTCAAATTTTCTCTCTTCTCTTTCTGCCATAAAAATTTTCTAGCCTGCTAGCTTTTTTAATGATTTTAATTCGTTGACCTTTTCAGCAAATACCGGTTTTAAGAGTTTGCTCAGTTGTTGAAACTCTATTAAGAACGCATCATGACCATGGATTGATTTTATCTCTCCAATCTTCACATTGTTCTTTTCTAGCTTTAGGTCTACAAAGGTTTTCCAGTTTTCTTCAGTTTTAAAGAAAAGGTCGGTGTTAATGGTTATAATATGAATGTTGCCCGGGATTTTCGAAGCCACCTTTATAAAATCACCTCTATCTTCGGTAATGTCTATAGTCTTCAAAATCTGGTTCATCATTTTATAAGACGAAAGCGTAAAGCGTTTGGTCAATTTATTACCATGATGGTCTAACCAACTTTCAATATTAAAGATTCCTTTGGTCTTAAAAGTCCTTTTGAATTTATCGGTGAAAGATTCTGGAGTGCGATAAAGCGTCATCGCATGCAAACGCGCATCGTACAAAGGTTTGTTGCTATTATTGAGCAAACTATCCTGAATCATACAATTGGCGATTAACCAATCGGTCGATTTCCAATCGGAGGCTACCGGAATAACATTTTCAATATTAATCTTATTCAATGCCGCCAGTTCCCAAGCAAGTCCGCCGCCAACAGAACCACCAATTACCGCGAAAAGTTCTGAAATGTTTAGATTCCTCAAACCTAACGAAAAGATTTGAGCAACATCCCTAGCCGTAAAATCCTTGTAATCCTCGATGAGTTCTTTCTCACCGCCAAAACCATTTCCAGGGATATTAAAAGCTAACACCGCAAAATGATTGGTATCGATACATTTGTCTGGTCCGATTAAATCATTCCACCAGCCATCATTTCCAATTACCGTAGAATTACCTGTAAGTGCATGATTAACCAATACGATTGGCGCCTGATTAAGGTCTTGCCCAAAAGTTTGGTAAGACAATTGAATATTGTGCTTAGCGCCACTTCTAGTTTTAAAATCCTTAATCTTTATTTTCTGCAGCATACTCATTCTTAATTTTATAACATCTATTGAAGCCATTATGCGTTATCTAAATTCTTGATCAATGCAAAGGCATCCTTTAAATCTGCTTTTAAATCCTCAATATCTTCGATACCAACAGATAGACGAATTAAATCCTTAGTAACTCCGGTACTTATTTGTTCTTGGTCACTCAGTTGCTGATGAGTGGTACTTGCTGGGTGAATAATCAAGGATTTAGTATCCCCGATATTTGCCAGAAGACTAAATAATTTAGTTTCATCAGCAACGGTTTTAGCCGACTCAAATCCGCCCTTAACACCAAATGTTACAATGCCCGACTGTCCTTTCGGAAGATATTTTTTAGCCAAATCGTAGTAAAGACTGGTGCGAAGTCCAGGATAATTAACCCAAGTAACTTCTGGTTGTTTTTGAAGCCACTGAGCCAACTCTAAGGCATTTTCGCTGTGCTTTTTCACGCGAATATCTAAAGTTTCCAACCCTTGAATAATCTGCCATGCATTAAATGGACTCAATGATCCACCATAATCCCTAAGACCTTCAATCCTAACTTTAGCAATAAAAGCGGCCGCTTCCAGCGCCTCACTATAAATAAGACCATGATACCCAGCAGAAGGCTCTGTAAATTCAGGGAATTTTCCGTTGGTCCAGTCAAAAGTGCCAGCATCGATAATCACTCCACCTAAAGCGGTACCATTGCCATTAATATACTTGGTTAAGGAATGGATAACGATGTTAGCTCCATATTCTATAGGGTTTAGCAGTGATGGTGTGGCAACTGTATTGTCTACTATAAACGGCAGTTTGTGGTCCTTCGCAATTTTAGAAATGGCCTGTAAATCCAGTACATCCAGTTTTGGATTACCCAAAGATTCCACGAATATAGCACGGGTATTTTCCTTGATTGCCTTATCAAAATTTACCGGATCCGAAGGATCTACAAACGTAGTGGTAATACCATGACGAGGCATTGTAACGTTGAGTAGATTATAAGATCCACCGTACAAACTGTTAGACGAAACAATGTGGTCTCCCGCCTTTAATAATGTTAATAGTGTTGTGGTCGTAGCCGACGTTCCGGATGATGTCACTACTGCAGCAATACCACCTTCTAGCGCCGCAAGACGCTGTTCTAAAATGTCGTTGGTAGGGTTATTAATCCTGGTATAAATATTACCAGGAACGGCAAGGGAAAATAAATCGGCAGCGTGGTCAGAATTGTTAAAGACATAAGCTGTCGATTGATAAATAGGAACTGCTCTGGTTCCTCCATTTGCTTGGACATCATGTCCGGCGTGCAACGCTTTGGTCGCGAATTTTTGTGTACTCATTTTTCTAAGTTTTTGAGTTAATAATAAACCCAAAGCCAATGCGCCCGTTCGAGGAGCGTACTTAATAGAAAAATGTTATAAAGAATTTAGAAACCACCGAAGGGTGATTACGTGGGGTTATCTATCCAACCGATAAATCAATTAGTAGAATTTAGCACCTTCTTGTTTGTGAACTTCACATATACAAGGGTTGCTAAGGCTTCATAGGGTCTAATCCCTCCGCCTTTCTTGATAACATTTCAGTAAGTGTTTGAACTTTGTATGCCGCAAATATTGCAACAGAAAAATTGAAATTCCAAATAATTCATATCTTTTTTGAAAAATTTAAGACTCAGGAGGATGCAATCTGCTCCAAATATTTACGATGAACAATCTCTCCAACCGGCTTATTTTCAATCTTACTTTCTAGCCAAGATAGTATGTCTAAGTACAGAAAAGCTCTGCGTTCGTAAGGATGATTTTCGAACTTTGAAAGGGTAGCGTGCAGCTTCTTAAAGGCATCTTTTATTTCATGAGGATAAATATCCTGAAGTCCTTTGATGAATTTTATCATCTCTTTCTGCACTTCATGCAGATCATCTAATTTCAAAAGATATTTATACGTACTTCTCAATAGAGATTCTAAATGGTAATCTTGGCCGGCTTCATAATGCGCAACAAGATTGAGAATCCTCGCAAAACATTGCAAATCCTCTCGCATGGTCAAAGAACGGTTATTAATGATTTTCTTTAAATGTTTAATACATTCCTTATTATTGCCCGCGCCAAACTCCATACTCGCGAATTTGTAGTAAAAAATCATGGTATGGTGCTCGTCCAAACGATCCTTAAATTTTTTAAGCCCGTTTTCAATTTTGGGGATAAGGGGGAGTCCTTCCTTAAAGCTTCCGTCGATAAAGAAATAATTGATAGAACTTGTCTTGGTATAAAGAAATATCAGCGATTCTAAATTATCATCTTTTGGATAAGAATCACCTTCTACCGTTGCAATAAGTTTTTTAAGTGCTTCAGAGAATTTTTCTTTTTGACGCAGGTAAAAAAGCGATTCTAGTAGATAATTGTTGCCTTTAAGAAAAAAAACCGGATGCAATTCTATCATCGCCGGATTGTCATAAAACAGGTTCACCCATTTACGGCTATAGCGATAAGAATTCAAAAAATCCTGAAGCAGAAAATTATACCAGAGATATGATTTATAAAGCCATAATTTTTCACGAAAACCCAAATCCTTAATGTCGAATTTAGGTAGCCTAGCTTCAAAATATTCTTGGACACGGATAATCTCATCTTCATTTTTAACGTACCCTTGCTTCAAGAAAAGCCCATAAAGTTGAAGTGATAAATTTGAAAGCTTAGATGCTATAACGTTAGATGCACTTAGTTCCTTGGCCTGTATGGTCAATTCGTCCGCGCGGCCGCTGATACTTCTCGTAATATATTGCGACTCGATTATTTTTTCTAGCTCCACAATCTCATAAGCGAGGTTTTTCTCTTCGTTCTGAATTGCCAATTCCTTGGCTTTGTCTAAAATCTTCAAGGATTGTTTGTAAAGACCTTTATGGTAAAGAATGGAAGCAAAATCTAGCTGTTCTCGTATTTGGGACCTCACATTTTGATGAGAAGGATTCAGTTTTAAACTGATGAGGATTTGCTTATAAAGATGCGTTTTAACGTTAGCGAGCTGCTGCTTTTTTGCGATGCCACTCTCAAGAATGTCGCCTTCATCATAAGTTTTGGCCTTGTCAAGAAAATTGAAAAGATTCAAGAACTTAGAATTGTCGTTAACACCTAATCTGCCTACGTAAAGTTTAAATTGCCTCTTTTCTGACTTGGTCAGCGATTTAACTAACAAAAACAAATTATCTTTTTGATTCTTTATCATCAAATAATTTTACTCGTTATATTTTGGTATTGAGTTAGTTATGGTTTATATGGATTGTTTTAACATCGTACGGAAAGCTGCAAACGGACCTCATATATTGTATACAAGATATATATTCGTTAGACAATACAATAATAATTTTTCCATTTATGTCCGATAAGTCCATTCAGATTTTTGATACTACACTTAGGGATGGCGAACAGGTACCTGGCTGTAAATTGATAACTTCTCAGAAATTGATCATTGCCAGACAACTTGATCGTTTGGGAGTCGATGTTATCGAAGCCGGTTTTCCCGTTTCTAGTCCCGGGGATTACCAGTCCGTTGTAGAAATTTCTAACATCGTTAAAAATGCCATTGTTTGCGGTTTAACCAGAGCAAACCAAAATGATATAAAAGTTGCTGCAGATGCACTAAAAACTGCGAAACGCCCAAGAATACATACCGGGATTGGCACTTCCGATTCCCACATTAAATATAAGTTTAAATCTACTCAAGCTAAAATTCTAGAAAGAGCTTTTGAAGCGGTTGCATATGCAAAACGCTTTGTAGAAGACGTGGAGTTTTATGCTGAAGATGCTGGGAGAACCGATAATGAATATCTGGCCAGAGTATGTGAGGTAGCCATTAAAGCTGGCGCAACGGTGCTGAATATTCCAGACACCACTGGTTATTGTCTTCCTAGCGAGTACGGGGCTAAAATAAAATACCTTAAGGAAAACGTAAGAGGTATTGAAAAAGCTATTCTCTCTTGCCACTGCCATAACGATTTAGGACTGGCCACCGCAAATTCTATTGAAGGCGTTATCAACGGTGCACGCCAAATTGAATGTACCATTAACGGTATTGGTGAACGTGCTGGTAATACCGCACTCGAAGAAGTAGTAATGGTTTTAAAACAACATCCATATCTTGAGCTTGAAACAAATATAGACACAACAATGCTTTACGGTATTAGCCAGTTGGTTTCCGAAAGTATGGGAATATATACACAACCAAACAAGGCCATTGTTGGTAGTAATGCATTTGCTCATAGTTCTGGCATCCACCAAGATGGAGTAATAAAACATCGTGAAACTTACGAAATCATTGATCCCAAGGATGTTGGCGTTACGGATTCTGCAATCGTGCTTACCGCAAGAAGCGGACGTGCAGCACTTGCTTATCGTGCCAAAAAGATTGGTTATGAATTGACCAAGCTTCAACTTGACGAAGTCTATCAAAGTTTTCTTCAAAAGGCAGATACTAAAAAGGAAATAAAGGATGATGATATTCATCAAATCGTAGAGGAGAGCAAGGTCTACCACGAAATAATTTCAGCTTAATGGGCAAAACACTTTTTGATAAAGTTTGGGATTCACATATTGTCGATTCTATTGAAAATGGACCGCAAATCTTATACATAGATAAACATTTAATACACGAGGTTACCAGTCCTCAGGCTTTTAATGAATTAGAGAAACGAGGCATTCCGATTTTACGGCCTAAGCAAATTGTTGCTACTGCGGATCATAATACACCAACCAAAAATCAGCATCTCCCGATTGAAGATTTACAATCCAGAAATCAGCTTCGGGAACTTTCCGAGAACTGCAAAAAACACGGAATAGAACTTTACGAATTAGGACATAAATACAATGGAATCGTACATGTAATCGCTCCTGAACTTGGAATAACCCAACCTGGGATGACGATGGTTTGCGGAGATAGCCACACCTCAACTCACGGAGCGTTTGGCACGATTGCTTTCGGGATAGGTACCAGCCAAGTGGCCCAAGTTTTCGCAAGTCAATGTTTATTGCTGTCCAAACCTAAAAGCTTAAGGGTTACGGTTAATGGTAAGTTGAAAAATGGTGTTCTACCAAAAGATGTGATATTATATATCATTTCGAAATTGGGCACAAACTCTGGTACTGGTTATTTCTGCGAATATGCAGGAGAAGTTTTTGAGAATATGAGCATGGAAGGTCGGATGACGGTCTGTAACATGAGCATCGAAATGGGCGCTAGAGGCGGAATGATTGCTCCTGACGAAACTACTTTTGAATATATTAAAGGTCGAAAATTCGCCCCACAAGGAAAGGATTTCGACACCAAAGTTGCCTATTGGAAAACATTGCCAACCGACTATGATGCCAAGTTTGATCAAGAATATTCTTTTGAAGCATCGGATATTGCGCCAATGATTACTTACGGAACTAATCCAGGAATGGGAATCAAGATTTCAGAAAATATACCTCGCGATTCTGATGCCTCGTTTAAAAAATCATTGAATTACATGAATTTTGAAGAAGGCGAAAGTCTTATCGGGAAACCAATAAATTTTGTGTTTATAGGAAGTTGCACCAATTCTAGGATTGAAGATTTTAGAGTCGCTGCAGATTTTATAAAAGGGAAAAAGAAGGCAGAAAATGTTACGGCTTGGTTGGTTCCTGGCAGTAAACAGGTCGAAGAACAAATAGAAAATGAAGGGCTTAAGAATATTTTTGAAGAAGCCGGATTCGAATTAAGACAACCAGGATGCTCTGCATGCTTGGCAATGAACGATGATAAGATTCCTCAGGGAGAATACTGCGTATCGACCAGCAACCGAAATTTTGAAGGTCGCCAAGGTCAGGGCGCAAGAACAATTTTAGCCAGCCCGCTTACCGCAGCAGTAACCGCGGTTGAAGGAAAAATTATAGATATTTCAAAATTATTAAACTGATTTGGATAAATTTAAAAAGTTGATATCGACCGCAATTCCTCTGACCATCGAAAATGTGGATACTGATCAGATAATTCCTGCCCGTTTTTTAAAGGCAACGGATAAGTTAGGCTTCGGCGACAATGTGTTTAGAGATTGGAGATACGATAAAAATGGCTCTATAAATCCTAATTTCGTTCTAAACGACCCAGACTATAAAGGAGAAATTCTTGTTGCTGGCGATAATTTTGGATGTGGATCAAGTAGAGAGCATGCCGCTTGGGCATTGGTCGGGTTTGGCTTTAAGGTTGTAGTTTCAAGCTTTTTTGCCGACATTTTCAAAGGAAATGCTCTTAACAACGGATTGTTACCCGTCCAAGTTTCCAAAGATTTTCTAAAGAAAATAATGGATAAGATAATTGCTGAGCCCAACAACTTGGTAACCGTAAATCTAGAAGAACAAAAAATTAGTGTAGAAGGTTTGGATGGATACGAAACCTTTGATATTGACCCGTACAAGAAAACCTGTATGATAAATGGGTACGACGATATTGATTATCTTATAAGCAAGCAGGCGGAGATTATCGATTTTGAAAAAGAACACGTATATTAGATAAGCAAAGAAATTCTTAACAAGAATAAAAAATAAGAAGGCTGATTAATTTTCAGTTAAATTGAAAACTTGATGTTTTTGCCTTCAACTTAAAAATTTTATGAAATTAAATATTGCTGTTTTACCTGGAGATGGAATCGGTCCTGAAGTGACCGAAGAAGCGATAAAAGTCCTAAAGGCAATAGCCATGGAGTTTGAGCATACATTTCTATTTAAATATGGAAAAGTCGGCGCTGTCGCTATCGATAGTACTGGGGACCCTTTACCGGATAGGACCCTTACACTTTGTAAAAAAAGTGATGCGGTACTTTTTGGTTCAATCGGTCATCCAAAATACGACAACGACCCGTCTGCCAAAGTTAGGCCAGAACAAGGACTTTTAAAACTGAGAAAAGAACTTGGGCTTTTCGCTAATATCAGGCCAGTTAAAGCATATAACAGCTTGCTGGCAAAGTCACCTTTAAAACGCGAAATCGTTAAGGATACGGATATAAATATTTTTCGGGAGTTGACCGGAGGTATCTATTTTGGAGAAAAGATTTTATCGGAAGATGGAAAATATGCGTCTGACCTTTGCTCATATAACGAAGAGGAAATCAGCCGAATTACCCATCTCGCATTTAAATCTGCCCAGACGAGAAAAAACAAAGTGACCTTAGTCGATAAAGCGAATGTGCTTGAAACTTCTCGTTTGTGGAGAAAAGTAGTGAATGAAATTAGGGAAAAGCACTATCCTGAGGTTAAGTTTGATATGCTTTTTGTGGATAATGCAGCCATGCAAATGGTCCTAAACCCGACTCAATTTGATGTGATTTTAACCGAGAATATGTTTGGCGATATCATTTCTGATGAAGCGAGCGTTATTGGCGGTTCAATTGGGCTTTTAGCATCAGCTTCGGTCGGTGATAAGTATGCATTGTTTGAGCCGATTCATGGCTCCTTTCCGCAAGCAACCGGAAAGGGCATTGCGAATCCGTTGGCCTCGATTTTATCCGCTGCAATGCTTTTAGAACACTTTAAATTATTTGAAGAAGCAGAATTAATTAGGGAAGCTGTAGAAAAATCCCTAAAACTAAGCATTTCTACTCCAGACCTTAATACAAAATACGGAACTATTTCGACCAGTAAAGTGGGTGATTTTATAGAGGATTTTATTTCTAATCCTCACGATTCTAATCTAAACTTCACCAACATTCACTTGGGACAATCCACTATTATTTAACAATTTGAGTCAGTCAGCTTTAAATAATGGAAAAAAGAGCACCTTTGGGTGCTCTTTTTAGCTTGAAGCTTTTAAATTTAATTATGACAATTATTCATGTTCATAATTAGATTGAAAATTATTTAAAGATTGTTGGATGTCGAGCCATAAGAATACTGTCCTTTTTTTCTTTGAGTCTCAAAGGAGGAAGACCGATTGATACGCGATTGCTATCAACTATTTTCAAATCTTTAATCATATCAGCATATCCCCCACCTTGTTTACCGTAGGTACCATAAATCTGTGGTTCTCCATTATATAAATGATATTGGTCTATAATATTTCCCAACACCATTGGTGGACATTCTCCGTTGCGTACGAATTTCTTAAGTTTCGGAACAAAATAATTTATTCGTATTGAATCTGAAGTATGCAGCAAAATCCCCAAGATATTCGCAGGTGAATCATCTATACCATAGCCACCAATCAGAAATTCGGTAGGATATCCAAATTGATCAAATATTTCAATAATCCTTTGTGTGTTTTTTTCATCAATCGCGTCTTGCTTATCAATATTTTCTTGATAATTGTTACCGCGGTATTTTTGGTCATCTGCAGTCATATCCTGAATATCCTTCCTTAGGTCTAAGTTCAGATTAGAAAGAGCTGTTTCACGCAAATAGTCATATTCTGCCAAAAATTCTTTTCCTTCTTCTGAAGAAAACAATTTATCATAATTAGGGTCTTGTAGCAACCATTTTATATCGAATCCGCGTTCTAATTGCTTTTTGATAAATTGAATTGCTAAGTCATTTTTTCCTAAAATAGCGCAAACCTCAGCAAAATTACCCAACTCATTTATTGTAGGAACATTTATAGGTTCACAGGAAATAAATGCTTGTTGATATAGATTAAAGGCCTTATCAAAATTTTTCAAATGGTATTCAATATCTGCCTGATAAATTAATTGATAATAATTTTTAATATAATCGCACTTATTCTCAGAATGTTTTTGACAAGATGTACTTGAGATGATAAAAAATAACAGAACAAATCTCATACTATATTGTTCCTTTATTAAAATAGATATCCAACTTTTCACTAAGATAAATTTTTAAAACTGATGAAATCCTTCCGATACAAAATGAAGCACTTCTGGCAAGGATTCACGCCAATAGGTCCAAGTATGAGCTCCATCCCTAACCCTATATTCATGTGGCACTTCTTTATCTCGGAGCGCAATATGGACAAGGCTATTACCTTCATATAAAAAATCATCGTCGCCACAATCTATATACCATCTTACAGAAGAAAGGTCTTCCTTGCTCATGGTTTTAATGAGTGATAGTGCATTATTTTTTGGAAAGTATTCCTCGGCCTGCTTTTTAGTAATCTCGGCATTCGTAAACCGTTTCATGATATCCATTGCTTCTTCGGTTGTTTTTGGTCCAATGTAAGCGCTTAAAGGACACGAGCTCTGGAAGAGGTCTGGCCTATGCATAGCATATAAGAATGAACCGCCACCGCCCATAGAAAGTCCGGCGATTGCTCGGTAACGTTTTTCCTTTTTAATTCTATAATTGCTTTCTACATAAGGCATCAACTCCTCAAAAAAGTAATCTTCGTAATTCCAATCACCTCTTATATCATTGTTGTAGCCCATTCTGGTAGTCAAAGCATCTGGCATAACGATGATCATTGCCGTTGCTTTTCCTTCTTTAATTGCTTTGTCTGTAATGTTTAAAACTTCACCAAATTGTACCCAACCTGTTTGGTTGTCGCCCGCACCATGTAATAGATACAATACCGGATAATCCCGTTGGGACGTCTCGTAATCTGGCGGAAGATAAATAGCGAAATTTCTATCTTCTTTTAAGATGGTGCTAGAATGTGAAACCTTGTCAAACACCTTTCCTGTTTGGGAAAACCCAAGCTGTATGCTGATTAGAAAAAGGATAATCGTAGTAATTGTTCTCATGGATTATTATTTCTTACTAATTTATTAATAATTTAAATTGAAAGAGGCTAAGCTGACTTTAATATCATCTTATTCTAAAACATTCATTGTCCTAGATTTTTTATCTTTGTCGCAACTCTTACGAATACTATGAAAATACTGGGAATTGATATTGGCGGTTCAGGAATGAAAGGCGCACTGATAGATGCCGTTAGTGGCGAAATGTTGACCGAAAGATTTAGAATACCTACCCCAGAATCTAGGCATCCAGGAGAAATGGCCAAAGTATTCAAGGAAATTGTAGACCATTTTAATTATGAAGGACCGATTGGTTGTGGCTTCCCAACCATGGTTAAAAATGGTATTTGTATGGAAACCGGAAACCTTCATAAAGAGTGGTATCACTTAAATATAACCGCTTTATTCTCCGGGATATGCGGTCAACCAGTGACCGTAGTCAACGATGCTGATGCGGCAGGTTACGCAGCCATGAATTATGGTATTGGCAAGGGCACCAAAGGTTTCGTGATTATGATTACTATTGGTACCGGTCTTGGTAGCGGCGCTTTTTATAACGGTGAATTGATTCCGAATTTTGAATTAGGCCAGATACCATATAAAAAGTATAAAAAAATTGAAGATTGGGCTGCAGCTTCCATTAAGGAGCGAGATGGACTGAGCTTTAAAAAATGGGGAAAACGCTTTAACAAATTCTTGAGTTATGTTGAAATTTTGGTCTCACCAGATTTAATTATTCTTGGAGGCGGAACATCTGATGATTTCGATTGTTTCAAAAAATGGATTAAAATTGAAACTCCCGTATTACCTGCCCATTTGGGCAATCACGCAGGAATTATCGGCGCAGCAGCTGCGGCACTTCAACGATTACCAGAAGGCAGGAAAGCTTTAGCGACTGCTAAGTAATTATAATTCCGGAAATTTATTCTTAATCTTATCTAAGGCAAGATTGTGTATGCTTCCAACATGGGAGTGTCGTTTAGACATATCTGGCGTGTATGTTCCATCTTGGACCTCAGTGCCAATCTTCTGATAAGCTTCCCGAAAACTCATCCCATTTTCAACTAAAGTATTTATGTTATCTACCGTAAATAGATATTGATATTTAGCATCAGTAATATCTATTTTGTTGACGATCGTCTGTCTAATGGAATAATCGAAAATCTCCAGAATATCTTTGACTTCCTCAATCGCATTTATCATGTTTTCCTTTAAAAGCTGAAAATCCCTGTGATAACCGCTTGGAAGATTGTTGGTGATCAGGACCATCTCGGTATGTAATGCCTGGATTTTATTGCTTTTTCCACGAAGAAGTTCAAAAACATCGGGGTTCTTTTTATGTGGCATGATACTACTGCCGGTTGTAAGTTGATCCGGAAAAGAAATAAATCCGAAATTCTGCGAATTATAAAGACAGATATCCATCGCAAATCTTGCCAAGGTATTACAAAGGCTGCCAAGTGCTAGAGCAATGGTCCTTTCACTTTTGCCACGGCTTAATTGTGCGGCAACTACGTTGTATTTTAAGGTTGAAAAATTCATTTCTTCAGTGGTAAATTCACGATCAATAGGGAATGAACTACCGTAGCCCGCCGCCGAACCCAATGGGTTTTGGTCTACCGTTTTTTGCGCGGCTTGCAGCAAATAAACATCATCAATCAAAATTTCTGCGTAGGCAGAAAACCAAAGACCAAAAGATGAAGGCATTGCAACCTGTAAATGCGTATAACCCGGCAGAACTGCATTTTTGTGGGTTTGGGCCATACCTAACAACGTTTCAAAAAGTGTATGAGTTTTACGCAGAATCAGGCCAAGATTTTCTTTATAGTACAATTGAAGCGCTACCAAAACCTGATCATTTCGTGATCGAGCGGTATGGATTTTTTTTCCCACATCACCATATTTCTTGGTCAACTCAAACTCGATTTTAGAATGAACATCTTCAAAGTCATCTTCAATCATAAACGTTCCGTTTTCAATCTCATCGGATAGTGACTGTAAACCAGATTCGATTTTTACAAGTTCATCCGAATCTAAAATCCCAATTTTCTTGAGCATTCTCGCGTGTGCGAGAGAAGCCTTAACATCATATGTCGCAATATAAAGGTCTACTTCACGATCATTCCCGACGGTAAACTGTTCGATTTTCTTATCTATCGGTATTCCTTTTTCCCAGAGTTTCATTCTTTTGGTTGTTCGTTTTTAGTTTTTGGTTGTTAGTTGTTAGTTGTTAGTTGTTAGAATATTTTTGGTTTTTGGTTTTTGGAAATGACAAACAAGTCTTTACATAGGGTTCTTGTCTGTCTACTCTCTATTCTCTCTTCTCTATTCTCTATTCTCTATTCTCTTTTCTTAATACTTTATACTAAATACTTGATACGAACTTCTCAATACTCTATCCAGCAACTCCAAGTAGATCTTAATTCCTTCTTCTATTTCCTCAATGTAAATATATTCATCCGCAGAATGAGACCTAGTGCTATCACCTGGACCTAACTTTAAGGAAGGACAACTTAGAACTGCTTGGTCAGAAAGTGTTGGCGATCCATAGGTTTTCCTTCCCATTTCTATCCCTGCCTTTACCAATGGATGCTGTAACGGAATCGAGGAGGAATTCAACTTTAATCCTCTTGGAATAATCTCGTCACAAGGCGATTCCTTTTGAAGGATATCAACAATATCCTGATTAGAGTAGCAATCATTGACTCGAACGTCTACCACCAACTTTACTTCCGCCGGTATAGCGTTATGTTGTTTCCCTGCTTCAATTTGGGTCACCGTCATTTTAACCGCACCCAAAGCTTCCGAAGATTTTTCGAATTTATAATCCTTAAACCATTTTAAGACATCGATACAATTGTAAATAGCATTATTATCATTTGGGTGCGCCGCGTGGCCCGGAGTTCCCTTCACTATCGCGTCAAAAACCACCAAACCTTTTTCGGCAACGGCTAGATTCATCAGCGTTGGTTCGCCCACAATAGCGACTTCAATTTTTGGGATAACAGACAACATGCTCTTTAATCCATTATCACCACTACTTTCTTCTTCGGCCGAACAAACAATCACCAGATTATAAGTTAGATTTTCTGCCTCGTAAAAATGAGCAAAAGTGGCCATTAGAGAAACCAAACATCCTCCGGCATCATTGCTGCCCAAACCGTATAATTTACCATCTTCAACAACATACTTGAATGGGTCTTTGGTATATCCATTATTTGGTTTAACCGTATCGTGATGAGAATTTAATAAAATTGTCGGTTTGGAGGAATCAAAATGTTTATTGACCGCCCAAATATTGTTTTTGGTCCTTGTTGTTGAAATACTTAAATCCTTAAACCATCTTTCGATTAGCGAAGCGGTTTGGTCTTCTTCAGATGAAAACGATGGCGTTTCAATCAATTTTTTTAATAGCTCAATAGCTTTATTGGTCAACTTTTCCATTAGGCTTTGATTGTAGTGAATTTTGAATAATTCTCGAACAACATCTCAGTTTTTCCTAAGCAGACTTTTTCAACCTTATTTTCTATGGCGTAAAAGCAGTTTTTCAATTTCGGAAGCATTCCGTCAGCAATCACTCCCGCATTTTTCATTTCTGAATATGAAGATGTATCAATAGTTTCAATAATAGAGGATTCATCCGCAACATCCATTAAAACGCCAGCTTTTTCAAAACAGTAGAAAAGTTCAACGTTATAAATTTTAGCAAATGCAATAGCAATTTCTGCCGCCATGGTATCGGCATTTGTATTTAATAATTGCCCTTGATTATCGTGAGTGATTGCACAGAAAACAGGTACTGTTTTGTTGTTGATTAGTATTTCTAAAACATCAATATTTACTTTTTCCACATCCCCAGCAAATCCAAAATCGATTTCTTTTACCAGACGCTTTTTAGATACCACAGAATTACCGTCGGCACCAGTGAATCCCACAGAATTGCAATTGAAGCGCTGTAAATTTGCAATAATATTTTTATTGATTTTACCCGCATATACCATGGTGATAATATCTAAGGTTTCGGCATCGGTGATCCTTCTACCTTCTACCATCTTCACCTCTACCCCCATTTTATTGGATAGTTGTGTGGCTAGTTTACCGCCACCATGCACTAGTATTTTCTTTCCTTTAAGAGTCGAAAAGTTTTCTAGAAATTGAAACAAAGAGGTTTCATCATCAATGATGCTTCCTCCAATCTTAACAACTTTAAGAATCTCTTTGGTCATATATTTTTATAGGTTTTCTAAAATATTCTTTATAACCACTTGCGCGGCATAAGTACGGTTATTTGCCTGCTTGATTACAATCGAATTTGGTCCGTCCAGAACTGCATCTTCTACCACAACATTTCGTCTTACGGGTAAGCAATGCATAAATTTTGCCTGCCCCAACTTCTCCTGCATCATCATCCAATTTGGATCTTGAGAAGTGATTTGTCCGTAATCATTATAATTGCTCCAATTCTTCACGTAAACGAAATCTGCATTTTTTAAGGCTTCAACCTGATTGTGATTTATCGGAGTGTTCTTGGTAATATTTTTATCCAGTTCATATCCTTCTGGATGTGTAATGCTAAAATCTACTTCCATATGCTGCATCATTTCAACAAAAGAATTAGCAACCGCTTGGGGCAAAGCTTTGGGATGTGGAGCCCAAGAAAGCACCACCTTTGGCCTCGCTTTTTCGGTAAGTTCCGTAATCGTAATCGCATCTGCCAACGCCTGAAGTGGATGCGCAGTCGCGCTTTCCATATTGATAATTGGCACCGTTGCATACTTTTTAAAACTGTTTAAAACATACTCCGATTGATCCTTTTCCTTATTTGTAAGACTTGGGAAAGCCCTAACCGCAATAAGGTCTGCATATTGAGAAATGACTTGGGCGGCTTCCTTTATATGCTCAGAACTACCAGCATTCATAACGGTTCCATCTTCAAATTCTATGTTCCAAACATCGTTAACATTCAGGACCATAACATCCATCCCCAAATTTTTCGCGGCCTTTTCGGTGCTCAAACGGGTTCTTAAACTTGAATTAAAAAACAATAGAACCATGGTTTTGTTGGCTCCTAATTGCTTAAACTCAAAAGGATTCATCTTTAAAAGAATCGCTTCCTTTACCAATTCTGGCAAATTTGAAATATCCTTAAGTTGAAGGTATTGTTTCATCAAAATTTCTTACTTATTTAATTCTTTCTCGATAGCGTCGAAGAACATATCGATATGTTTATTTTGAACGGTCATCGGTGGAAGTATCCTAATGAGGTTCGGATTTTTTGCACTTCCGGTAAATATTTTATAATCGTAGATTAACTTTTTCCTTAAGTCAGAAACATTAAAGTCGAATTCTAAACCCAACATTAACCCTCTTCCTTTTACTCTTTTAATCTGCTTTACTTTTGAAGCTCTTTCCATAAAATGAGCGGAAACCGATTTTACATTTTCCATTAAATCTTCATCATCCATTACGCTCAACACCATTAATGATGCGGCACAAGCAAGATGATTTCCACCGAAAGTTGTCCCGAGCATACCAAATTGTGCTTCATATTTTGGATGAATCATTATCCCACCAATCGGGAAACCATTTCCCATTCCTTTCGCAATCGAAATAACATCTGGAGTAAGCCCATGTTTTTGAAATGCGAAAAAATCGCCAGTCCTCCCAAAACCTGATTGCACTTCATCAGCAATATAAAATGTTCCTGTTTGATTGCACAGCTCTTCTAAGCCTTTATAAAACTCGGTATTGCTTTCATCTAATCCACCAACTCCTTGGATGCATTCTACAATTACGGCGCAAGTTTCATTTTTCTCCAAAATATTCTTAGCTGCCTCCAAATCACCAAGATTAATAAAATCAACTTGATGCTGGGCATTTATCGGAGCTACGATTTTAGGGTTATCAGTTGCTGCAACAGCAGCAGATGTCCTTCCGTGAAATGAGTTTTTAAATGCTAAAATCTTTGCTCTGCCTGTAACCATCGACGCTAATTTTAGAGCATTTTCATTTGCTTCGGCACCAGAGTTACATAAAAATAGTTGATAATCGGTGCAGCCCGACATCTTATTCAGCTTTTCGGCCAAATCTACCTGTAATGGATTTTGGATAGCATTACTATAAAACCCAAGCTTATTTACTTGATTGGTGATAGCCGCAATATATCTAGGATGGGAATGCCCAATAGAAATAACCGCATGCCCACCATAAAGGTCAATGTACCTAACCTTTTTATCATCGTAAACATATACATCTTTTGCCTTTACTGGCGTAACATCGTAGAGGGGATAAACGTTGAAAAGGCTCATATTTGGTCTTTTTTGATATTGCTGATTTTATTATAAGATGCTACCATCCCTTGTATTAAGGACGAGCTTAAACCTTTATGCTCCATCTCGTTAAGTCCTTCAATAGTGCAACCTTTCGGGGTGGTAACTTTATCGATTTCTTCTTCCGGATGATTGCCGGTATTGATTAAAAGATTTGCAGCTCCTTCACAGGTAAACATGGCCAGTTCTTGAGCTTGTTTGCTATCAAATCCTAGTTGAATAGCAGCTTGGGTTGTTGCTCTAATCAAACGCATCCAAAAGGCAATTCCACTGGCACAAATTACGGTAGCAGCCTGCATCTGAACTTCTGGGATACAGATAGAATGTCCTAATCGATTAAAAATGGCCTCCGCAATTTTAATTCTTTTTTTACCAATTTCGTTGCTACAAAGGCAAGTCATCGATTTACCGACCGCGATGGCGGTATTCGGCATTGCTCTAATGATGAATTGATTATCGCCCACTAAACTTTCAATTTTTGAAATATCGAATCCGGTTATGGTTGAAATAATCACGTGCTTTTCGGTTAAATCAAGTGCAATTTCTTGGAGGATAGATTCTAAGTGAGCCGGCTGTACTGCGAAGATTAGAATATCTGATTTCTGAATTGCCAATTGATTATCATCGGTGACGGTTACGTTTTTATAACCTTCAAATTCTGAAATCGATTCGATATTTCGTTTGGTTAGATACAGGGTCGTAATCGCATTGTTGGTAATAAGTCCTTTTGCGATTGACCTGCCTAGATTTCCGGTTCCTATGATTGCTATTTTCATATTTATTCTCTGCGTAGGCAGGGATTTTTTTAATTATACTTTACTTATTTGTGCGGCTGAGCGACCGCCCCTGTTGGGCAAGCCGTCGAAGCCTCTTTCCTAATTTGTCAGGCTGAGGGCTTTAGAGCCTATAACACCTCCCTGAGTCCATCCTTTTTAGGAGAGAGGCCTACTTGTTTATCTGGTCAACACCTTAAAAATAACTAGCCTTCAACCTTAAACCTTCCATTTCTTTATAACCGAACATTAAATTCATATTCTGAATTGCTTGTCCCGACGCTCCCTTCAATAAATTATCGATTGTACTAGAAATCAACAATTTTCCTTGATGCTTATGAAGGTGAATTAAACAATTATTGGTATTAATCACCTGTTTCATATGTACTGCATCTTCGGAAAGATGAGTAAATGCAGCATCTTGATAAAAATCTTGGTATAAGGTTTTAGCGTCGCTCAATTCACCTTCAAAATCCAAATAAGCTGTTGCAAATATTCCTCTTGAAAAATTTCCGCGGTTTGGAATAAAAATAACTTCATTCTTAAAATTTCTTTGAAGTTGATTTAAAGACTCGTTAATTTCACCTAAATGCTGATGATTGAACGCCTTATAATAGCTGAAATTATTATCCCGCCAAGAAAAATGCGTCGTGTCTGAAAGTGAAGTTCCTGCTCCAGTCGAGCCAGTTACTGCATTAACATGAATATCAGAACTCATCTTTCCGGATTGAGCCAAAGGTAAAAGCGCCAATTGGATTGCAGTGGCAAAACAACCTGGATTTGCAATATACTGCGCTGATTGAATCTGTGCTTTATTCAATTCTGGCAAACCATAAACAAAGGATTTATCCATGAATTCTTTATCGGCATTCAACCTAAAATCATTACTTAAATCAATGATTTTAGTGGGTTTGGAAAATGAATTGGTTTCTAAAAATGCTTTAGAATTTCCGTGGCCCAAACAGAGAAATAATACTTCAACCTCAGGGTTAATTTCTGATGAAAATTTTAAATCGGTAGAACCGACCAAATCTTGGTGAACAGAATGCACCGAATTCCCAGCATTAGAAGTGCTATAAATAAAGTTGATGTTAGTCTTAGGATGATTCAGCAATAAACGAATCAACTCTCCTGCTGTATAACCTGCCCCACCAATAATGCCAACTTCTATCATTTTTTCGGATTTACTTGATGATATATTTTATTCTGATTACCGATAATTTTTATAAAACCTTTAGCTTCATCGGCAGTCCAGCCTTTGTTCATTTCTCCGTAACTACCAAACTTGGCATTCATTAAATCGTGGTCAGAATCTATTCCATCTACACTAAAATGATAAGGTTTTAGACTTATATAAACTTCTCCACTGACATTCTCTTGACTGCTTTGTAAAAAGGATTCGATATTACGCATAACTGGGTCAAGATATTGTCCCTCGTGCAAATGCATTCCGTAAAAACTGCTGAGATAATCCTTGTGCTGCATTTGCCACTTGGTTAAGGTGTGCTTTTCTAAAAGATGATGTGCTTTTATGGTAATGAGCGCAGCAGCGGCTTCAAATCCTACTCTTCCTTTAATACCTACGATGGTATCACCCACGTGAATATCCCGACCGATGGCGAATTTCGAAGCGATTTCATTCAGCTTTTCGATATTTTTTTCTGGGCTTTGAGTTTTTCCATTAAAGGCAACGAATTCACCTTGGTTAAATGTTAGAGTGACTTTTTCTACCCCATCTTCTTTTAATTGAGACGGATAAGCGTGGTCAGGCAAAGGATTTTTGGAAGTAAGAGTTTCTTCCCCGCCAACACTGGTGCCCCAAAGGCCTCGGTTAACGCTGTACTTGGCCTTTTCCCAAGACATATCCACATCGTTCTTCTTTAAATAATCGATTTCTTCTTGACGACTTAATTTTAAATCGCGGATTGGTGTGACAATCTGGATATCTGGCGCCAGAGTTTCAAAAATCATATCAAAACGCACTTGGTCGTTCCCTGCTCCGGTACTGCCGTGAGCGATATATTTTGCTCCGATTTTCTTGGCGTATTCTACAATTTCTATAGCCTGAATGATGCGCTCTGCACTTACTGAAAGTGGATAAGTGTTATTCTTAAGCACATTTCCAAAAATCAGATATTTAATGACCTTGTTGTAGAACGTTTCTACCGCGTTGATATTTTTATAAGTTGAAACTCCCATCTTATAGGCATTAGACTCAATCTTAGAAATCTCTTCAGAAGAAAATCCGCCGGTGTTCACGCTAACTGCATGGACCTCATAACCTAAATCCTTTGAAAGATGTACGGCACAATATGAAGTGTCGAGTCCTCCACTATAGGCTAAAACAAGTTTATTTTTCATTATCTTTTACTATTTTTTAATTCAATTGTCAAGATGAGCTTTCTAAACTCTTTTCGATATCACACCTCCCTCATTTCCTCCTTTTTAGGAGGGATGTAAATATTTGTCAGGTTGAGCGCCCGCCAACAGGGGGCAGGCTGCCGAAGCCCTACTTCTTCTCCTTCTTCAAAAACAAGCCTTCCTTAATATGTTTTAATCTATTAAAAACTTTTTCCTTGACTGGCTTTTGTGCTTTATCGTCAGATGTCTTTGGGTCGTACAGCATACCAGTGCATAAGCACATCTTTTGCTCTGTTCTCTGCAACACATCATAATTTTTACAGCCTTGGCAACCGTTCCAGAAACTTTGGTCGGTAGTTAGTTCTGAAAAAGTAACCGGTTTGTAGCCAAGATCGGTATTCATTTTCATCACCGCCAAACCTGTGGTAATACTGAAAATTTTTGCATCCGGAAACTTTGTTCGCGAGTGTTCAAAAACTTTTTGTTTAATTCTTCTGGCCAAACCTTCTCCCCTGTAATCTGGGTGAACGATTAATCCCGAGTTAGCCACAAACTTGCCGTGGCTCCAGGCCTCTATATAGCAGAAACCCGCAAATTTATCGCCATCCAATGCGATTACCGCATTGCCATTCTCGATTTTAGTGATTATATAATCTGGGCTTCTTTTTGCGATACCTGTACCCCTTACACTTGCAGATTCTGCAATGGTTTGGCAAATGATATCGGCATAGAATGCATGTGATTTATCAGCAATAACAATTTCCATTGTCATTTAAATTTTTAGTTGAACAAAATAAAAGATATGATTTTTAAAGGAGAACCGGACGCGCCTAAGTCCTAAATAACAGAATTACCCTTACGGGCGAGAGAAATATCTACAACGAAAACCACAGGAAACAAAAAGTAAGCAACCTGACTTTAATTTTGTGCCGAAGAAGAAATTTTGAAAAAACATGATGAAAATAATAAGACGTTAAAAAAATAGTTTGCATTTAGGATTATCCACGGCGAATAGTCGTGGGCAAACTGGGAAGTCTATTATTTTTTGTGATTAACATAATGTAAAACTACAATATAAATTAATCGAGTATTAAATTGAAAAGCGGAAATTATTGATTTTTGCGGAATTGTTGATTTTTAATTAATGAATTTGAAGATTTGGTAATTTGTGAAGTATTAACAGGAACCTTTTATAGGTAAACTATTAACTGAAATAAGGAAAACTTGATGATATCTAGTTTATTCTCAAGTTAAAGAGATATGATCGCTCGTAATTGCTTCAGTCAATAATGGATTACGTTTTAACTTCTTCCCTCATTAAATGCTCCAACTTTTTCCCCGCAAGTATCTTAGTACCCACAACAATAAATCCCAATTTAAGATATAAACGCTTCGCATCGGGATTTGTGCATTCTACCAACAAACCAATGGTCTGGCGATTTTTTGACGAATAGATGTTTATAGTATGTTTCAAAAGTTTTGTGCCAACTCCACTCCCACGTAAATCTGCTCTTACCGCAATTGAATCGATATAATATTCTCCGGCCTCGGTTTCATTTTCTAAAATGTAATTGGATTTGTAATGTTGGTCGATATAATTTTCAATCGGAAACCTCAATCCCTTCAATTTAGCTCCATCGTAAATGTTTATGGCTGCAACAATTTCTTCTTCGACTTCAGCTACATAACAATTTTCAAAGGAGTATTGATTATTCTTTCTTTGAGTGAAATGATGGAGAAACCTTATTGCTTCTTCTTCTTTTTCAACCCCTATAAAATGATAGATGATGTCTTCCATAGCGAGAAATAATAGTCCCGCTAGTGCCTTGGCATCTTCTTGCTTTGCTTTTCTAATTTGTATATGCTTCAACATAAAGATTTTATTTTCCACAAAAAAAATGCGAAGCTAGCCGCTTCGCATTTTCCTTTATTTCAACTAAGATATTTTATAATCTAGTAATGCTTATATTTTTAAACCAGACCTTATTACCGTGGTCTTGCAGTCCGATATGGCCTGTCTGATATTTGCCAAATCCTTCCCATCCTTTAAACTTGGAATTGGCTACCATTCTATCCCACTCTGGTCCGTGTACCGTAAATGTAAATGCCAGGTTCCCGTTCATATAAACTTGGCCCATATTATCCACGTGATTTACGCTTAATTCCATATTGTTCCACTCGCCCGCCGGATTAATTAATTCTGGTGGACAGGCAATCATATCGTATAAAGAACCTGCTTTGTGCGTGCCACCCGCAACCTTGGCATCGGGATGTCTTTCGTTATCCAAAACCTGAATCTCAGGTCCGGTCTGGTACGCCTCCGGAAATTTTTTATCTTCGTGTACCCCATAGAATATTCCGCTATTAGCGCCTTCTTCGACCTTCCAATCGAGTTTCAAAACAAAGTTGGTGAAAGTGTCTTTAGTGATAATATTTTTTCCGCCTTCGGAACCTGGGGTAAACATCATCGCATCTCCATCGATAGTCCACTCATCGTACATTTTGTCCGAAAGATATCCGCGCCACTGATCCATCGACTTGCCGTCGAAAAGGCTTATGGTATTGTCTTGATTGTCTGTTCCCATAATTTCGTCTTCGACCTCGGCAACGGTTTCTTCAAATTCTTCATCCGTTTTTTCGTTTTTATCGCCACAGCTAAATGTGATAAGTGCTATGGTCGCTAAACCTAGTAGTGTTTTTTTCATTTGTAATTATTGATTAAATCCCTAAGATTTTCCTTAGTTGGTTTTCGTCCGTTTTATCGCTTCCTGCAAAGTCATCAAACGCCTTATCAGTTGCTTCGATAATATGTTTCTTTATAAATGGCGCACCTTCCCTTGCACCTTGCTCCGGACTTTTTATTACGCATTCCCACTCTAAAACTGCCCATACGTCACAGCCGTACTCGGTTAGCTTAGAAAACACTTTGTTCCACTCTATCTGTCCATCGCCAGGTGAGCGATATCTGCCCGCTCTATCCTTCCAGTCGCCATAGCCTCCAAAGGTTCCTTTTTTACCGGTTGGGTTAAACTCGGAATCCTTTACATGGAACATTTTTATAAACTCGTGATAATGGTCTATATATTCAATATAATTTAATTGTTGAAGCACGAAATGCGAAGGATCATAAAGGATATTCACTCTTTTGTGGTTATTGGTAGCCTTCAAAAATCTTTCAAAAGTTACACCGTCGTGAATATCTTCAACCGGATGCACCTCATAACAGACGTCAACTCCATTTTCATCAAAAACATCTAATATCGGAATCCAACGATCTGCCAATTCCTTAAAACCCATCTCTATCAAACCTTTCGGTTGCTGAGGCCACGGATGCACCGCTGGCCAAAGAAGCGAACCAGAAAATGTGGCATGCGCGGTCAATCCTAAGTTTTTACTTGCTTTTGCTGCAAGCTTGCATTGCTCGATTGCCCACTTTGTACGCTCTTTTGGTTTGCCTTTTAATTGGTCTGGCACAAAGACATCGAACATGATATCGTGCGCAGGATGAACTGCTACCAATTGCCCCTGTATATGGGTAGAAAGTTCTGTAATTACAAGTCCGTACGAACCAACCTTTCCGATAAGTTCATCACAATAAGTCTGACTTTCTGCTGCCTTTTCTAGGTCTATGAGCCGTTTGTCCAAAGTCGGCATTTGGATACCGATATAACCAAGGTCGCTTGCCCATTTACATAAGCCTTCCAATGAATTGAAAGGTTCTTTCTCATCCATAAACTGTGCTAAAAAAATAGCAGGCCCTTTTATTGTATTCATCTTAAATTAATTCTCTTGAATGTTTACCCAAACGTTTCCTCTGTGGTGAGATTCTACTGCTTTCTCAATAAAACTCATTCCTCTTAAACCATCAATCATCGTTGGAAATTCTCCATGGTCGTAGGTTTCACCATTAATTGCTTTTGCCACTCCCTTATAGATATTTCCCATTGAATCGAAAATACCTTCCGGGTGTCCTGGAGGAAGTTTAGTACCGTCCAAAGAAAGCTCACTATTATAAGAATGACCTGGTTTTAAAACCTGAAGCGGCTTACCTTCTTCCATTAGATAAAGGTAGTTAGGGTTTTCTTGTTCCCATTTTAACCCAGCTTTGTCGCCATATACTTTAACGATAAAACTATTTTCTTCACCGGTCGCAATCTGGCTGGTACAAATGACTCCTTTTACATCATTGGTCGCACGGAGAAGTACAGTTCCGTCGATATCCATTTTGTTGTCGGAATAAAGCATATTTAAATCTGCCAAGACCGAATTTATTTTTAATCCTGAAACATACTCTAACATATCGAAAGCGTGTGTCCCGATATCTCCTATGCAGCAGCTAATCCCAGATTTCTCTGGATTTAAGCGCCAAGTAGAACTGCGTTTTTCCTTATCGTGAATAATAGGATTAATCCAGCCCTGATAATACTGCGCATCAAGTTTTTGAACCTTTCCGATTGCTCCATTCTTTATCATTTCTCGCATCTGCCTTACCATCGGATAACCCGTATAAGTGTAGGTGACAGCAAAAACTGCTTTGGTAGCTTGAAGGGTTTTATTAAGGATTATAGCTTCCTCGAAAGTGGTTGTCATTGGTTTTTCACAAATGACGTTAAACCCATTTTCCAATAACTTTTTTGCCATTGGAAAATGCAAGAAATTAGGCGTTAATATTGAAACCACCTGCATCCTTTTTTCTTTTGGCATGGCCAGCTCTTTCTCGATCAACTGATCAATATCCTTGTAAACCCTGTCGGTAGGTATGCCTATTTTTTCAGCAAAAGCCCTACTTTCATTAAGGTCGGGATTGAATGCCCCACCAACCAATTGGTATTTATCGAACATGGATGATGCCACCCTATGTAAAATTCCTATTAACGAATCGCCTCCGCCTCCTAATATTCCTAATCTAATCTTTTGGCTCATTTACTTTTTCTATTATTTCTGAAGTTTCGTAATCAACTTTCTCGTTCTTAAAAAATACGGCAAACAATATCATAACCCCAATCGCAAATAATGCAGGGAAAATCCAGATATCTTGCCAGCTATGTAATCCATCTTCTATGATATAACTATCGGCAATCTTACCTGCGACCCAAAAGCCGATCAACATCCCCACACCATAGGTGGCTAAAGTAATCAAGCCTTGAGCTGCGCTCTTAATTTTTGGTCCTGCTTTAGAATCGGTATAAATCTGTCCGGATACGAAGAAGAAATCATAACACATTCCGTGCAACGCAATACCAAACAATAGCATAAACATCAGTTCTCCTTCGTTGCCATAAGCAAAAAGGAAATATCTCACCGCCCATGCAATCATACCTGCCAATAAAGTCCATTTAAACCCGAATCTCTTAAAGAAAACCGGTAGCAAAAGCATAAATAATACCTCCGAAATCTGGCCGATTGTCATTTTCCCGGTAGGGTTAGAAACCCCAATTTCCGCCAGGAATGGGTTGGTGTACTGATAATAAAATGCAAGTGGAATACAGATAAGTATGGAAGAGATAAAGAAGACCAAAAAGTTTCGATTATACAAAAGCTTTATCGCTTCTAATCCTAAAATATCTGAGATCGATACTTTTTCATTTTTACCGCTAGGAGGGGTTTTAGGCAAAGTAAAGCTGAAAACTCCCAACACTGCAGACGCAATAGCGGTCATTAAAAATGTATTTTGTAGCAGTCCGCTTTGTATCCCATCGGGAGAATCCCAATTGAATAAATAACTGATGGCAAGACCTGCGACAATCCAGCCGATCGTTCCCCAAACTCTAATAAATGAAAATTCTTTTTCCGGATCCTTCATTTGGTTGAAAGAAACCGAATTTACTAAAGCTAAAGTCGGCATATAGGCAATCATATAACCTAAAATATATGGGTAAAATGTAGCAAAATCGTCGGTAATGGACATCATGTACATTAAAACTGCCCCTATAATATGAAGGACTCCAAGAATCTTTTCAGCATTAAAATATTTATCTGCAATGAGACCAATTATAAAAGGAGCAATTATAGCGCCCCAAGATTGGGTACTATATGCCATGGCCGTTTCACCACCAGTGGCATTTAAATTACTTCCCAAAAAAGTACCAAGAGTAACAAACCAACCACCCCATATGAAGAATTCTAAGAACATCATAAAGGACAGCTGAAACTGAGTCGATTTTTTCATTGATTAAATTTGATTAGTTATTTAGTTTTTTTCGATGTCTTGTACCGATTTAAGAAGAAGCTCTTTGGTAGCCATAATTCCTTCCTCTTCACTAAGTCTATCTCCTTCATATTCTACTCCAACAAATCCTGTATATCCGGCATCTTTTACAATACCCATAAGCCTTGGATAATCTAATTTTGTTTCATAACCGTCATCATCAAAATCATAAGATTTGGCACTAACAGCTTTCGCTTTGGTCATCATTTGCTTAACACCATCGTAGATATCTGCATATTCTTCTTCACATTCTCCCCAACGCTCGCCTTCTTTACGCTTTATACAGAAATTTCCAAAATCGGGTAGTGTCCCGCAATTTGGCATATTAACTTCGTTTATAGCCGCCATTAACTTTGGAATATCAGAGGATAACCAACCGTGATTTTCAACCAAAACATTTATATTTTTTGTGGCTGCGTATTTGGAAAGCTTGGTCAATCCATCTACAACGCCTTTGTTCCATTCTTTTGGCTCATTAGAACCAAAAGTATTCACCCTAATTGCATGGCATCCAAGAAATTGTGCAGCATCTACCCATTTCTTATGCTTTTCTACAGCTTCATCCCTAACTTTTACGGACGGATCCGCAAGGTCACCTTCACCATCTACCATTATAAGGACATTGGTCATGCCATGTTCCTTGCTTTTTGCCAATAAGGTGTCCATCACAGCCTGCATTCCCATTTTTTCAATCTGTGGGGTGTAGAGCTGGCTCACGTATTCTAATCCAGAAAATCCGTATTCTTTAGCTTTTTCAGCAAAGGCGAAAGGACTCATAGATTTATCCATAATAGCTTTGTGCAAAGACCACTCGGCCAATGATAATTTGAAAAATGGATCGACTTGTGCAACCTCTTCAACCGCTACTTCCGTAACTTCCTCTTTTTCAGAATTCTCCTTACAAGAGGTGATAGAAATTGTTAAAAATAGAATAAACAGATTCGCAAAAATCCTGCGTTTAAATTGGACTTTCATAAAGAAATAATTAGTTATTATGTGAAATTATTAATAATAAAATTGAAATCTTAAAGATAAGATAATTACTTTAGTACACAATGTAGAAAAAATTGTTAACACCTAATCAAATTCAGTATCGATGATTAAATTAAATCAATCCGGAACCGACCAAGAGTACGATGCAATCGTAGTGGGAACTGGTATTTCGGGAGGATGGGCTGCCAAGGAATTGTGTGAAAATGGACTAAAAACCTTAGTTCTTGATCGCGGAAGAATGGTTACTCATATTGAAGACTACCCAACAGCAAATCTTGATCCGTGGGACATGCCAAATGGCGGAGCTCCCAGTAGAGAGACCAAAGAAAGAAAGTTTAAACAGAATCGAACCGGCTATACCACCGCAGAAGGGCATCAGCACTTTTTTGTTGACGATATAAAGCATCCTTATAACGAAGTAAGACGTTTTGATTGGATGCGGGGTTATCATGTAGGTGGACGTTCATTGGTGTGGGGGCGACAAAGTTACCGATTGAGCGATATCGATTTCGAGGCAAATGCCAAGGACGGGATTGCGGTAGACTGGCCTATAAGATATGCAGAAATTGCTCCTTGGTACGACAAGGTGGAAGAGTATATTGGTGTCAGTGGAACAGTTGAGAATTGGCCAGCTTTACCAGATGGACAATTCTTAAAGTCAATGAATTATAATTGTGTCGAAGAAGACTTTAAACAAAAACTTTCTCAAAATTATAAAGATAGAATTGTAACGATGGGCAGAACCGCCCATATTACAGAAGGAACCAAACCAGGGCTTGGCCGTTCTAGCTGTCAATATAGAGACCGCTGTATGAGAGGTTGTCCGTACGGAGCATACTTCAGTAGTAATTCTTCTACTTTACCAGCTGCAGATAAAACTGGTAACATGACCATGAGACCTTTTTCTATCGTACACGAAATTATGTACGACAAAGATAAAAAGCGTGCAACGGGTGTTAGGGTTATAGATGCGGAAACAAAAGAAGTTTTTGAATACAAAGCAAAGGTTGTTTTCTTATGTGCTTCGGCAATCGCCTCAGCAGCAATATTACTTCAATCTAAATCTGAAAGATTTCCTGAAGGAATGGGTAATGACAGTGGTGAATTAGGACATAATGTAATGGATCACCATTTTAGAGTCGGTGCAAACGGTGTTGCTCCTGGTTTTGAAGATAAATATGTAAAAGGTCGTAGGGCGAATGGAATTTACATCCCAAGATTTAGAAATCTTGGTGGTGATTCCGATCAAAAAGACTTCATAAGGGGCTATGGTTATCAAGGTGGAGCAAGTCGTGGTGGCACTTCAGAATTGGTAGCCGAATTAAAATACGGACCAGAGCTTAAAGAAGCTATATTAAAACCAGGTCAATGGAGAATGAACCTATTGGCTTTCGGAGAATGTCTGCCCGATCACAGCAATAAAATGACCATGGATTATGAGAAGACCGATGAATGGGGCTTGCCGACGGTGACATTTGATGCCGATTTCGGAGAAAATGAAATCGCCATGCGAAAGGACATGCAACAGCAGGCGGCGGAAATGCTTGAAAGTTCTGGATTTAAAGATATAAATCAATATGATGATATTGGAGGAATGGGCCTAGGAATTCATGAAATGGGAACTGCCAGAATGGGTAAAGATCCAAAAACTTCAGTTTTGAACAAGAACAATCAACTTCATGATTGTCCCAATGTATATGTAACTGACGGAGCTTTTATGACCTCTTCTGCCTGCCACAATCCATCATTGGGTTATATGGCCTTTACCGCAAGAGCCGCTAACCATGCAGCGACAGAATTAAAAAAGATGAATCTTTAAAACATAGATGATGAATAGAAGAGAAGCATTAAGGAGCATAGGATTAACAACAGGGTTTGTTGTTGTCTCTCCATCATTGTTAACGTTGTTACAAAGTTGTACAACAGAAAAAGAACACTGGCAGCCAACATTTTTAACAACTGACGAAGGTATATTCTTGACTCGTGTAGTTGATATTATCTTACCAAAAACAGATGATTCACCATCTGCAACGGAAGTTAACGTGCCAGAATTCATTGATAAATATATGGATCAAGTGTTAATGGAAGAAGAACAGGCCAAACAACGAAAAGCCCTTTCTAATCTAATGACTGCCATAAAGAAAGATTACAATGAAAATCTGGATGATATAAGTGATGAAGATTACAAAAAGATATTAGATAAATATCTACTTAATAGAGGTGAAAAAGACCCTCAAAGAGATGAAAATCCTAATAATAGTGACATCACAGATAGGGAATTCTTAGGCGGAATTAAGTATATGACCATAAATGCCTATAGAAATTCTCAACAAGTTGGAGAAAATGTATTGGTTTACGATCCAGTTCCGGCTCAATATTATTGCGGTGATCTGCAAGAATTGACTGGAGGAAAATCTTATTCTTTGTAGAATAATTATAGTGTTAAAAAGAAAAAACTCGGTGAGAAATCACCGAGTTTTTTTATTAAAAAGATATTAGTTCTGTTTTCCAAAGCTTCAAATTTGGTTATATCTCCAAGAAATTACTGAAACTTATCTCCTAAGATTCTCGTAAATACAGTCATGAAATTAGGCAATCGATTCCTTTATTCACTTTTATTTCTTCCAACCCTGTTAACGGCCCAGAAGATAGATAATACTGTGTCTTTTCGAGATATTCCGCATGACCGCTATTTTAGGTTTAATTATGAGAATGACTATTTTGCCGCTACGGATGAAAACTACACTCAAGGGTATAATCTAGAACTGGTATTACCTAAATTGAAAAAAAATCCGATCAACTATTTAATGCTAAAACCTGAAGCTGATTTATATAAATATGGAATTTCTGTTGAGCACATTGGGTATACGCCTAACGATTACGTTAGCTCAGACATTCAATTTGGCGATCGGCCATTTGCTTCTGCAATAATGTTGAAAAGTTTTGTGATCGCTACAAACTCCATTAAAAAATCGAGGCTCTCACAATCCTTTAGTTTAGGATTGATTGGCCCAGCTGCTTTCGGCAAGGAAATGCAGGTCTCTATTCACAAGGCAACAGGCAACAAAATTCCTTATGGCTGGAAGAACCAAATAAAGAATGATATTGTAATCAACTATCGGATCGATTATGAAAAATTAATTTTCAATTTTCGTGATGTTTTTGAAGTAAGGCCAAATGCCACCCTTCAAATAGGAACGCTTTTTACCAATGCTTCAATTGGAGGAGTAGTCTCTATGGGTTGGTTGAATCAAAACCTCTTAAAAAACAAGAAAGATTTTCAACTTTATTTATTTTCACAACCATTGGTAAGTGTTGTTGGATATGACGCAAGCCTTCAAGGTGGATTCTTCAATGATAGAAGTCCGTATACTATATCTTCCAAAAACCTTGAAAGATTTACTGCTCAGTTCAACTATGGACTAGTTTTAAAAACCACAACCTTATTTTTAGAATATTCTAGAACAGCAATAAGCCGAGAATTTAAATCGGGTAACTCGGCCAAATGGGGTGGTATTAAAATTGGGCTTGCTTTTTGACATAAAGAAGCGACAATGATTTTACCAACTAAATTAAATAGCCCAACGCAGATGTCGTTGGGCTATTTTAATTGAATGTCCTTCTACAAATTTCTACTCCACAATAAACTTACCACGCATCATTTGGAAGTGACCCGGGAAGCTGCATAAAAATTCATATTCACCTGGCTCAGTTGGAGCAGTAAATTCAACCGAATCTGTTTGACCACCACCGATCATTTTAGTATGAGCGATGATTTGGTCTTGCATTGCAGCTGGAATGTAGTCGTTATCTTTCGAGGTTGCAGCTGCAGCAGCGAAATCTTCTGGATTAGCCGACTTCATTAAGATTACCACATTATGTCCCATAACCTGCTTATCTAGCTTTCCGATATGTCTTAAGGTCAACTTAACTTTCTCTCCAGCTTTTGCCCTAAGTTCATTTTTATCATACTGCATTAAATCATTTCCGGTAATAACCAGATTGGTCATATTCTCGTCGCTTTTCTTTTCGACTGGGGTATTAGATTGAATCTTTACATTTTCTTTCTCCTCTTTCTTTTCATCACCACCACAGTTTAAAAGAAATAATGAGCATAAGGAAAGCATAACATATTTAGTGATTTTCATTTTTTATGAATTTAGTTTTTAGATTAATCGATTATTATTAGAGTAAATAAAATTACAAAATATAATCCGTACTGATAAAATTAGATTTTCTAGAATCCAATAATTCATTCAATATTTTTTTGTTGTATTCATTATCCTTAGAGGCCACAAAAGTTCTAATAGAAAATGACCTCAACGCATCGTGCACACTCAACGTGGCAACGGCAGAATCCTTTCTTCCTGTAAACGGATATACGTCTGGCCCTCTTTGGCAGGAACTGTTAAGATTAACTCTACAGACAAGATTTACCAAGGTATCTATCAATGGTGAAAGTGTTTTTATATCCTTCCCAAACAAACTTACCTGCTGACCATAGTGAGATTCCGCCATATCGTCCAATGGTTCTTCAATATCATTAAATGCAACTATAGGAATTACTGGCCCAAACTGTTCTTCTTTAAAGACCCTCATATCCTTGGTTACTGGATAAAGCACCGCCGGAAAAATAAAATTTTCAGTTGTTTGTCCTCCTTTATCATTCAAGATTCGAGCGCCTTTAGATAAGGCATCGTCGATTAATTGTTGGATATATTCTGGTTTGTCGGTCTCTGGCAATGGGGTGAGTTTTACGCCTTCTTCCCAAGGATTGCCGAATTTTAATTGGTCTACCCGTTTAGAAAATCTTTTGTTGAATTCATCAACTATTTCATCATGAACATACAAAAGCTTCAAAGCAGTACATCTTTGCCCGTTGAAAGAGAGTGTTCCGTTTAAACATTCGTCTATGGTTAAATCTAAGTCTGCGTCTTCTAAAACAATCGCAGGATTTTTAGCTTCTAATCCTAGTACCAGTCTTAAACGATTCTGTTTAGGATGTTTTTCTTGAAGTGCATTCGCCGACTTACTATTACCGATGAGGGCTAAAACGTCCACTTTTCCGGTTTCCATAATCGGGGTTGCAACAACTCTACCCCTACCAAAAATTACGTTTACAACGCCTTTAGGAAAACTATTTTGAAAAGCTTCCATAAGAGGTGAAATCAACAAAACTCCATATTTCGCAGGCTTAAAAATTGCAGTGTTACCCATTATTAAAGCCGGAATAAGAAGCGCAAAAGTTTCGTTAAGCGGATAGTTATAAGGTCCCAAACAGAGCACAACACCTAATGGTCCCCTCCTAATATGAGCATAAACCCCATCGTGCTTTTCAAATTTGGCAGAATCTCTATCTATTTGTTTGTATGCTTCAATAGTATCGTAAATATATTCTACCGTTCTATCGAATTCCTTTTGAGAGTCGGGCAGATTCTTTCCTATTTCCCACATTAGAAGTTTTACGATTTCCTCCCGCTTGGTCTGCATTTGGGTAACGAATTTTTCCATACACCTAATGCGAGATTCCACTTTCATGGTGGGCCATTCACCCTGTCCTCTATCCCATGCCTTGCTGGCTGCATCTAAAGCTTGTAAAGCTTCCTTTTCCCCAAGGTCTGGCACACTTCCTAAAAGTGTCGGCTGGTATTTTTCGGTTGAAGAAATTGTAGAAAATACGTCGCTGTTGTCACCTTTCCATTCTAAGAGTTCGCCACCTACCAAATAGTTGTTCTGGTGCAAAAGCGATTTGATTTTGTACTGTTCTGGTATTTCCATAATATTTTAGGTTGAAGTAATTATATCAAAAATTGAAACAAGTCTGGTTTATCATTAAGATAATCCTGAAAGAAATTATGTAGTTTCATTTTTGTGATCAATGGTTCTAGGTCGGCAGCCGATTTTAACTCGACCCCAACAACTGCAGCACCATTTTCTCTGTTGGTTTTCTTGGTGTATTCAAAGTGGGTGATATCGTCGGTAGGACCCAAAATATCGACCACAAATTCCCGAAGAGCTCCCGCCCGTTGTGGAAATTTAATAATGAAGTAATGTTTTAAGTTTGAAAAAAGCAAAGCCCGTTCCTTAATTTCAGCGGTACGGGTGATGTCGTTATTGCTACCGCTCACAACACACACTACATTTTTTCCTTGAATTTCATCCGCATACATGTCTAAGGCTGCAATGCTCATCGCACCTGCAGGCTCAACAACGATTGCATCTTTATTATAAAGATCAAGGATGGTTTGGCAAATTTTACCTTCAGGGATGGTAATCATCTCGTCCAAATGTTGCTGGCAAATCGGAAAGTTTATCTCACCAACCCTTTTTACAGCTGCGCCATCCACAAAATTTTCAATGGTCTTTAATTCTACCAAACGTTTAAGCTTTATAGAATTAGACATTGAAGGCGCGCCTTGTGGCTCTACCCCAATGATTTTAGTTTTTGGACTCAATTCTTTAAAAACAGTGGATAATCCTGAAGCTAAACCGCCACCACCAACCGGTACAAAAATATAATCGATTGGTTTTTCAATCTGTTTTAAAATCTCTAAAGCGATGGTCGCCTGACCTTCAATTACCTTTTTATCGTTAAAAGGATGGATAAAAGTTTTATTCAATCTTTCACATTCAAAGATTGCAGCATGATAAGCATCGTCGAAGGTATCGCCAATCAAGATGATTTCGATATAATCTTCACCAAACATATTTACCTGTTCAATTTTTTGACGTGGCGTTGGCGAAGGCATATATATTTTACCTTTTATCTTTAAGAGCTTGCATGAAAGCGCCACGCCTTGTGCATGATTGCCAGCACTGGCACATACAATTCCGTTATCTTTTTCGTCTTGGGTAAGAGTAGACATCTTGTTGTATGCGCCACGGATTTTATAGCTGCGGACAAGTTGAAGGTCTTCCCGTTTAAAATAGATATTACTCTTAAAACATTTTGAATACGTATAATTTAAGGTCAATGGCGTTATGATTGAAACATTCTTCAACCGTTGCGCCGCTACCTTAACATCGGAAACTTTTGGATAATATGTCGACTCGGTCTTGACTTCCATCTTACTTAAGCGTAGACCTCATTTTTTTCAACTCCAGATTTTATAACTTTCATCGCGGTCATGGCAGACCTTAATTTTTTACCTATTTTTTCGATAGGATGGTTTCTAATTGCGTCATTAACTTCGATAAGTTCTAAATTATCGATTGGTTCATCAGATTTGAAGCTTTCACCAATAACTTCAGTATCTATGTTTTTCATAAAATCCTTAAGCAAAGGCTTACAAGCATGGTCAAATAAATAACAACCATACTCTGCGGTATCTGAAATAATTCTATTCATCTCAAATAATTTTTTCCTTGCGACAGTGTTTGCGATTAACGGTAACTCGTGCAACGATTCGTAATAAGCAGATTCTTCAACGATTCCGGATTCTACCATAGTTTCGAAAGCTAGTTCTACTCCTGCTCTAACAAATGCCACCATGATTACACCATGATCAAAATATTCTTGTTCAGAAATATGTTCTGAAGTTGCATCGGTTTTTTCAAAAGCAGTTTCGCCCGTTTGAGCTCTCCAATTAAGAAGGTCTTTATCGTCTGCAGCCCAATCTTTCATCATGGTTTCAGAAAAATGGCCAGAGATAATATCGTCCATATGTTTCTGGAACAATGGCTTCATAATTTCCTTTAATTCTTCGGAAAGCTCGTAAGCTTTAATTTTAGATGAATTATCCAAACGATCCATCATATTGGTAATACCACCGTGCTTCAGTGCTTCGGTAATAGTTTCCCATCCGTATTGAATCAACTTGGCAGCATAATTTTTATCCACGCCTTGAGCAATCATCTTATCGAACAATAGAATTGACGCCGTTTGAAGCACACCACACAAGATGGTCTGTTCTCCCATTAAATCACTTTTGACTTCAGCAACAAATGAAGAATCTAAAACGCCTGCCTTATGGCCACCTGTAGCGGCCGCATAAGCTTTAGCTTGTTCAAAACCTTTACCTTCGGGGTCATTGCTGGGATGTACCGCGATTAGGGTCGGCACACCAAATCCTCTTAAATATTCTTCACGCACCTCGGTACCCGGGCACTTAGGAGCGACCATGATTACCGTAATATCTTCTCGGATATTTTTTCCTTCTTCTACGATGTTAAAACCATGCGAATAAGTTAATGTTGCACCTTTTTTCATTAATGGCATTACTGCATCGATAACGTGAGAATGCTGTTTGTCTGGTGTAAGATTTAAAACCACATCTGCAGTTGGTATCAGGTCTTCGTAAGTCCCAACTTCAAAATGGTTTTTCGTCGCATTTTTATATGATTGTCTTTGTTCTTTGATTGCTTCTGCCCTAAGCGCATAAGAAATATCGAGACCAGAATCGCGCATATTCAAACCTTGGTTTAACCCTTGAGCTCCACATCCGATAATTACAATTTTCTTTCCTTCCAAAGCCTTAACGCCATCTTCAAATTCCGAAGATTCCATGAACCTGCATTTTGCAAGTTGATCCAATTTTTCTCTTAAAGTCAATGTGTTAAAATAATTCCCCATTACATTTAAATTTTTAATTATAAAATGCTTTCAGCATTTCTGTTACTTTCATTTCATCTTTAGTGACTGCAATTCTTCCTGAACGTACAAATTGCATAATTCCGAAAACGCTTAAATCTCTATGTAACATATCAATTTCTGAACGTCTGCCAGATTTCTCGAGTACGAAAAATTCCTTGTTTACGGTTACAATCCTTGCGTTGCTGTCTTTAATTATATTTTGAATCTGTGGTTCTTCGAACAATAAATTCGATTTAATCTTGAACATACACGATTCTTGGTAAATGGTCTGTTCGTCGGTGTGATAGTAGGCTTTTATAACTTCTACCTGTTTCTCGATCTGACCGATAATCTTTTTGATTTGTTCTTCGCTCATGTTTACCAAAATGGTAAATCTAGAAACACCTTCAATTTCTGAAACCGAGGTGTTTAAACTTTCAATATTGATATGTCTACGTTGAAATATCGCAGAAATCCGGTTCAACAATCCGATGTTATTTTCGGTATATATTGAAACAGTATATGATTTAATTTCTTCTTTCATCTTTTAATCATTTAGAGCAAAAACATTTTTAAAAGCTTTTCTTTGGTAGGCTACACTTCGACAAGCTCAGTGTGACACAAATTGTGCTAATGCGGTAATCAAAATTATCTTTTCTTTGTTCTTTATTCTTTGTTCTTGATACTTGGTTCTTAATACTTCGTTCTTAATCTTAATAACTACTCCAATCTAATATCAGAGACACTCGCACCACTAGGCACCATCGGGAAAACGTTATCTTCTTTCTCCACACAGACTTCCAAGAAATAGGAATCTTTAGAGTCGATCATACGTTTAACCGCAGCGGTCAATTCTTCCCTCTTGGTCACTTTTTCAGCTTCGATATGATATCCTTTTGCAATCATTACAAAATCTGGATTTACCATCTCTGTGGAAGCATAGCGCTTATCAAAAAATAATTGCTGCCATTGTCGTACCATTCCTAAAAACTCATTATTAAGCACTACAATTTTCACTGCTGCTTTAGTTTGAAAAATAGTGGCTAATTCTTGGATGGTCATTTGGTAACCACCATCCCCAATTATTGCGACGACTTCCCTTTCTGGAGCCGCCATTTTTGCACCAATTGCAGCCGGAAGAGCAAAGCCCATTGTGCCAAGTCCACCAGAGGTTATATTACTTCTAGTTTTATTGAATTCTGCATATCGACAAGCGATCATTTGGTGTTGCCCAACATCTGAAACGATGGCCGCGTCACCTCTAGTTTGATTGTTTATTTCTTTTAAAACCTCACCCATCGTCAATCCTTCCTTGGTAGGGTACAAATCTTCACTAATAACTTTTTTGAATTCGATATCGTATAGTTCTGTAAATCTCTGTCTCCAGTCTTTATGCTCCTTTTTGTCTACATATTTGGTCAACACGGTTAGCGAATCCTTAGCATCTCCGATTAAGGCGACATCAGTCTTCACATTTTTATCGACCTCAGCAGGATCAATTTCTAGATGAATGATTTTAGCCTGTTTTGCATAGGTATTTAAACTACCAGTTACTCGGTCGTCAAAACGCATCCCGATTGCAATAAGCACATCGCAATCATTGGTTAAAACATTTGGGGCATAATTACCGTGCATACCAACCATCCCTACATTTAAGGGATGACCTGTAGGCAATGCCGATGCACCTAAAATGGTCCATGCGGCTGGTATACCAGTTTTTTCAACAAAATTCTTAAACTCGTTTTCTGCTTGACCTAGGATTACACCTTGTCCCCAAACAATAAATGGTTTCTTGGCTTCATTTATAAGTCTTGCAGCATCCCTTAATTTTTCATAATCTAGAGCGTGATATGGCTTATAGCTTCTAATACCAGTACATTTTTGATATTGAAAGTCGAATTCTTCAAATTGAGCATCCTTGGTAATGTCTATTAAAACCGGACCTGGTCTTCCACTTTTTGCGATGTAAAAGGCCTTGGCAAAGACTTCTGGTATTTGGGACGCTTTAGTTATTTGATGATTCCATTTCGTTACTGGCGTAGAAATACCTACAATATCGGTTTCCTGAAATGCATCACTTCCTAAAAGGTGTGAAGATACCTGCCCGGTTATACAAACCATTGGGGTTGAATCTATTTGGGCATCGGCGATACCAGTAATTAAATTAGTAGCTCCGGGACCAGATGTTGCAATTGCCACACCGACTTTTCCAGAAATCCTAGCATAACCTTGAGCTGCATGCGTAGCACCTTGCTCATGCCTTGTTAAAACGTGGTGCAATTGATCTCTAAATTTATATAGCTCATCGTAGACTGGCATAATTGCTCCTCCTGGATAACCATAAAGTATATCTACTCCTTCGGCAAGCAAACAACGGATAACAGCTTCACTCCCTGTAATCCTCATAGTCTGCTCGGTACTATTTTTCTCTTTTTTTAACGTCTGTGTCCGCATATTCAATTATTAAAATTCATCTGTTACACATCCTTGTGAGGCCGATGATACAGTCCTTGCATATTTATAAAGTACACCGCGCTTAAATTTTAATTCGGGTGCCTTCCAATTTTTTCTTCTCTCTTCTAAAACTTCATCTGAAACTTCAACCATTATGGAATTTGTTTCAGCATCTATTGTGATAACGTCGCCATTTTCAACCAGCGCAATAGCGCCACCTTCTTGAGCTTCTGGGGTAATGTGGCCTACCACAAATCCGTGGGTACCTCCAGAAAACCTTCCATCTGTGATTAATGCAACTTCTTTACCTAGCCCTGCTCCCATGATTGCGGCAGTTGGTTTAAGCATTTCGGGCATGCCTGGCCCACCTTTAGGCCCTTCGTACCGGATAACTATAACTTCTCCCTTATTGACCAATCCATCACGGATACCATCGTTTGCTTCATATTCACCATTAAAAACCCTTGCTTTCCCAGAAAACTTAAGGCCTTCTTTACCAGTAATCTTCGCAACACTGCCTTCGGTTGCTAAATTGCCATAGAGCATTCTTAAATGTCCGGTTGCCTTAATAGGATTTTCGATGGTTTTAATAACATCTTGATTCTTTTTAAGGTCATCGACATCTAATAGATTTTCTGCAACGGTCTTACCTGTAACAGTTAGGCAATCTCCATGTAAAAGACCTTTCTTCAAAAGATATTTCATGACTGCGGGAATACCTCCCACAGCATGCACATCTTCCATTAAATATTTTCCGCTTGGTTTTAAATCGGCCAAAAACGGCGTGGTGTCGCTTATTCTTTGAAAATCCTGAAGCGTGAATTCTATTTGGGCTGCTCTGGCAATTGCCAAGAAATGCAAAACTGCATTGGTGGAACCGCCGAGTATCGTTACCAATCTCACTGCGTTTTCTAATGACTTTTTACTAATAATATCAGAAGGTTTTATATCTCTTTTCAATAACAACCTCATTGCTTCACCGGCTGCAACTGCTTCAGTTTGCTTATCGGCGCCTGTAGCAGGGTTTGAAGAATTGAAAGGCAAAGCCATCCCCAATGCTTCAATTGCTGAAGCCATGGTATTTGCGGTATACATTCCACCGCAGGCACCAGCTCCTGGACATGCTTTTTGAACAATGCTCTTAAATTCACCTTCACTCATTGTACCAGCGACCTTACTTCCCCAAGCTTCAAAAGCTGAAACAACATCTAATTTTTTACCGTTGTGACAACCAGAATCAATTGTACCGCCGTAAACCAATATCGATGGACGATTCAACCTAATCATTGCCATTAATGCACCCGGCATATTTTTGTCACAACCTACTACAGTTATTAAACCGTCATAAGCCATGGCCTGCACAACCGTTTCCATAGAATCGGCAATAATATCTCGAGATGGTAAGGAATAACGCATACCTGGAGTTCCCATAGAGATGCCATCGCTTACACCAATAGTATTAAAAATCAATCCGATTAGATTGGCATTAAGCGTACCTTCCTTGGCTAATTTAGCCAAATCGTTAAGGTGCATGTTACACGGATTACCTTCATAACCTGTGCTCGCAATACCAATAAGTGGTTTTGTTAAATCTTCATCGGTTAGTCCGATGGCGTGCAACATAGCCTGAGCGGCAGGTTGCGTCGGGTCTTGAGTGACCGTTTTACTAAATTTGTTCAATTCATTCATAAAAAGCCGTTACTAAATTAGCATTATAGTTAGGTTTTATCTGGCTTCAGATTTAATTGAATATTAAAGCCAGCCTTTTCTAAAGATTTGTAATCATTTGAATATCATGATTTTAATCCTTTTATAATTTGATACCCAAACTTGAAAATATTAAAATAAAAAAGCCTTCCAGAGAGGAAGGCGATCTAATATATTAAATACATTATCCTCCCTCTAGCATTTCGTGATAACCACGACGCTAATAACTGAGACTATAATGTTGATTATGTTTTTCATTCTAATGTAAAGTTGAGAATTATTTTTTGCACTGCCAAGTGAGAGTAGCCTTAATTGATTTATCAGGTTTATACCCTCGGCAAGTCGTTATCATCCTTAAGAGGAAGGTAACTCTGTCCCATTAAAAATTTGTCGACGTAATGTGCTGCTTGCCTTCCTTCTGAAATTGCCCACACAATTAAAGACTGTCCACGACGAATATCGCCTGCCGCAAAAATCTTTTTAACGTTGGTCTGATAATTAGAAACTGGCGCTTTAATATTAGTTCTAAAATCCATTTCCAATCCAAATTGATCAACCAAAGTCTTTTCGGCTCCTGTAAAACCAAGTGCTAAAAACACCATATCGCATTCCCATTCTTTTTCTGTTTCTGGTAGTTCTCTAAGCTGCGGTCTCTCTCCAGGTTTAAAAATCCATTCCACCTCAACGGTCACCAAGCCGGTCAATAAACCTTGATCATTACCTACGAAACGTTTAGTAGAAATACTGAAAAAGCGATCCACGCCTTCCTTATGACTCGAACTTGTTCGCAACCTCATCGGCCAATATGGCCAAGGCTGATTAGGAGGTCTACCCTCGGTAGGTTTCGAAAGAATCTCAAAGTTGGTTACAGATGTTGCGCCATGACGATTAGAAGTTCCTATACAATCCGAACCGGTATCACCTCCACCAATAACAATTACCTTCTTGTCTTTTGCTGAAATCACTTCCTCAAAATCATCACGCCCAGCAACCCGTTGATTATTTTGTTTTAAGAAATCCATCGCTTGATAAACCCCTTTTAAATCCGCCCCTTCAATAGGAATAGTTCTTCTTACCGTTGCTCCTCCACATAAAAGTACCGCGTCGAACTCTTTTTCTATTTCTTTTGCGTCTACATTCTCGCCAACGTGAGAATTTGTTTTTATAACCACACCTTCTTCTTCAAGAATCGCCACACTTCTATCGATGACAGTTTTTTCCATTTTAAAATCTGGAATACCGTATCGAAGTAAGCCGCCAACTTTATCATCCCTTTCAAAAAGAGTCACTTCATGCCCTGCACGGTTAAGCTGCTGAGAAGCCGCAAGACCTGCTGGTCCCGAACCAATAACCGCCACTTTTTTACCAGTTCTTGTTTTCGGTGGTTTTGCAACCTTCCAACCATTCTCATAAGCTTGCTCGGCAATATTTTTTTCAATATTTTCTATGGTTACCGGGTCCTCATTAATCCCCAAGACACAAGCTTCTTCACATGGTGCCGGACAAAGTCTCCCAGTAAATTCTGGAAAATTGTTGGTGGCATATAGTATTTCTGCCGCTTCTTTCCATTTTCCTTTGTAAACCTTATCGTTAAAATCTGGTATAAGATTGCCAAGAGGACAACCGCTATGGCAAAAAGGAATCCCACAGTCCATACAGCGTGCTCCCTGATTTTTAATTTCTTCTTCAGGAAGGGCAACTGTAAATTCTTTATAGTTCTTTACCCGTTCCTCCTTAGGAAGATAAGGTTCCGTAGTTCTGTCGTATTCTAAAAATCCTGTTGTTTTTCCCATTTTTACTGCGTTACTAGATTTTCTTCTTCAAGTTTAATCAATGCTTGTCTGTATTCTTCTGGTACTACCTTCACGAATTTAGGCAAGAAACTATCCCATTCTTCTAGAATCTTTTGAGCAAGTGGACTTAAGCTTGCGTTATAATGATTTTCTATCAATCCTTTTAGTTCATTCTTATCTTCTTCGTTATTAACTGGGTCAATATTGAGATGATCTCCGTTACAACGTTGTCTAAATGAATTCTTATCGTCCAGAACATAAGCGACACCTCCGCTCATTCCGGCACCAAAATTTCTTCCAACTTCACCTAAAATAACCGCGATACCTCCGGTCATATATTCACAACCGTGATCACCAATACCTTCAACGACGGCAATAGATCCAGAATTTCGGACGCAGAATCTTTCACCAGCCCGTCCGTTTATATACGCTTCACCAGAAGTAGCTCCGTAGAGCGTAACATTCCCAGTAATCACATTATCTTGAGGAACGATGGTACATTCATCCGGCACCTTAATCACCAGTTTCGCTCCAGAAAGTCCTTTGCCCATATAATCGTTGGTATTTCCATTTACAATCATGGTTAGACCTTTGGTTGCAAAAGCTCCGAAACTTTGTCCGGCCGAGCCGGTAAAATTGAGATTTAAAGTATTTTCTGGAAGCCCTTGAGCTCCGTATATCTTGGAAATTTCGTTACTCAAAATTGCACCAACCGCTCGATCTACGTTAGTTATTTTAAAATCTAGATAGGTTTTTTCCTTTCTGAATAAAGCAGGATGCGCCTTATCTATAATCTTGAAATCCAAGTGGCTTTCTAAATGATGTTCTTGACTTTGGGTATGATATAATTTTGTGCCAGCTTCAACTTTCATTTGATACAAAATTGGACTTAAATCTATTCCTGAAGCTTTATAATGTTCAATTGCTTTATTTCTGTCTAGTTTTTGAACTTGGCCAACCATTTCGTTTATGGTCTTGAAACCAAGATTCGCCATAATCTCCCTAAGTTCTTGTGCCACGAAGTACATGTAGTTAACCACGTGCTCGGGCTTACCTTCAAATTTCTTTCTCAAATCAGGATTTTGGGTGGCGATACCAACCGGACAGGTATTTAAATGGCAAACACGCATCATAATACAACCAGAAGCTACCAAGGGTGCTGTTGCGAAACCAAATTCCTCCGCCCCAAGGAGACATGCTACGGCGACATCACGACCAGTTTTTAATTGTCCGTCGCATTCTAAAACAATTCGGTTTCTTAAATCATTCATCACCAAAGTTTGTTGAGCTTCAGCAATACCAAGTTCCCAGGGTAAACCTGCATGTTTTAATGAGGTTAAAGGTGAAGCGCCCGTACCTCCGTCGAATCCAGAAATTAGCACAACATCCGCTTTTGCTTTCGCTACTCCAGCTGCAACTGTCCCAACTCCTATTTCCGAAACCAATTTTACATTGATTCTAGCTTCTCGGTTAGCCGATTTAAGATCATAGATTAATTGTGAAAGATCTTCAATTGAATAAATATCATGATGCGGCGGTGGGGAAATCAACCCAACATAAGGCGTTGAATTTCTCGTTTTAGCAATGGCCGGATTCACTTTCGGCCCAGGAAGCTGACCACCTTCACCAGGTTTTGCTCCCTGTGCCATCTTAATTTGAATCTCTTTCGCATTGGTCAAATAATTTGAAGTCACCCCGAAACGTCCCGAAGCTACCTGCTTTATTGCACTATTCTTCCAGTCGCCATCCGAAGCTTTATAAAAACGTTCGGCATCCTCTCCACCTTCGCCCGAGTTGCTCTTACCGCCAATTCTATTCATAGCAATTGCCAGGTTTTCATGAGCTTCTTTGCTGATACTGCCATAAGACATAGCGCCGGTTTTAAACCGTTTTACGATTTCTGTCCATGGTTCTACCTGATCGATGGGGATTGGGTCATATTTTGCAAATTCGAATAATCCCCGAATGGTCATAAGATTTTTTGCTTGGTCATTGACCAAGTCTGCGTATTCTTTATAAGTTTTGGGATTGTTGGTCCTCACCGATTCTTGTAATTTGGCTACCGTAAGCGGGTTAAACATATGTTTTTCGCCTCCACGCCTCCAACGGTATTCTCCTCCTATTTCTATATCTAGATTGTCAGCGATATCCTGAACATTATAGGCACGTCTATGTCGTTTTGTGATTTCTTTTTCAATTTCGTTGAGGCCAATACCTTCAATCCTCGTTGGTGTATTCGGGAAATACTTTGAAACTACTTTAGTGTTTATCCCAATACATTCAAATAGCTGTGATCCGCGATAAGAATTCAAGGTTGAAATCCCGATTTTGTTCATCACCTTTAAAATTCCCTTTCCAACCGCCTTGTTATAATTTTGGATTGCTTCATCAAAATCAATTCCTATTAAATCACCAGAATCAATCTTCTCTTGCACAATTTCATTAACCATATATGGATTAATCGCACTAGCACCAAATCCAAATAACATGGCAAAATGATGGACCTCACGTGGTTCTGCAGATTCTATAATGATACTTATTTTTGAACGCTTTCCTTGCTTATATAAAGCATGATTTATATAAGAACAAGCTAATAACGCTGGGATGGGCGCCTTTTCTTCATTTACATTTCTATCGGAAAGTATAATGATATTGGTTCCTTTATCAATTTCTCTAGAAGCAAAGTTTACAATTTCTTCAAGTTGTCGCTCTAAACCGTTAACACCATGTACCACATCGTATAAAATAGGAATCGAGGTTACCCTGTAATGCGGGCTCTTATCATGGTTTTTTATCTTATCTAAATCCTGTTTAGAAATTACAGGATTCTGAATTTTTAATTTTCTACAATGCAGTTCATTAATTTGAAAGATGTTAGAATCACTTCCAAGAGTTAAACTGATGTCGGTAATCAATTCTTCCCGGATACCATCCAATGGCGGATTTGTAACCTGCGCGAATAATTGTTTAAAATAATTGTAGAGCAACTGCGGTCTTTCTGAAAGCACGGCAATAGGCGTATCGCTTCCCATTGAACCAATTGGTTCCTTACCATTTTGGGCCATCGGTAAAATAATGGTATTGAGGTCTTCTTGAGTATAGCCAAAAATAGATTCTCTAATATGAAGAGGCTCTTCAACGTGTTCTAAAGGCCTGTCTCTATAAGGAATGCTTCGAAGATGGATAAGATTTTGGTCTAACCATTTTCTGTATGGATACAGATTAACGATTCTTTCTTTAATTTCTTCATCATTTATTATTCGGCCTTCATCCATATTTACCAAGAACATTTTTCCTGGTTCTAGACGACCGTGATATTTAACGTTTTTCGGTGGAATGTCCAGCACCCCGGTTTCGGAGGACATAATTACATAGTCATCGTGGGTCACGGTATAGCGCGACGGTCTCAGTCCGTTTCTATCAAGTACCGCACCTATATAACTTCCGTCAGTAAAAGGTATTGAAGCTGGGCCGTCCCACGGCTCCATAAGACAGCTGTTGAATTCGTAAAATGCTTTTTTAGCATCGCTCATTTCAGGATTTTTCTCCCAAGCTTCTGGCACTAACATCATCATCACTTCTGGAAGGGAACGACCGGTCATAAGCAAAAGCTCAACGACCATATCCATTGAAGCAGAATCAGATTTTCCTCTTAAAATTGTTGGAAGGACCCGTTTTATATCATCGCCGAACAAATCACTTTTCATCAATTCTTCACGCGAAAACATACGAGAAACATTACCTCTTAAAGTATTTATCTCACCATTATGGCACATATATCTAAAAGGTTGGGCCAAATCCCAAGTCGGGAATGTGTTGGTCGAAAACCTTTGATGTACCAGCGCCAGTTTTGCGTCTAACAGCGGATTGGAAAGTTCTTTATAATAAACATTGATGTCTTCTGGTTTTAAAAGACCTTTATAGATAATCGTTTTTGTTGAAAGACTCGAAAGGTAAAAATAGCTGCTTTCAGATAATTTGGAATTGTAAATAGTATGTTCAGCAATTTTGCGAGCGGCAAAAAGTTTTACGGTAAATTCAAAATCAGTTTGGCTATCATCGGATTTCCCAATAAAAATCTGTTTGGTAACTGGCTCGGTTTCCGAAGCAATCCTACCGATTTCAGAATTATTTACCGGTACGTCCCTCCAACCCAACAATTTCAAGTTTTGCTCTTTTAAACTTTCTTCAAAGGTGTTGATGCAGAATATCTGTTGATTTTCCTTTTTTGGAAGAAAAACGTTACCAACTGCATATTGCCCTCTCTCTGGTAATTCAAAATCACAGCTTTGCACAAAAAAATCGTGAGGAATATCTATCAAAATTCCGGCACCATCACCGGTTTTTCCATCTGCACTTACCGCACCTCGATGCTCTAATTTCACGAGTATTTCTAGGGCCTTATGTATAATAATATTAGACCTCTTACCTGTAAGACTACAAATAAATCCTGCGCCACAATTTTCATGTTCAAATTCCGGCAAATAAAGCCCCTGTTTTTTCAGCATTTTATTCGTGATTAAATAGTTAGATGATCAGTGTTGGATTTACTAATATATAGGTTGAATTTGAATCTAAATAATGTCCCTATGATTATTGCGACATATCAAAAAAATGATTGAAAATTTTTCTGAATTTGGATTAATTGGAATATAATTTACGAAAAACTCAAAGCATTTTTCAACTATGCTAAATTAACCCATTCAAATTTTTGATGAGATATCTTCAAATAATAACAAATATTGTTGAACATTTTGCATCGATTTTAAGATTTTAATGAATTTTATTCAAATTGGCTATTTTCAATTTAATAGAAATTTAATTAAAAAATGAAAACCCCTATTTTTTTTAGGGGTTATTTTGTTTAATTCATAAAAATGAGTCCTATGACCCTTTTTTTTAAGGGGTTAAATAAATTTTAATATAGTTTTACTGGTAATTAACCACTAAAATTATATTTGGAATGAAACAATTTTTTACTCTATTAATGCTTTTTGGATTTTTATCGGCATTCGCTCAAGAAGAAGAACCAGCGGATGAAAAAAAATTCAATATTTCTGGAAGTGTCGATGCATACTTTAGAACAAACCTTACCGGACCAAACGAATCCTTTGATGATGGCGATGGGGCATACTTCCTTAATCCAGGCACATCATTCGCAAACCGAAGTGGTTTTAGTATTGGAATGGCAAATGCTATCTTTAGTTATGAAGGCGCAAAAGTAGGCTTCGTTGCAGACCTTGTCTTTGGCCCACGTGGAGAAGATGCCGTATTCCTTTCTAGCCCTTCCACCAATATCGTAAATCAACTTTATGCCTTCTGGAACGTTACCGATTCCTTTAGACTTACCCTTGGAAACTTCAACACCTTTTTAGGATACGAAGTAATATCTCCAACTGGTAATTTCAATTACAGTACCTCTTATATGTTTAGCAACGGACCTTTTTCCCATACCGGTATTAAGGCAGACTTTACATTGTCCGAAGATTTTACGTTGATGTTAGCTTTGATGAATCCTACCGATTATACCGAAATCAATATAGATGGAAGTTATACCCTAGGGGCACAATTGGGCTATAGCGGACAGTTCTTAAATGCACTATACGGCAACCAGCCCGGAAATAGTGATGCAACTTTTCAAATTGATTATACCGGAGGTTTCGATGCAACCGAGGCATTTTTCTTGGGAATCAATGCAACCTATAATGATACCAATGGCAGCGGCTTCTATGGCGCAGCCTTATATCCACAATATTCAGTTTCTGATGCGCTAGCGTTCGGTTTAAGAGGAGAATACTTTGGATATCACTATGATGAAGCTGAGGACGACACCGTTTTTGCCACAACTCTATCCGCAAATTATAAAATAGACAACTTAACGATTATACCAGAATTGAGATTAGATAGCTGGTCAGACGAAGTTTATTTCGATGGCGATCTAGATCCTACTAAAAGCTTGGCTTCATTCTTAATTGCAGCGGTATATCAATTCTAACTAATAAAACTAATCATGAAAAAAATTGAAGCAATTATCAGAAAATCCAAATTTTCTACCGTCAAGGATGCGCTCCACGGAGTTGGAGTAAACTTCTTCTCTTATTGGGATGTAACTGGCCTTGGTAATGAAAAGGAAGGGCATGTTTACCGAGGGGTTAGCTACAGCACCAGTGATATACAGAGGCGGTATCTCTCTATTGTTGTAAATGACGATTTTGAAGAAATTACCATTAAAACAATCATTGAGTCTGCTCGTACGGGCGATGTCGGAGACGGAAAGATTTTCGTTTCTGATATTTCTGAAACCTACAGAATACGTACTGGCGACAAAGGAGGAGACACTATAAAATAAACTAACTGAGACATTATAAATTATGGAACTATTAACAATAAACAATGTATGGATGATGGTCTGTACAGGATTAGTTTTTTTTATGCACCTAGGGTTTTCCTTTTTGGAAATAGGACTTACTAGGCAAAAAAATACCATCAACATATTATTTAAAAATATATTCATCATCTGTATTGGATTATTACTATACTGTCTGGTTGGTTTTAATTTGATGTATCCAGGTGAATTCAACGGATTTATCGGCTTTGCCGGATTCGGACTAGATTCTCCAGTTACTGCAGATGGAGCATTAGACCTTACATATAATGAAGGATACACTTACTGGACCGACTTTCTTTTCCAAGGAATGTTCGCTGCAACAGCGGCCACGATTGTTTCTGGAGCGGTAGCGGAACGAGTTAAGATCGGACCATTCATGATTTTTACTATTATTTACGTTGGAATTATCTATCCTCTTGCGGGCTCTTGGAAATGGGGTGGCGGATTCCTTCAGACTATGGAAACTCCATTTTATGATTTCGCTGGTTCTACTTTAGTGCATTCAGTTGGTGGTTGGGCTGCTCTAGTAGCCGTATTCTTATTGGGAAGCAGGATTGGAAAATTCAAGGGGGGCAAACCTCAAGCCATACCAGGACATAATATTCCATTAGCAACAGCTGGTGTTTTAATTCTTTGGTTAGGATGGTTTGGATTTAATGGAGGCTCAGTACTTTCTGCCGACCCAGCATTAACCTCATTAACCTTAGTTACAACTTGTTTAGCTGCGGCTGCTGGTGGTGTTGCATCATTCTTGGTTTCAACCTTAATGTACAAAAACTACGATCTTACCATGTTCCTAAATGGAATATTGGGAGGATTGGTAGCCATTACTGCTGGTGCAGATCAAATGAGTCCGACGGATGCCGTTCTTATAGGAACAATTGCCGGAGCAATTATTGTATTTGGCGTCGCATTGGTAGACAAACTTAAATTAGATGATCCAGTTGGAGCAATTGCCGTTCACCTTATTTGTGGTATCTGGGGAACACTTGCAGTTGGTATCTTCGGAAGTTTAGCTGGTGGCGCTCAATTTATGAGCCAATTGATCGGTGTTGCTGCTTATGCGGGAATATGCATCGCTTCTAGCTTCATTATACTATATGTTCTAAAAGTGACCGTAGGCATCAGAGTTTCCGAAAGGGAAGAACTAGAAGGTCTAGATGCTTACGAACATGGAATGAAAGCCTACTCGGACTTTGGATTAAATGAGCAATAGAAAGTACAAGTAACTAATAACATATAAGGTTTTAGTAGTGCATTAAACCTTTTTTTTTAGATTGATTAGTTAGTGAAAAACCATCAGACAACCGCCCCTTGTCTCGATGGTTTTTCTTTTTTGAAAAGCAGCTTTCCTAAAATTTTAAAGTTTCAATAATATATGTACTTTTGTCGACCAAGAGGACAGATTTGACTACTTGCAACCTCTTTCAATTGGATTGGAATATTTCAATTTAATTTGAATAAAAATGCTAAGGACAGATATAACTTCCTTAGGATTAGCCAGTCAGACTTATATTTAAAGAAAACAAAGACCTATGGCATATCTTTTTACTTCAGAAAGCGTCTCTGAAGGACACCCAGATAAAGTAGCGGATCAGATCAGCGATGCTCTTATTGATAATTTTTTAGCCTTTGACCAAAACTCTAAGGTCGCTTGTGAAACACTTGTGACTACCGGACAGGTAATTTTGGCCGGTGAAGTTAAATCTAACACCTATCTAGATGTTCAGAAAATCGCAAGGGAAACCATAAACAAAATCGGATATACCAAGAGCGACTATATGTTCGACGGTAATTCTTGTGGCGTGCTATCTGCAATTCATGAACAATCCGAAGACATTAACCGTGGGGTTGATCGTGAAGATGCAGAACAGCAAGGAGCGGGCGACCAAGGGATGATGTTTGGCTACGCGACAAAGGAAACTGACAACTACATGCCATTGGCACTGGACCTTTCACATTCGATATTAAAGGAACTTGCGGCTCTAAGAAGGGAAAATAAGGAGATTACCTATCTACGACCTGATTCTAAGAGTCAAGTCACCATAGAATATAGTGATGATAATGTTCCGCAAAGAATCGATGCTATTGTAATTTCTACCCAACACGATGATTTTGCTACGGAAGAAATGATGCTCAGCACCATTAGAAAAGACCTTATTAATATTCTGATACCAAGAGTTATGAAACTGGTGCCAGACCATATAAAGAAACTTTTTAACGATACCATTACCTATCACATAAACCCCACCGGAAAATTTGTTATTGGCGGACCTCACGGTGATACCGGTTTAACCGGAAGAAAAATCATCGTTGATACCTACGGTGGAAAAGGAGCGCATGGCGGAGGAGCATTCTCTGGTAAAGACCCAAGCAAAGTAGATAGAAGCGCGGCATATGCAACAAGACATATCGCTAAGAATTTAGTTGCTGCAGGTTTGTGTGATGAAATACTGGTGCAAGTGAGTTATGCCATTGGTGTGGTAGAACCAACTTCAATATATGTAAATACTTATGGTACCGGAAACAGCAAGTTCTCCGATGGGGAGATTGCAGAGAAGGTTTCCAAGATTTTTGACATGCGTCCGCACGCAATAGAAAAACGATTAAAGCTGAGACAGCCAATATATAGCGAGACTGCAACGTATGGACATATGGGCAGAGAAAGCAGAATGGTCACCAAACATTTTGATCAGCCAAATGGCGAAGCAATTACTATGGAAGTTGAACTGTTTACTTGGGAAAAATTAGACTATGTCGACACGGTAAAAAAAGAATTTAATTTATAGTTGAAGATTTTAAAATATATAAGGGCTCCCAAATCGGGAGCCTTTTTAATTTATCCCTATTCCGAGTACGCATCTAACTGATTAGAGGCGGTTTACCGTCTAAATGTGTATTTCTTATCAAATCAACAAAAATTTTAAGCACTTCATCTAAAAATTAATAGGATATCCGTACTAAGCATCACTTTTACCAAACATTTCTAAAAACAGGAATGTAAAAACAGTTATCGACCCAAATCGCTGTTTTAAATTGTTTCTTCCCTCAGTACATTTTACGACTTCATTTTTATAATGATTTAGCGCTTTGTTAGTTGATGAAAACCCTAACAAATCAATATTTTATCCTAATTATGAAAAATTTTAATTTACCTACCAATTTAAAAGTAGCTCTTCTTGGACTACTCTTTGTTTCTTTTATCCTTTCTTGCGAAACCGAGCAAATGGACGAAATGCCAAATGCTTTAGCAAAATCCCAAACCCAAACCGCTCTCCGTCTTTATCAAGCTGCGGACTGTTCTACTGACTGTATTGAAGCTGATATTGAAGATTATTTCGTGAAATCTGAAAGTTCTATTACTAATCCTGGCAAGTCCAGTAATGAAAAAACCGTGACATATTATGCTTATAATACACCAACGGAATTTGTGGTTGAAGTAATCTATGAGATCAGCGGGGGTAACGCTAATGCGAAAGCGGATTTTGTCACAACTATCAATGGGACTGTATGGGAAGATTATGAGGTTCCTAGTGGAGTCAGTATCATTCATACCTATGACTTAACTGCAGGTTATGATCAATGCGAAGAAATGAAATTTAGCATTGAACAAACCGCTTTAGGAAAACCTATTAAATTCGATTCAACATATAACCTATTCGCAGTGTGTCCAGATGAGTGCGAAGAAAGCTTTTCTTACGAGCTTAATGAAGACAGCAGCTATACCTTTACTTATATCAGTGAAGAGTCATTAGAAGATGCAGAAGTTAAATTTACTTGTCCTCACATTACTGGTTTTTATTCTTTAGATGGAAAATCTTATGATGTAAATCCTGGAAAAGGCCAAGGAGCACCAACTGTATTAACCTACGTTGGGGATATTGAAGCTTGTACTCCAATTACTTTTACCATGTCCTTTGATGCAGATTGCGAGCAAAATGCCGCTGGTTTCGCAAACATGTTCACCGACTTTAAAGTGAACGAGGTTTCCAAAAAAGGAGATGCCGGAAACATCCGTATTGAATGTAATAATTAACCCCTAGCTATTAATCAACTTAAAAGCGGCGTTCTTTCGAACGCCGCTTTTTTTTTAATCTTCATCCAATCCACCTTTTCGGGTAGGCGACCTTTGAGCCGGCCATTCTTGTTGCTCTCCCGTTCTTCTGCTAATTGGCAAAACAATTTTGTCCCGTGAGGTTGTATTTGGGTCTTCAGAGGCCATATAAACTAAAATAGCGGTTAGGATTACGTTTTTCTTCACGTCGTCAAAAACTATTTTATCATAGGTATCTAGGTTGGTATGCCAAGTGTAATTCCAGTAATCCCAACTTAAAGAACTTAAGTTGAAGGCTGGCACTCCAGCGGCGACAAAAGATGCATTATCTGAACCACCACCCGCGGGTGAACCAGGAAATTCTGTTTCGATATCATCAGTAATGTAATTGGGCACCGCATAAAGCCAATTTCTGAGGTAATTATAAGAATTTAAAAATCCAGCTCCAGATATATCCTTGATTCTTCCAGTCCCATTATCTTGATTAAAAACCGCCTGAATATTCGCCACGATTTCGGGATGATCTTCAACATAGGCACGGCTTCCGTTTAATCCTTGCTCTTCACTTCCCCAATGCCCAACGATAATCGTACGCTTAGGATTTGGGTAAAATTTCTTTAAAAGTCTCATGGTTTCCATCATGACCAAAGATCCTGTCCCGTTGTCGGTAGCTCCGGTTCCGCCGTCCCATGAATCGAAATGTGCAGAAAGAAAAACATATTCTTCAGGTTTTTCTGTTCCTTCAATCCTTCCGATAGTATTAAAAGTTGGAGCAACCCCTAAATCCTTCGATTGGGCAACAATCTTAATTTTCGGCTTATCGCCGTGTTCGGCCATTCGATATAACATTCCATAATCTTCAAGCTGAATATTTACCATCGGAATCTTTTTTGTACTAGCGCTAAAAATCTTGCTAGCACCAAATGCCCTTGACCAATATGAAGATACAATACCAACCGCACCAGCATCTTCTAACGCAGAGGCAATATCTCTTCTTCCATAGCCGGTGTTACGCATATTCTGGTTCCATAGGTTATTTACAGAATCCCGTTCTTTCTTCATATTATCAAAAGAATCTTTGGTAGCATATTCTTCCCAATTATCATCTGGTCTTCCGGTCGCTTCTTTTTTAGAGATTAGCACGATTTTTCCTTTTACTGAAGGCAGCCATTTTTCAAATTCTAGTGAATCCTTCACAATTGGTAACACCACAACTTCTGCTGTAACGCCTTCTGCCGAAGTTCCCGGGTTCCAGGCTAACTGTGTGCCCGCCAATGTTTGCAGTCTTGGAGAAACCATATCGATATGGGTAATGCCACGTTCCCAGCTTTTCCATTCTCCCCAAGTTTCATTTTCAGCTTTTATTCCCCAACTCTTATATTTTTCTACCGCCCAATTGTGCGCCTTTAGCATCTGTGGAGTACCAACCAATCTAGGTCCGATATCATCTAATAATTGATGGCCAAGCATTTCTAGTTGAGAATTCTCTGTTTCTTCTTTTACAATCTGCTCGATTACAGGGTCAGATTCTTGGGAATAAGAATTAATCTGGAATAAAAATACTAGCGCTAAAGCCAGTTTGAGGGATTTTTTTAATATCATTTGTGGAAGATTAAATTACTTGTTTTGTTATTTGCTCCAAGTTATTGCAATTTTTAAAAATTGAGAAATTTGAAACAAATAAATATGGTTTTTGGTTCCTGCCAATTGGCAGGCAGGTTTGGTTCTAGCTTCTAGCTTCTAGCTTCTAGCTTCTAGCTTCTAGCTTCTAGCTTCTAAATCGAATAAATAAACCTGAAGGTCACATATCTCGGTTGTATAAAATATTCTGTCGCACTCACTGAAACCGCGCCACTATTACTTTGGTTCTGCGATTTTGTGTCCAATAAATTAGTCGCTTTTAGGACATATTCTAGCTTGGCATCCTTATCTTTTCTATAAGAAATAGAGGCATTCCAAAATTTGTATTCGTTAATCGTTCCTTCTTCATTGCTGAAGTTATTGTATTCAAAATCAGTTCTAAAGGTCACTTTTTGCCAGATGTAAGCGTCGAATGCAATGGAAGGGGTAGATGTAAAATATTTAGTACTTGTACTTCCCAAATCTGTATTTCGTATCCCATAATTATAACCAAGTTCTACATTTGGTGCGTCTCGAAAGTTAGTGCGCAACTCAGCTCCATAGTTTTGGTTGAAACTTTCATTCTGAGATTGTTGCCCCTGAATGAATTGATTGAACTTGGAATAATTGAAATTTCCGTTGATTCCTGCCCTAATCTTTTTAAAAGTCCTTTGAAAACGACCATTTGCATTGACAGTTTCGTCCGCAAAACCAGAATTGAATGGCGAATTCGTACGGATGACGGATTCAAAATTTGTTAGATTCCTGATCTGGTCGATTGCCTTATTATATGAAATATTTGCAAAAACATTGGTGTAATTAAACATGTTAAAGCTGAAATAAGACAGATTCACATTATGATAAATAGCATTATCCAAACCTTCGTTACCAAAATAAAGTGAGTTATAATTATTTAAAACCAGACCATGGGCCAAATTTGTAACATCGGTAAATTGGGTTTGCATGCCATAACGCAGGGTTAGGTTTTCACTCTTTTTCAGTTCCCATCTTACATCAAAATCTGGCAGAAGTCTAAAGAAATCATCTTGATATCCTGTCCCAACCTGAGTGTTCTTGGTATTATAGTAATGACCTGAAACCCCTGGATTAAAGGTGAACATTCCGGTTTTAAAACGATAATGAACTCCTAAATAAATGTCAGTAAAGTTATAGTCGGTATCGTTTGTATCTAATCCATTGTTGAAAGTTGGCGTTGGATCGAATATGCTGCCATCATCTAAATATTGAAATATTTCTGAGTTAAATTTTTGATTGCTAAGAATAGTCCCAACCGTAAAATCGAGATTACTTTTTTGATCAATTACATACCAATAATCAAATTTTGCATCAAGTTGATTGGTCTTTACCCTTTTATCTTGAGCTATATTATAACCGATTTGGTTATTATCTAAGCCTAATGCATCGGCAGTGTTTTGGTAATCTGCCGTTCGCTCTAAAATAGCATTATAAAATGGGTCTTCATCTTGAAGCAGATGCTGTGCCTCTAGCGCAAAAATGTTTTTTTCGTTTAAGGTGTAGTAATAGTTTAAACTCTGATTGACACTATAAGGATTGCTTTCGTCGATCTGGTCAGTAGTACCAATTACTGAAGAAAATTGATCTTGATTTTGCGACTCTTTAGAAATACGCCCCAAGATATCATAATCTAATTGATTGCTGCTATTGGGTTTGTATTTAGTACTCAATTTTGCCATACCCAAATCACTATTTTGGAATGTGTTACTAATCGTAGTTTCGTCAGGAATACCTAAATTTTCATCGGTATATTCATCAAAACTGTTTTCTTGAAGCTCTACCCGAGAATTGGAGAAAATTCCAAAGCCACTGATATCTAAAGTTTTATTTGGCGAATAGCTAAAGTTAGCCGCCCCGAATTTTGTTTGGATATCTTTGGCTCTATTATTTTGAAGGGTCAAGAAACCCAGATTATTGTTGCCAATATTTATGCTCGTACCGCTCTGTCTGCTGGGCGCACGGAAACCTCCTGTAAAATTGAAATAATCTCGCCTCGTAAAAGCGATTTCACCCAAGTTGTTAACATCACCAATAAAATTTATGCTTGTTTTTGGGCTATAATAAAATAACTTAGGCTGAAAAACATATATTCCATCTTCATCAAAAGTACCCGCACCCGCCGTTATATCCCCAAACCAAAAGCTCTTCTTGCCTTCTTTCAATTTAATGTTTATTGCAATATTATCTTGGTTATTCGTAACGCTGCTCAACTGACCAACTTCAGAAAAATTCTTTAAAACCTGCACTTTATCTACCGCGCTGGATGGAATATTCTTTGTAGCTAACTTAGAATCGCCATCAAAGAAATCCTTCCCATCAACCATGACTTTAGAAACCCGTTTTCCCTCAACTTCTATCTCACCATCAGCATTGATTTCTACCCCTGGAAGTTTTTTCAATACATCTTCTAGTTTTCTTTCGGTACCGTTTTTAAAGGAATCGGCATTATAGATTAAAGTATCTCCATCTATCCTAACCGGCATTTCATAGGTTAATTCAACTTCATCTAAAGAATTGTCCGTTTTTAAAGTATAGGTTTTATTGATATCAGCTTCGGATGTTGTGATGGAATCGGTTAAGGTTTTCATCCCAATATAGCTAACTTGGATACTGTAAGTAGAATTCTTTCCCAGACTAAGTCTAAAACGTCCTTCATTGTTGGTTATTCCATAGGATTCTAAAGCCTTAGATTCCTTATTAATAGCTATAACATTCGCTAATTCTAAAGGCGCACCAATACTATCTTTTACGACACCATCCATATTAACTTGAGCAAACAACTGGCTTGCTCCGCTAAGCAGAAGCAGTAATAATATATTCTTCATGATGTGTTTTTGGTTGGTTTGGTTAGAGGTGTATTTAAGCTAAGTGATGGATCAATCATTATTACGTGTGCCCCCACGGCCTCCGTACATTTCTCTCATCTCTTCCATCTTATCCTTCATAATCTTATTGTATTCCTTTCTAGTTACCTCATCCCCTTTTTTAGGTAGTTTGATCTCTAGTTTTTCCGAAGGATTCATAACAATTTTTGTGCATAGCATTGTGGTTCTTCCAGCATTAACTTCTAGAATTAAACCTGGCAAGCCCCAATATTCTCCCGGGCCTTGATTTACTGGAATTTGCGGGGTATACCAAGCCGTTACTAGCATGGTTTTAGGAACTTCAATATCTGCCATCGGATCATCATTTTTAGTGCTATCCTTTTTCTTTTCGGCAGTCTCATCTACATCTCTATTTCTTCGACGCATATTGGTAAAATCCATTTCGTCTACCTCTTTTACTGCTGTTGCTTTAAAAACTGTGTATTGCCCAATCTGCCTGGATTCACTTTCCATTTTCCAATCCAGCTTTTGAAGGTCATCCTTAATAAGAAATTGCTTCCCAAAGAATTCTTGTTCTTGCAAAACTTGGCCCTCTTTGATGTTCTTATACTGAGGACCACCGGTAAAACTACCCATCATCCCCCATCTTCCTCCACCTTGTCCGGGAGCTTCCAATTTTTCTTCTTCCTTATAAATTGATTCTGAACGATTAAAGTTTAGAACGTAAACCTTTTCTAACATGCTCTTCATACGTTCTTCAATCATTTTTTTACGGTCGGGAGTCATATTTTCACCACCAAAATTAGACATATCTACCGTAGTCTTGGTCTGATAGACTGCTTGGCCTTGAAAGTCTTGAGCATTGATTTTGCCTACTGCGAAAAGTAAAAGCATCGCAATTGAAAGTTTAAAAATATTAAGGATCATCGGATGAGATTTATAAGTTATTAAAATTACCAGGTTGATGCGTTAGGACTTAGACCACAATAATTGCAATAAGTTTATTTGGGACTTTGATTATTTTAGATTTATGAATTGCGATCCAATCATTAGTATTAAAAAGCCCCAGTTGTTTGTTCATCTCTCTACTCTCTTTTCACCTTTCTAAATTCGCCAATTCGCTATTGAAAAATAATCTGGTTCAATTTTTGTAATTTCCCCTTCATGTTTAAATGGGTTTTTCTATTATTTTTTATAAGCTGTAATACCTTAAATGCGCAGGTTCAACTAAAACCTATGGCAAAATTTCCACTTATAGATTCAAAATTGATAAGAGTCGATAATCTTGGTACTCTTTTTTACATAGACCGGCAAAATGCTCTGCACAAACTTTCCGATAAAGGCAATCTTAATTATAGCAATATTCAACTTGGTAAAATTTATAGCGCCAACGCCTTTAACGACTTAAGAATCAATCTTTTTTATAAAGACTTTAATACTATAGTTTTGTTAGATAATAGGCTGGCAGAAATCTATAAAATCGACTTAAACGAACTAGAGCCTTATAAGAATATTTCGCATATTTCAACAGGCTACGACACAACCCTTTGGATGTTTAATGTAGATTCTCAGCAATTAGAGTTATACGATTACAAAAGCAGAACTACCAAAGTAACTTCGCTTCCTGTAGAATCCAACGTTCTAGAATTAGTTACCGATTATAATTATGCTTGGCTGCTCACCGAAAACTTCCTATATAAATATAATTACCAAGGAAGTATGATTTCCAAGATTAAAAATGAAGGCTATAAAACATTATCTCAGGAAGATGAAAACGTCGTACTTTCGGATGGTGAAAATCTATTCTTTTTAGCTGAAGATTCCAAGGAAATACAAGCCATTGAAATGCCTGAATTGTTAATAAAACAGTTTTTATTGACCAATGAAACCTTGTATATTTACGACGGCGAAATACTTCACCAATTCCAATTAAAAATCAAGTAAATATGCATGTTGCTGTGGCAGGAAATATCGGTGCCGGTAAAACGACACTGACAAAACTTTTGGCAAAACATTTTAAATGGGAAGCTCAGCTAGAAGATGCGGTTGACAATCCTTATTTGGATGATTTTTACAATCAAATGGAGCGCTGGAGTTTTAATCTACAGGTGTATTTCTTAAACAGCCGTTTTAGACAGGTTCTTCAGATTCACGAAAGTGGTAAGGATATCATACAAGATCGTACCATTTATGAAGATGCTCATATTTTTGCGCCAAACCTGCACGCGATGGGTTTAATGACCAATCGCGATTTCGAAAATTACCGTTCGCTTTTCGACCTTATGGAATCTTTAGTAAAAGGTCCAGACCTGTTGATATATCTAAGAAGTTCTATCCCAAATTTGGTGAACCAAATCCATAAACGAGGACGTGATTACGAAAATTCTATTAGCATCGATTATTTGAGCAGATTGAACGAACGTTACGAAGGATGGATCCACAATTATGACAAAGGAAATCTTCTGATTGTGGACGTAGACGCTATAGATTTTGTTTCAAATCCTGAAGATTTAGGCAATGTCATAAACAAGATCGACGCAGAAATTAACGGTTTATTCTGAAAGATTTAATTTTTTAGAAACAACCAATCGAGTCTAAAAGTGCTATTTTGCAATCACTATGGCATCACTTTATAACGATAAATATTATCACCGTGACCTATCTTGGTTACGCTTTAATCACCGGGTTTTACAAGAAGTAGCAGACAGGAGCAATCCTCTTTACGAACGGATTAAATTCTTGGCAATTTTCTCTTCTAATCTAGATGAATTCTTTAGAGTGAGGGTTTCGGATATCCGTCAAATAAAGAAAATTGAAAAGCCGCTCCGTAAAAAGCTCATTACCAAACCAAATAAAGTTTTAAAGGAAATAAAAAATCAGGTCCATGAGCAGCAGCAATTGTTTGGTTCTATCTTTTATGATCAAATTATTCCGGATCTTGCCAAAGAAAATATTCATCTAATTGAATATCATACCTATAGCGAACAGCAAAAAGAAATCGCTGCCGCTTATTATGAAGATAAATTAAGAGATAAACTAGATACTTTTCAATTTAAAAAAAATGTAAAGGATACTGTTTTTGTTGAAAATCAATCATCTTATCTCATAGGAAGATTAAATGATAAGGATTTTGAAATCGTAAAATTGCCAGAAGATGAAGACCGCTTTTTCGTTTTTCCTTCAGTAGATGGTCATCATTATATCACTTTTATTGATGATATTTTAAAATTCAACTTAAATAGGATTCATCCTCTGCAAGAGAAACTTCAATATTACGCCCTTAAAATTTCCCGCGATGCAGAGTTATATATCGATGATGAATTTTCAGGAAATTTAGCTGAAAAGATACGCGATTCCTTACCTAAAAGAAACGAAGGGCAAGCAACCAGAGTTTTGGTTGATCAAAGAATGCCAGAAAAATTTATGACCGTATTAAAATCTGCTTTAGATGTCTATAATGCAGACATCGTTTTGGGCGGCAGATATCATAATTTCAAGGATTTTTTCAAATTTCCGAACCCTTCTAACACAGATTTTGAATTTAAAGCCCTACCTCCATTACCGCATCCAATTCAAAATTCAAAAAAATCCATTTTTGAATTGATCGATGAAAAAGATCAGCTCTTACATTATCCTTACCAGTCTTTCGAGTCGGTACTAAAATTAGCAGAAGCTGCGGCAGAAGATGATTCTGTGACCACGATAAAGATGACGATGTATCGACTTGCCGAAGATTCTAGGTTGAATGAAGCCATCGCAAAAGCGGCGAAGAAAGGGAAAGACGTAACCGTATTTATAGAAGTTAAGGCAAGATTCGACGAAAAGAACAATCTTAAATGGGGAGAGATTTTTGCTAAAAACGGCGCCAATGTAATCTATAGCTACCCTGCGATAAAAGTACATTCAAAAATCATGTACATTGAAAGGACCGAAGGCAAAAAAACCAAACGTTACGGCTACATCGCAACTGGTAATTTTAACGAACACACTGCCAGACTTTATACGGATTTTGGTCTAATGACCGCAGATAACAAAATCACGAAGGACCTAAAACGGGTATTTATGGTTTTGGAAAGAAAGATTATTGTTCCAAAAACAACAGCTCTTTTGGTGTCTCCCTTCACTACCCGTGAGCAGTTCTCGGAGATGGTGGAGAATGAAATTCATATAGCAAATTCGGGCAAAAAAGGATTGATTGTCTTAAAGATGAATAGTCTCGAAGACGACCGAATGATAAAACTACTTTATAAAGCCAGTAATGCTGGAGTAGAAATTAAATTATTGATTAGAGGAATCTGTAGTCTTGTTCCGGGCATAAAAGGTCAGAGCGAAAACATTTCTATTACTAGTATATTAGATAGATTCTTAGAGCACGGAAGGGTTTATCTTTTTGGTAATGGCGGAGACGAGCAACTTTATATTGGCTCTGCAGATTGGATGACCAGAAACCTTACCCACAGAATAGAAGTTGTAACTCCAATCCTAGACAAAGATCACCACAAAACCATTAAGGATATTTTAAACATTCAGCTTTCGGATAATGTGAAGGCCCGAATTATTGATAAAGATCAGAAGAACGAATACGTAGAGCCTACCGAACCTAAGATTAGGTCACAATACGCTACTTATGAGTACTTTCAGAATCAGGAGAAATAAAACCGCTCTCCCTGGCATGTTCAATCGCCTCTTCGCTGGTCTCTACCATTAATACCGGGACGGTTTTATAGTCCGTAAACAAACCTTTTACCCGGGTCATCTTTTTGTGATGCTTTACGGACCTCAGGTAAATTGCCAGGATTCTATCCGGATGTTGTTCTGCGATTTCAATATAAATATCGGGGTCGTGTTCACCACTATCACCAATTAATATGAAATTTAAATCGGGATAAGTCTTTAGAAGATTTATTATTTCTTTTTGTTTTTGAGGTTTTTCGGATTGATTTTTTTTCTTGAAAAATCCCGGAAAGTTTCTCAATAGGATTGGTCCCTTGGGAAATTTATTTTCGGTAAGGAAAAACTCTAGATAGCGGTATAAATTCCAAGGACTATGACTCACGTAAAAAATAGGATTGCTAAATTTTCCCGATTGCCCGCGGTGGAGCATATGGTAAAATTCTGGCGCACCTTTAAGCGGATTCCTACTAGCCGCTGTTTTAAAAATTGTATTATAAATCACTCGCCATTTTAAGGTTGAAACCAACCCAGTGTGCATAATGGTGTCGTCGATATCGGATATTACACCAAATGTAGAATCGCTCTTAGGAATAAGCATTTCTCCCGGAAACCTATTTTCATTTTGAATGCTTCTTTTGATATTCGCATCATCATATGACATTGTAAACTGCAGCCAACCTTCATCATTGGTCATTTCTTCAAGATTACCAATCTTCTCATCGGCCTTAAAGTATCCTTCATTATCGGATACCAACTGAACTACCTTATTATTCGGAAGCTTAATATTCAATGGCGTATTTCTAATTTCATCGGCTTCAAACCGCTTCCAAGAATTAAGGAATAACTTTAAGAAACTTTTTTGTTTAAGGTCGATCGATTCATCTTCAAGAGCTCTGCCCCTTACATATAAATGTTCATTTGTTCCATAAGATTGAAAAACGATTATTTGTAATGGATCAGACTTGAAGGGATTCAAATTCATATATAGTGAGATATTATTTATTTATAGATGCCAAGATTCTGGCCACAACCACATAATGATAAGTCCGGTGATTATTGAAATTCCGAAAGCAATACCTACCCATTTTGCAAGACTTCTTCCACCCATGGTTGCCGCCAAAACACCTTTAAATGCAAGGTTAGATAAACTCGCTAATAAGATGAGACGCCATCCTAGTGATGTTGCTAGTCCTTCGCCCTTCATTAAGTTTGAAAGTGAAAGCGTAATAGCATCTACATCGGTAAGACCACTAATGATTGAAACTGCGTAGAGAGCATTATTGCCAAATTTGTCTTTGGTAAAAGCTACCGCCAGTAAAATCACCGCATAGAGAATTCCAAAAATAAGTGCACTTTTAAACTGTGCTGGGTTACTAGGTTCCGGCATTTCGGCATCATCACCTTCCTTATTTATAAAGTAGTATAGTCCAATACTTAAAGCAATCATAATCACAAGCTCTACTCCAAGAGGCAATAAAACTTCCGGGACTTTATTTGGAACTACTACCACAACCTCAATCATCACCCTTAATAGAGCCACCGTAGAAGCGGCCATAATTACAAAAGCGGCCATTTTTGCAATACCTTTAGTTTCTGCTGTCTTACGCGCATAACTGACTGTTGTCGCGGTACTACTTATAAGGCCACCTAATATGCCATTGGCAATGTTGCCTACATTTTTTCCAACGAATTTATAGATGAAATACCCCACGACACTTATACCCACGATTAAGGTAACCATAAGCCAGATATTCCTAGCGTTTAGTACGTCATAAGGACCAAAGGTAGTGTTTGGCAAAATAGGTAGTATTACCAGCGAAATCCCAGCAAAAGTCATGATGGCGGCCAAATCCTTCTCTTTTAAGTCTTCGATAAAATCATGAAGATGTTCTTTGAGGTAAAGCAGTATTGCCATAGTACCACCAACTACAACTCCTGTAACCCGGCTCCCTAAAACAAGATAAGCACCGATTGCAAACATAAGCAGTGCCGCAACTTCTGTTGTCTGACCAACATCTGCTTCGTCAAATTTTTTAAGTTTAATGATATTGGCAACGGCAAGCATGCCCATGAGTGACAATCCTAGAATAGGTAGGATATATGGATTATCGAAATCCCGGGTCAGAAATCCCGACATTACACCTAAAATGGAAATTAGGGTAAAAGTTCTTACGCCTGCCATTTCGCTGTCTGTTTTCTGACGTTGAAGGCCGACAAGCATTCCTAGACCGAATGCGATTGCTAGTGTTATTAAATCATTATAATTCATATACGAGACAAGATAATAAAAACAAAAAAAAACCACGCCATTGGCGTGGTTTAAAAAATCTTTTGTGATAGAAATTTATTCGTTTGTGGTCTCTATTTTTTCGACCTTCTTTTCGACCTTAATTTCTTCTATATTATTATCTGTTTCGTACTTCTTGATATTCGCCATTACTTCAGCTTCAGTACCAGTGAAAGTTTTTGTCTCAACAACTCTTTCACCATTAACAGTTTTAGTGAATTCTACTTTAGCTTCTGCAACCGCATCGCTTTCTAGATTCATTTCAACTTTAATTTGATCAGTATTAGCATATCCAGTTTCATCCGCATGACCTCCTAAAATCGGAGCAATTACCAAACCAACTAAACAGGTTAGTTTAATCAAGATGTTCATCGATGGACCTGAAGTATCTTTAAATGGATCACCTACCGTATCTCCAGTAACTGCAGCTTTATGCGCCTCAGAACCTTTAAAGGTCATTGTACCATCTATCATTACACCAGCTTCAAAAGACTTCTTAGCGTTGTCCCAAGCACCACCGGCGTTGTTCTGAAAGATAGCCCACATAACACCACTTACACAAACACCGGCCATATAACCACCAAGTGGTTCAGCACCGAAAATCAATCCAATTAATATTGGGGTGATGATAGTGATTAAACCAGGTAAGATCATTTCTCTCAATGCCGCTTTGGTAGAAATAGCCACACATTTAGCGTATTCTGGCTTTCCGGTTCCTTCCATAATCCCAGGAATTTCCCTGAACTGACGACGAACTTCCTTAACCATTTCCATTGCTGCCTTACCAACTGATTGCATTGCAAGAGCAGAGAACACAACCGGAATCATACCACCGATAAATAACATCGCTAAAACATCAGCTTTAAAGATGTTGATACCGTCGATTCCTGTAAACGTTACGTAAGCAGCAAAAAGTGCTAATGCAGTTAAGGCAGCAGATGCAATTGCAAAACCTTTACCAACCGCTGCAGTTGTATTACCTACCGAATCCAAAATATCTGTACGTTCTCTAACTTCAGGATCTAATTCGCTCATTTCTGCAACACCACCGGCGTTATCTGCAATCGGTCCAAAAGCATCAATCGCTAACTGCATTGCTGTAGTAGCCATCATAGCTGAAGCAGCTAAAGCAACACCGTAAAATCCTGCTAGCTCATAAGAACCGTAGATTGCGGCAGCGAAAAGAATAACAGAAAGAAAAGTAGATTTCATACCAACAGCTAAACCAGCGATGATGTTGGTAGCAGCTCCAGTTGAACTATTTTTAACGATATCCATAACCGGTCCTTTACCAAGAGAGGTATAGTGAGCGGTAACTACAGAGATAAGTGCGCCAACCGCTAGACCGATACAAGCCGACCAGAAAACGTTCATTGAAGAAATAGCCTTATAGCCTTCTCCAAAGAATTTCATATTCATGGTTTCTGGCAACATATAATCAATTAAGAAAAAACTAGCAACCAAAGTAAGCAGAATTGCTACCCAGTTACCCATATCTAATGCTTTTTGAACTTGAGATTCTCTTGCTGTATTACTTTTTATTCCAACTAAGAATGTGCCAATGATTGAAGCTAAAATTCCAACACCTGCAATTACGATTGGTAATAATATAGGACCCATATTTCCGAAGCCATCAGTAAATGGAGTATCAACGGACATATCTTTTATCAAGTAATTACCCAATACCATAGAAGCCAAAACGGTCGCAACGTAAGAACCGAACAAATCCGCACCCATACCAGCGACATCCCCAACATTATCTCCCACGTTATCTGCAATGGTTGCAGGGTTACGAGGGTCATCTTCTGGTATACCAGCTTCAACCTTACCAACTAAATCCGCTCCAACGTCGGCAGCTTTGGTATAAATACCACCACCAACCCGAGCAAATAATGCAATAGATTCCGCTCCAAGGGAGAAACCAGCCAATGCTTCAAGAGCAACGGTCATATCGTCGTAGAAGTTAGAACCTCCGGTAACAAACATGTTAACGAAAAGCATAAAGAATAAACTTAAGCCTAAAACGGCAAGTCCTGCAACTCCTAATCCCATTACTGTACCACCACCAAAAGCAACTTTTAATGCTTGTGGCAAACTAGTTTTGGCAGCTTCTGCAGTACGTGCATTAGCTTCGGTAGCGATTCTCATCCCGATATTTCCTGCAAGTGCAGAGAAAAAAGCTCCACATATAAATGCAACGATTATAATCCAATGTGTGGTTGGCACCATATAAGCAATAACGCCTAATGCAGCCGAGGCAATCACCACGAAAATCAACAGCAAACGATACTCCGCCGCTAAGAAAGCTAAGGCGCCTTCTTTAATCGCTTTAGAGATCTCTTGCATTTTTTCACTTCCGGCAGACTGCTTTTTCACCCAATTCATCTTCACAAACATGAAGAGAAGTCCCACTATTGCCAGTACAATCGGCACAAAAATAATGTTTGAATCCATCTTAATTTTGATTATTTATTTAGCTGCGCAAAAGTAGTAATTCTAAATAGATTTCAAAATCGTTTAAGAACTTATATTTTATGCGGGTTTTTGAGGATATCAATAATATGAAGGAAGAGCTAAAAATCAAAAACCCATCTGATTAGGATGGGTTTTTGCTTTTTGATTAATATTGAAGGTTTTCTTCTACATACCTACTGCGGCATTACTCAAGTTATTTAAAGCATTGCTGATCATTTGTAATTGCTCATCGCTACTGTCTAACATATGTCTTTCCTTTAAGTAAAATAGATCGTTATAGGCAACAAAAACATTCCCGTTTTCATCTTGATAAACCAGCATTTTTTGTGGTAAGTCTAAGCCTACGGTCTGCTCATCTTGCATCAACGGAGTTCCCAAATTTGGATTGCCGAAAATAATAATTCTGGTTGGTCTAAGGTCTAATCCAACACTCTCTGCATTTTTCTGGTGGTCTAATTCTGCAACGATTTTTAAGTTTGGATTGGATAATATTGCATTCTGCAGATTAGAGTAGGTGCTTTCAAAATCCTGAGAGCTTTCTTTAATAATAATACCATCAGCATAAGAGACAGTTTGACCGGAAGCCGATTTTATTTCACTTTTGGTAGCATCTGAAACTAAATTTTGCAACGCTCCAGATATCTTTTCCAAAGTGGCAACGCCTTCTAGGTCATAACGACTTTTTAGATATTCCACGCTATTATACATCGCATAATCTTCCATTTTTTCGTTTCGAAAAAACAAAACATGTTGTGGCAAATCTAATCCCGCCAATTGATTTTTCTGCATCAAAGGTGTTCCCAAAACTGGATTTCCAAAGAATACTACTCTGGTCGGATTCAATTCTAATCCCACTGACTTTGCATTTTTTTCATGATCAACCTCAGCGATAATCGATACTGCTTCATTTTTTTTAAGGCTATAGATCAAGCGATTATAGGCCGCCTGCATGGCAATAGTCGCGGCAGCGTATTTTGTGCCTACAACATTATAATCAGTACTAGTGTGTTTATTGGCCCTGATTTTCATTGCAAATGCCTGTTCTGTTTCTGAGTTGTCTACCGTGCTGCACGAAAAAGATAAGGCTAGCAATGCGGAAAAGAATATTGAATTTTTCATATTAATTTTTTTATTCTAGAAATATAAGTCGCTAAGTAATCATGAATTTGCGCAATTAAATTCATCTTTAACGCTGTTGCGGAAATTTGATGTTTTAGGTATTTCTTTATAATGAATAAACATATCTTTAATCTAAAATTTATTTCAGGTTGAAACACATTACCCGCGCCGTCTGGATTCTATCTGTTATCAGCTTGTTTACCGATATGGCCAGTGAGATGCTCTATCCCATAATGCCGATTTATCTAAAACATATTGGCTTTTCGGTGGTTTTAATCGGTATTCTTGAAGGTTTTGCGGAAGCGATTGCAGGTTTAAGCAAAGGTTATTTTGGAAAACAGTCTGATCTTTCTGGTAAACGGGTCCCTTTTGTACAGGTAGGTTATGCGTTGAGCGCCATCTCTAAACCAATGATGGCCATATTTATTTATCCTCTATGGATATTTTTTGCTAGAACGATAGACCGGATTGGGAAAGGAATTAGGACGGGAGCTCGCGACGCTATTTTGAGCGACGAGGCAACTGCCGAAACCAAGGCCAAGGTTTTTGGATTTCACCGCTCGATGGATACGATGGGCGCGGTGATTGGCCCAGCTTTGGCACTTCTTTACCTTTATTTTTATCCCGAAGATTATAAAACCCTATTTTTTCTGGCATTTATTCCTGGAGTTCTGGCGGTAATTTCTTCGTATCTATTGAAAGATAAGAGAAAACCAAACCTTGAAACCACCAAAGGCTCCTTCTTTTCGTTTCTACATTATTGGAAAGAAAGCCCCGAAATCTATAGAAAACTTGTTTTAGGACTATTGTTTTTCACGCTCATAAATAGCTCGGATGTTTTTTTGCTGTTGAAGGCTAAAGAAGCTGGCCTAGACGATACTTGGGTTATTGCTGTTTATATTTTTTATAACCTCATCTTCGCATTATTTGCTCTGCCAATGGGCATTTTGGCAGATAAAGTTGGGATGAAAAACATCTTTATCATCGGTCTTCTGATTTTTTCAGTGGTGTATTTTGGGATGGCTATAAATACTAATATTTACTTTTTCTTCGGCCTATTTTTCTTGTACGGCGTTTATGCATCTATGACCGAAGGGATTTCCAAAGCTTGGATTACTAATATTACTTCTAAAAAAGATACGGCAACCGCGGTCGGTAATTATTCCGGATTTCAGAGTTTGTGCGCGATGCTATCCAGTACTTTAACCGGATTTATGTGGTTTCAATTTGGAGGAAATGCGGCTTTTATGACTACCGCTGCCTTAACCATTATTGCCATCGTTTATTTTATAAGTTTACCAAAACCCCAACCTTATGTTGAATAAATTCAAGCTTAAAAGCTTTTTAATTGTTTTTATAATATCTTTTGTGTTTTCATGTGAAGAGAAAAAAGAAGACCCAGCAATCGCAATCACGGCCGACTATCAATTACAAAATGATACTTATAATGCCAAACTTTTAAAAAGCAGAAAGGAAAATTACCTTCCACTTATTGCGCTTTTAAAAATGGACTCGACCAAGATGAATTTTGGTAGCAATGAAAAAAACTTTTTGGCTTTACGGGGCGATTCAATTGCGCCAACTTTCGGTGCGATTACTAAAAACGATAGTATTTATGAGTTTGAAGTATACGAGGATAACCTGGTTAAAACTTTAAACGATTCCATTATCAAAACAATGTCACTACCACTAGATTCTTTCGGAAACTCAACTCCGCTGAGGCACAAGAACATTATTTGGCAAATCATCACTAGAAACGACAAGCCTTATTTGCGGGTTTGGGATTTTGCGAATCCAGAAATCGAAAATTTTAAGGGATTTGAAAATTATCCGCTAAATACAAATATGATTTTTGATGGAGAGTTTAAATATTTTCAAAATAAAAAATCAGAGGATGTAGATTCTCAGCTTGGCCTTAAGACAATTACTAACTTTATTGGGAATGTGAGTTTTACATATGAAGGTAAATCACATTCTTTAGATGTGGGTGAAGGTGGTTTTTTGATGGTAAATGACTTTAGTTCTGGCAACGAAACCTATGGCGGCGGCAGATATATGTATTTGACTTTACCTGAAAAGGATTCAATTGTTACCCTTGATTTTAATGAACTTTACAATCCGCCCTGTGCATTTAACAAGTTCACCACCTGTCTCTATCCGCCACGACAAAATGAAATGCCTTTTAAAATTGAAGCGGGGGAAAAATTGAAGAGAAATTAATTCACATTAATCGAAGAAGCGCCAGTAATGCTTAAATCTGATTTTTGCACAAAACCAATCACGGATAATTTGTCTGAAGCAGTCACCAGATCAGGGATATTAATCACCACAATCCCTTCATTCTTCATCAAAGGCAAAGCAAAATCTTGAATCACAATATTGATGTTCTTCAAGGTTTTTCCATTGTTTTCACCTTTATTGATTTTGGTAGAACGAGAATCCAAAACCAAATTCATTACGATTTGCTTGTCATCAACATCACCATTTACCACATAGTGAACCCGCACTTCATTTTCCCTTAAATCTACTTTGCTGAAGATAACTTCATTCAATGAAGCGGCAGATTTGGCGTTCTTAATAGCGTCACGCATTTTTGAAGAATCACTTCCAATAAATTCAACCTTGCCATTTATGACCGCTTGCGGAGTAAAAACCTCTTCATTCTTAAATTGCGCGCTGTATTTATTTTGAAGGTCAGTATTTTTCTTGCTGCTAAAAGGGTCTTCCCAACCTAAACGGTTCCAATAATCCACATGGTAAGAAAGCACATAAACATTGTCTAATGACTTGTCTTGTTTGATTTCTCCCAACAAATCATCAGCTTTTGGACAACTGCTGCATCCTTGAGAAGTAAACAGCTGAACTACCGCAAAAGAGTTTGTAGCCTTCGGAAAGATTTCAACCTTTTTAGAAACTGACATCCCCAGGATACCAGCAAACACAAAAAGGAGTGCGGAAAATTTCAAATGAGATCTCATAATAATGCTGTTAGCAGTTGTCGCGTTTATAAACTCCAAATTACCCTTCTTAGTATTCGGTCTCGCAATAATAACTAACAATTATAATTTCGTCAATTGCAATTAAAACCCGACTGCACTAACTTGGAAACTATTAAACCAAATATAAGGAAATGAACATCGAAAAAATTTTTAAGAATAATCAAGATTGGGTTAAACAGAAACTCAACTTAGACCCGAATTATTTTAAAAAATTATCCGAAGGTCAGACTCCAGAGATTTTATATATCGGCTGTTCAGATAGTCGCGTTTCGGCAGAAGATCTCATGGGACTTTCTCCGGGGGATGCTTTTGTGCACAGAAATATCGCCAATATGGTTCCCAATACGGACCTTAGTGCCATGTCCGTTATAGAATATGCAGTTAATCATTTAAAAGTTAAGCACATTGTAGTCTGCGGTCACTATTATTGTGGAGGCGTTAAAGCTGCGATGCAATCTGCAGATTTGGGAGTTTTAAATCCATGGTTACGGAACATTAGGGACGTTTATAGAATACATAGGGCAGAACTTAATGATATTTCAGACGAAGAAGAGCGCTATAAACGTTTTGTTGAATTAAATGTACAAGAACAGTGCGTAAACGTCATTAAAACCGCGGCGGTACAAAAAGCTAAGCACGAAAGGGGCATTACGGTTCATGGCTGGGTTTTAGATGTGCATTTTGGAAAATTAATAGACCTTAAATTAGACTTTGATAAGGTCCTAGAAGATGTTATGGAAATATATAGGTTGAAGCCTTGATTTTCTTCATTGCAGTTAAAGATTAGATTATTTCTAACAAGCTTTCCTGTTTATTCGTTTTAAATTTACAGCGGTAAAAATTTGAAGCCTTTTTCTAAAATTTAACGAATCCCTCGATGAAAAAATTCCTGATAGGTATTTTAGTTATAATGGTAGTATTTATCATCTTGATGTACTTATCGTTTAATGAATCTACCTCGGACTATTCCACCGGTTCTATTGTTGGGATAGACGATATTGAAAACACTGATTTTACTCAGCACGATTCTGTTCTTATTGCCGCAAGCAATCAGTACGAAGGAAAAATGTTAAAGCAGATTATGCAAGGCGAACACTATCGCAAAGTCTGGACAACACCCATAGAAGTGCCTGTGGTTTATCTTGACACTTTAAAGGGAGGTTTAAGGCCGGTTAAAGAAGGTGGTGGACACCAAACTCGCTCCTTAAAATTAATGTCGGATGATGATGTCCTGTACACCATGCGAAGCATTAATAAATATCCTGATCCTTTGATTCCAGAATTTGCTAGAACATTAGGGATAGAAAATCTTATCATAGATGGAATTTCTGCACAGCATCCTTATGCCTCTATTGTCGTTGCAAAATTATCTACCCCGTTAAATTTAGAAAGCACCCATCCGCAGGTAATGTTTATTCCAAAACAGGATGCCCTAGAAAAATACAACGATAAATACGGAAATGCCCTATATATGTTTGAGTATGAATCTGAAGGTGAAACCAATTGGACTATGTACAATGATATTCTTAGATTGGTTGATACCGAAGATTTACAAGAATTGAAAATCGAATACGGAAAGAACCTAACAATCGATAAAGATCTATTGATCAGAGCAAGGCTTTTTGATATTGTGATTGGCGATTGGGACCGTCATGCAGAACAGTGGGGCTGGGCGCTTCAGAAAATCGATAAGAGCATTAAGGCCATTCCTATACCTGCGGATCGGGATAATGCATTTTTTGATATCGATGGTATATTGCCAACTCTAATTTCTAATAAGTTTGTGGAACCAGAATTGAGACCGTTTAGCGAATCCGTGGATTATATGCCGGGATTGGTTAAACCGTTTGATGCGTATTTCCTTCATGCTACAGAAGGAAAAATCTACGTAGAGCAGGCAGAATACATTCAAAAAGTCTTAACCGATAAGGTCATTAACGATGCGTTTAAGGTCTGGCCAAAACAGATTTATGATTTAAATGGAGACGACCTTATCAGAAAAATAAAAGCACGTAGAGATAAGTTAGTACAATATGCTGAAGCTTTTAGAACTAGTATTGAAGAGAGAGGAATTTTGCAAGAACCATTAAAAGGCTCTAATGACAAGGATATAAAAGGAAATCTTATCCATTGTTTTGAGTGCCAGGATTAGACTCTGGTTGTTGGTTGTTAGTTGTTAGTTGTTAGAAGTTAGAAGTTAGAAGTTAGAAAAATAATTATTTCATATTTACATACTTGTTATTCCATACTCAATACTTAATTCTTAATACTTAGTACTTAATATTCCCTACAACCTAATTCCTAATCCCTAAAACGTATTCTCTATTCTCTAAAATCTAAATACTTAGTACTAAATACTGCGTACTTGAAAGATTAAAAGTAAAACCCAAAACTTCCTGTTACTCCAAAGTTTCTAGCGTCTGGTAAGTCTTTATAGTTTCCTCTAAAATTCACATCAATCCTGAGAATTTTGAAGATGTTCCCTACTCCAAAATAATATTCGTAGTATGGCTCATCAGATGGAGCAAGGTAAGCCTCACCCGTCGCATTTAAGGCCCGGTTTTCATCAGAGATTTCACCATAAGCACCGCGAACACCTATAATCTCACGAAGGTTTGCCTTCCTTAAGAATGGTACTCTAGCGAAAATCCGACCGTTAAAGTTATGCTCAAGATGTACCGAAGCATAGGTGTCGGTAACGAATTCGTAAAAATCTAGTTGATTGAATGTATTAAAAATATTGAAGTAAGATTGATTACCCGGAATGACACTCAAAAGCCCTAATGGAACTGCGCCAAAAGTTTTACCAACCTCCACTACAGAAGTTAAACGACCAATACCGCCAATCTGCCAAGGCTGTATATAAGAAAATTGAACTTTGGTATAGTCAAAATCACTATTGAACAGACTCTTGTCCCCTCTACTTACTTGAGTGAATAGTTGCGGAAATCCGTCATTTGCGGTACGTCTTTCCACCCCAAAGCCAGTCATTTTACGATTTGGATAATATTCGATAGACAATGAACTTTCAAACTGTTTTATTTCTGAAGAAATCCCATCTGCCTCCTCATCATCGAAGAAATCTAAGCTGAACGTTTTAGATGCCGAAGCCAAGGTTCTGTAATTACCACTGGCGCGGAAGATTAGGTTTCTAACAGGCTCTATCTCTGCAGCAAAAGTTGTGATATTTATACTGGTTAGCTTATCGTTGGCACTAGTCCCTACAACTGCAGATGAAGCAAGACCGCGGCCGAGGACATCCGTTGAAAGAGTAAGGCTGGCCCCAATCTGTTCTACATCGCGCCGATTGCCTCCGGAAATAATAAACCTGCTTTTCTTATCGATCAGCCATTTCCCGGAAATTCCGTATTTAAATTTATCATCCCTAAAACCGTACGCACCGAATCCTTCCAATCTCCAGATATCGTTTTGGCCAAAATAAGTTCTTCCGCCTCCTCTAATCCTAACCCCTTCAACTTCATTAAAACCAAAAGTTGAAAAAATTGGACCGTAATCGAAATTGATACTTGGGAACTCTATATAACCTGATGCTAAGATGCTTCCAAGATTATATAATCGTTGGAATTTCTTAACCGTTTTCAATGTATCGAGCATTTGATAAATGCCCTTTTCATCTTGATTAAGTTTTTCTAAACGGTTCTGCTCCCAAAAATCATCTGGACGATTGTAGACATCTTGATCGTAATAGTAGACTTCCCTATCATAATATTTTGGGTCTACTTTCTGGTTGAATTTATAATTGTCATAAAGAGTTGTTCGCTTACCGTAGATTCCTTTTGACTCTTCCTTTTTATTAAAGGCGAAATCAGACATAAAGTAATCGCGTTCTATCAAGAAAACAGAATCGTTCAGCACTTCAAATTCTTGTTCAATATAAATTTCCTTTACCCAGTTTATGTTTGCACTTTTTGATGCTTGCATGTTTATTTCCTTGATTGCCCAAGTACTGTCATTCACCCAAAAATCGCCTTTAAAGGTGAGTTCATTTTTACGGCGGGGATAATAGATAATGTTATAGCACCATTTATCTTTTATAAATGCACTATCAGCAAGCACATAATTATAAGTGTTGATACCGGTTTTAGAAAGCGGACTAATAAAGCTTTTATCAAAGAAGCGTAAGTAATTTTCATAGATATCGTATTCAGAATAAAGGTCTTGCACAAAATCTACTACAATCTGATTATTGCTGAAACCTGAATTCTTATTTCCCTGAAGATCTTCTTTCTCTTTGTTAAGGATATTATCTCCAACAACCTTGCTTATTGACTCGTTGATGAACATGGGGAGATAGGTTTTTCCCGTTACATTAGAAGTATCAACTTTATCGAAGACAAATTCCATCCCCTTAAAAAGCTTACTTTTTATGGTTGCACTGTCGATGGTGTTGAGGTCAAATTCTACTTTTTCGTACTTATCGTATTGATATTGATTAAACTGTCTAAGACCATTTTGGCGCTTTCGTTCCCAAATTTTTCGTAAAATGTCGATTGCGGGATTGTTCTTTTTTGATTGTTTACCAGCAACAATCATAACCTGTCCCAATTCTTCGGATTCTTCCTTTAGGTTGAATTTAAGATTATAGCTGACCTTTTGAATAAGAGGAAATTCTAAACGCTGATATCCTAAAAAGGAAATTACCAAGGTATCTTGTGTTTCCGCCGATTCTAAATAGAAGACGCCATTCTCATTGGTGATGGTTCCGGTAGAAGTTCCTTTAAAAAGTACGTTACAAAAGGCAATAGGGTCATTTTTCTCGTCAAAAACTTCTCCACTCACCTTAGTTTGGGAAAAAGTCAAAAATGAAAATTGAACTAGTATGAGTAAAAGAAAATAGTTCTTCATATTAAAAAACTCCATCGACAATCATGCTGATGAAGTTTGAATAAAGCATTTTAATGCTAGTTTTTACTTTTTATACATCACCTTTTTAACTGCCTTAACTACATCGTCGCTGTTTGGCAGCCACTCTTCGAATAGAACTGGAGAATAAGGAGCTGGGGTATCGGCTGTGTTTATTTTGATCACCGGAGCATCTAGGTAATCAAATGCTTCAGATTGTACTAAATACGTAATATCGGTAGCAACATTTCCAAACGGCCAAGCTTCTTCTAAAACTACCAACCTATTTGTTTTTTTAACCGATTTTAGGATAGCATCTCTATCCATTGGCCTAACTGTTCTAAGGTCGATGATTTCACAAGAAATACCTTCCTTCTCTAATTCTTCCGCCGCTTTGTAAGCCTCCTTTATTATTTTTCCGAAAGACACAATGGTAACATCGGTACCTTCTCTTTTTATTTCGGCAACACCGATCGGGATTGTATATTCTCCTTCGGGCACTTCACCTTTATCACCATACATCTGCTCGCTTTCCATAAAAATGACCGGATCGTCATCACGAATTGCAGATTTTAAAAGTCCTTTTGCATCGTAAGGATTTGAGGGAACAATAACTTTAAGACCCGGAGTATTTGCAAACCAGCTTTCAAATGCCTGGGAGTGTGTTGCGGCTAATTGCCCAGCCGATGCGGTTGGACCTCTAAAAACAATTGGGCAATTAAATTGTCCACCGGACATTTGGCGAATTTTCGCAGCATTATTAATAATTTGGTCAATCCCAACTAGAGAAAAGTTAAAGGTCATATATTCAACGATCGGTCTGTTACCAGTCATGGTAGAACCAATTGCAACACCAGCAAAACCAAGTTCCGAAATCGGCGTATCGATAACACGTTTGGCACCGAACTCATCTAACATCCCTTTAGAAGCCTTGTAAGCACCATTATATTCTGCCACTTCCTCACCCATTAAATAAATGGTTTCATCCCTTCTCATTTCCTCGCTCATTGCTTCGCAAATAGCCTCTCTAAATTGAATTGTCTTCATTCTCGTCTACTTTATTTGAAAGCACAAAAATAGCAATAAAAGAAAAAGTATGTGCTCCCTATAAATTTTAAATTTATTATGCATGCATAGTAAAAAGTCAGAATAAAATATTTACCTTCGTATCCTGATGATTTTTTGATGATAAATCAAAAATTTCAGTTGGAAATATTCGGTCGCAATGGCCATTATAGCAGTCATCTTCGGGATAATTTCCATTTTCAAATTAACAACAATAACCTAAATACAAACGAAGATGAAGATTCTTGTGTGCATAAGTCATGTGCCTGATACAACCTCAAAAATCAATTTTACGGACAACAATACCAAGTTCGATACATCTGGGGTACAATTTGTAATCAATCCTAATGACGAATTTGGCCTTACTCGCGCCATGTGGTTTAAAGAGAAACAAGGAGCAACGGTAGATGTTGCCAATGTTGGTGGACCAGAAACTGAACCAACCTTAAGAAAAGCCTTGGCTATCGGTGCGGATTCTGCGATAAGAGTGAATACTCCAGCCACGGATGGCTACGCGGTTGCGAAACAATTGGCAAATGTGGTTAAGGATGGAGGTTACGATTTGGTAATTGCTGGTAGAGAATCGATTGATTATAACGGTGGAATGGTTCCTGGAATGCTAGCTTCTCTAGTTGGCGCAAATTTCGTTACCAACTGTATTAAATTAGAAGTTGAAGGCGCTAAAGCCACTGCAGTTAGAGAAATAGATGGTGGAAAAGAAACGGTTAGCACCTCCCTCCCACTTGTAATTGGTGGGCAAAAAGGATTGGTTGAAGAAAGTGATTTAAGGATTCCGAATATGCGAGGAATTATGATGGCTCGTAAAAAGCCTTTAAATGTTGTTGAACCGACCTCGGCAGAAACTGAAACAGAATCGGTAAGATTTGAGAAACCTGAAGCTAAGGGAGCAATTACCATGATCGATGCCGATAATATGGAAGAATTGGTTAATCTGCTTCATAATGAAGCCAAGGTTATCTAGAAGAAGATGAAATCGAAATTGAAATTGAATCTAGTATCTAGTATCTAACAAATAAAAATAAACATATGTCAGTTTTAGTATATACAGAATCAGAAAACGGTGAATTTAAAAAGGTTGCTCTCGAGGTCGCATCATACGCAAAAGCAATTGCAGAGCAGATGGGTACTTCGGTAACAGCAATCACATTTAATGCAGACGATGTCTCCGTACTCGGAAATCACGGAGTAGATAAAGTTCTTAAAGTAAATAATAGCGAATTGGCAAAATTCAACGCTAATGGCTATGCAGAAGCAATAAAACAAGCAGCAGAAAAGGAAGATTGTAAAGTCGTTGTGGTAAGCTCAAGTGCAGATAGTAAATATTTGGCGCCTTTATTGGCAGTTAAATTAGATGCAGGGTATGCTTCAAACGTGGTGGATGTTCCATCAAGCACTTCACCATTTACGGTAAAAAGAACAGCTTTTACCAATAAAGCTTTCAACTTTACCAACATCGAAACGGATAAGAAAATCGTTGGACTTTCAAAAAATTCATTCGGACTTAAAGAAAATTCATCAGCGGCGACTGCCGAAGATTTTTCACCTTCGATTCCAGAAATGGGCGTTCATGTAGAATCAGTAGATAAAGCAACCAATAAAGTAACTATTGCAGATGCAGACATAGTGGTTTCTGGTGGACGTGGACTAAAAGGTCCAGAAAACTGGGGAATGATTGAAGAGTTGGCTGAGGTTTTAGGTGCTGCAACGGCCTGCTCTAAACCAGTCTCAGATTTAGGATGGAGACCTCATAGCGAACACGTTGGACAGACTGGGAAGCCGGTAGCTTCTAACTTATATATCGCAGTTGGGATTTCTGGAGCAATTCAACACTTAGCCGGTATTAATGCGTCTAAGGTTAAGGTAGTGATTAACAATGACCCAGAGGCACCGTTTTTTAAAGCTGCCGATTACGGAGTGGTTGGTGATGCCTTCGAAATTGTACCGCGACTTACCGAAAAACTGAAGGAATTTAAAGCGAAAAACGCTTAATTTTTTTATCTTGTAATAATCAAGGACTGTTTAAATTGGAATCTAAAAAAACCAATCTCTTAGTTGTAGTTTGGTAAAGTCCGAATTTAAACAGTTCTTTGCGTTTTTAAAATTATGAGTTTAGTCCGTTTAAACATCAAGGGAATATCTTACAGCCAAACACAAAATGGCGCGTACGCTTTGATATTAAATGAAGTTGATGGCGACCGTAAATTACCTATTGTTATAGGTGCTTTTGAAGCTCAATCTATCGCTATCGCTTTAGAAAAGGAAATTAGACCTCCAAGACCTCTTACCCACGACCTTTTCAAGAATTTTGCCGATCGCTATGAAATCGTAGTGAAGCAAGTGATTATCCATAAGCTTGTGGATGGCGTTTTTTATAGCAGTCTTATATGTGAAAGGGATAAGATTGAAGAAATTATCGATGCTAGAACCAGCGATGCAATTGCATTGGCCCTGCGTTTTAGCGCACCTATCTTTACCTATAAGAATATCTTGGACAAAGCCGGTATTTACTTGAAAGTAAATCCGAAGAAAGATGAAGATGATCAGGACAGCATCTTGGTAGACGATCTTATTGCAGAAGAAATTGAATCGAATATAAAGACAGATTATAAATCCAAATCTTTGGCGGACTTAAACACCTTATTGGATGAAGCTGTTGCAAACGAGGATTATGAAACCGCTGCGAAGATCAGAGATGAGATTTCTAAACGATAAAAACATTTCAATGCGTCAATTACTTATAGCTCTTACAGCTATTTTTTTTGTATCTACCTCAACTTTAGCCCAAGAAATAGAACAAGAATGGAAAATTAATTCCATCGAAAACGCAAATTCGCCAAACCTTTTTGAAAAAAATCAGTCAAGCGGAATATTAGATTTACAAAACGGAAGCTTTTCAACTTTCACCACAGATAATGATAAATCCGTTGCCACTGGCGATTATATTCACCAGAACAATCTGTTGGTTTTCTATTTTTCTACTCCCAACGATACAATCAGGCGCTATAGAATTTCGGAACTCACCGATTCTACCTTGGTATTTTCCGAAAAAAATGCAACCTATAAATTTACCAAATCATTAGACTTAGAAGACGCTATGGTGGCGATTTCTAATGATGATAATCAAAGTACCATCATCCCAAGTGAAGGATTTTCTATTGGGAGTCTCTTAAGAGGAATTCTTGGTATGGTAGTTTTATTGGTATTATCATTCCTATTAAGTTCTAATAGAAAAGCAATTAGTTGGAAAACCGTTGGTTTTGGCTTAATCGCACAACTTGTGCTAGCCATCGGGGTTTTAAAAGTTCCTTTTATACAGAGTATTTTCGAATTCGTAGGAAAGATTTTCGTTAAGATTTTAGAGTTTACCCAAGCCGGAAGCATCTTTCTTCTTGGCGATATGATGGATGTTGAAAACTTTGGTTTTATCTTTCTTTTCCAGGTTTTGCCCACCATTATATTCTTTTCAGCATTAACTTCTCTACTCTTCTATTTGGGCGTGATCCAAATTGTCGTAAAAGGATTAGCCTATCTAATGACCAGATTTCTTGGGATTTCAGGAGCCGAAAGTCTTAGTGTTGCAGGTAATATTTTCCTTGGACAGACTGAAGCCCCTTTAATGATAAAGGCCTATCTAGAAAAAATGACGCGTTCAGAAATTCTTTTGGTCATGGTCGGGGGAATGGCAACTGTTGCCGGCGGCGTATTAGCCGCATACATCGGATTTTTAGGCGGTGAAGATCAAGCTTTAAAAATCTTCTATGCCAAACATTTGCTTACCGCATCTGTAATGGCAGCGCCTGGAGCTATCGTGATTTCAAAAATGCTGTATCCACAACAGCAAGCCGTAAACTCCGAAATAGAGGTTACCCAAGAAAATATAGGCTCAAACGTCTTGGATGCTATTGCAAATGGAACTACCGAAGGGCTAAAATTGGCTGCAAATGTTGGCGCAATGCTACTGGTTTTTATTGCCTTTATCGCGATGATTAATTTTGGATTTGAAAAAATTGGCGGTCTAACAGGAATTAATTCCTGGATTATCGCACATACACCTTACCAAAAACTTTCTTTAGAATTTGTACTGGGGTATATTTTTGCTCCAGTAATGTGGTTAATTGGGGTCGCAAAAGAAGATATGGCACTTATGGGTCAGCTCTTAGGAATTAAACTTGCGGCCAGTGAGTTTGTGGGTTACATTCAACTTGCGGAATTAAAAAATGCCAGTAATGTAATGCACCTTAAATTTGAAAAATCAATCATCATGGCAACTTATATGCTCTGTGGATTTGCAAATTTTGCGTCGATAGGCATTCAGATCGGAGGCATAGGTTCTTTAGCTCCAGGACAAAGAAAAACCCTTTCAGAATTCGGAATTAAGGCACTGATTGGCGGTACGGTTGCTTCTCTTCTATCAGCTACCATTGCTGGTATGATAATCGGTTAACAAAAACCCTGCGAAAGCAGGAATCTCTTAAGTTCGTAGTTTAAAGGAATATTATAAAATGCCGAAACAAGGCTACCTTCTAGCAGGTAGATTAATCTTGATAGGTATAAAATTATTTGTCACCCTGAACTGGATTCAGGGTCTCATTTTAGAAAGCTCAAAATTCATTAGTTAATAAGTTCTAAAAGAATTTCAGGATTCGATATTTCTAAAAACTATCAATTTTTTAATTTTATCACCAAGCATATTATTAACGATACTTTTAAAAGATCCCCCCGCCTGCGCGGGGAATTATTATGAAGCAATATTTAGATTTAGTTAAGCACGTTTTAGAGGAAGGAAACGAAAAGAGCGATCGCACCGGCACGGGAACGAAAAGTGTATTTGGGTATCAAATGCGCTTTGATTTAAGCGAAGGCTTTCCCATGGTTACCACGAAAAAACTTCATCTAAAGTCTATTATCTACGAACTTCTCTGGTTTCTTAAAGGCGAAACTAATATTGCTTACCTTAAAGAAAATGGCGTTAAGATTTGGGATGCATGGGCAGACGAAAATGGTGATTTAGGACCGGTTTATGGTCACCAATGGCGTAACTGGAACAGTGATGAAATAGACCAAATTAAAGAAGTAATCGACGTTTTAAAAACAAATCCAGATAGCAGAAGAATGCTGGTCAGCGCTTGGAATCCTTCAGTTTTACCGGATACTTCTAAATCATTCAGTGAAAATGTCGCCAATGGAAAAGCTGCACTCCCACCTTGCCATGCTTTCTTTCAATTTTATGTAGCACAACCAGATAAAACCAAAGGGGAGACAAAGTCGAAGCTTTCATGTCAATTATACCAGCGCAGTGCGGATATATTCTTGGGCGTTCCCTTCAATATTGCTTCCTACGCACTTCTAACGATGATGATTGCCCAGGTTTGCGGTTACGAGGCAGGAGATTTTGTACATACTTTTGGCGATGCCCATATCTACAGCAATCATTTTGAACAATTAGAATTGCAACTAAGCCGCCCTCCACGGACGTTACCAACCATGAAATTGAATCCGGAAATCAAGAATATCTTCGACTTTAAGTTTGAAGATTTTGAATTGGTAGATTATAATCCGCATCCTCATATTAAAGGAATGGTTGCCGTATAAAAACAAAAAGGCTACCAAACCTCTGGAAGCCTTTAAATTTAAAGATTTCTAAATCCTTATAATTCGATTACAGAATTTTCTGCTGAAGCGTAATCACTCCATGCGTAAGCATCTGCTTGGTCATCATTGACGTAAGTTCCATCAACAACATATCTGAATTCATAAGACTGATCTTTCTCTAAGCTAATGGTTCCTTTAAATTGACCATTTTTTTGCTTCTTAAGGGTATTGGCATCGGTATCCCAAGAGTTGAAGTTACCAACAACCGCTACTTCATTTGCCTCTTTAGCTGGTACTGTAAAAGTAACTTTGCACAAAGACTTGCTTTTTAAATATTGTTTTGTAATTGCCATAATAAATTAATTATTAATTATTTGGCAAATGTAGAAAAGAAAAAATCTGACACAAAGTTTATAGATGTTAATGGGAAAGATTTATGATTTTGATAAAATCTTCTTCAACAAACTACTAATTTCAGAATTTTTTAGAAGTTAAACTGAAATTTTAGTAATCCGAGTTTTTAACTTTAACGATTGATAATCAAGTCGTTTACAACTATAACGTTTTCGGTTAGACGCTAAAATCGCCCTCGAATATTTACTTTAACGTTTTCGATGTTTTATTTTAACTTTGCCCCCAAAGAAGAGACAATGTTCGGAAAAAAGAAACCAGTCCCCCAGATAGATAAAGAGCAACTTGCCCTTATAAAAAATGCCGAAAGAAGGATAAAGCAAAAAAAACGGTTATATATACATTTTGTAATTTTTCTAATCGGCGCGGTCTTCTTGATCGTCGCTAACACAGGTTTAGGGATCGGAGAAGATTTTGAATTTCTTGGCATCAAACAATGGTTTGTTTATGCCATCTCCCTCTGGCTCTTCATATTTATTAACCATTTTATAAATGTCTTCATCACCCATAATTTTATGGGAAAAGATTGGGAACAACAAGAACTCGACAAACTGGTCGCAAAACAAAAAGCAAGAATTGAAGCTCTTCAGCTAAAAGTGGAAAAAGAAAATCCTTTACCACAGAGAGTAAATCAAACTCAACATATAACCAGCAGTCCGGCAATTCACCAAAAAAATCTACTGACCATGATTGTGGCGGCTGGAGAAGATAATGCCATCGGCAAGGACAATAAATTAATTTGGCATTTAAAGGATGACTTACAACGTTTTAAAAAGTTGACCTCTGGCCACCATATCATTATGGGTAGGATTACTTATGAAAGTCTTAAAATGCCGCTTCCAAATAGAACCCATATCGTAATTACGAGACAACAGAATTATAAAGTTCCTGAGGGTGTTATTGTAGTGGACAATCTTCCAGCCGCGATAGAAGCCGCTAAAACCGATAGTCAGCCTTTTATTATTGGTGGCGGCGAAATTTATAATCAAGGAATGGCAATTGCAGATAGGATTGAGATGACCAGAGTTCATTCAAAATTTGATGGCGATACCTATTTCCCTGAAATAAGTCCATTTAAGTGGAAGGAAGTAAGCAGAAAATATCACACCGAAGATTCTAGCAACGAGTATCCTTTTAGCTTTATTACTTACGATAGGATTCAATAAACAAAACTAAATCTCCTATCTATGACCGAGAAGGATAAAATGCTAAAAGGATTAATGTATAATCCTCTTGATCAAGTTCTGAGCAAAGAACGTTACGAAGCCCGACTTTTATTTCAAAAAATCAATTCTTTAGATGAAAATTCGGTAAAAGAGCGCAAAAGTTTATTCGACCGATTGCTCGGCAAAACTTCCAAATTTTGGATAGAACCACCATTCTATTGCGATTATGGCTATAACATTAGTTTGGGCGAAAAAGTTTTTATGAATTTTAATTGCTGCATTCTTGATGTTGCAGCGGTTAAAATTGGTTCTAATACCATGATTGGGCCATATGTCCAAATTTATACTGCCACCCATCCTTTAGAAGTCGAAGCAAGAATTTCTGGTCTTGAATATGCAAAGCCAATTAATATTGGTAAAAATGTTTGGATAGGAGGCAATGCAACTATTTGCCCGGGCGTTACCATTGGCGATGGAACGGTAATCGGAGCCGGAGCCGTGGTCACTAAAGATGTTGAACCAAACACATTTGTAGGCGGAAGTCCCGCTAGATTTATCAAGGATATTGATAACTCTTAAACTTTCCCTCTACATTCTCTAACTGAAAATAAGCTAGAAATCTTCAATCTAGAAACTGACCAAATACGAAAAATAATATTCCTATTTTTGCAGGATTAAATTCAACCAAATGACAGCCTATATATTCCCCGGTCAAGGAGCCCAATTTACAGGCATGGGTAAAGACCTTTATGAAGCATCTTCTATAGCAAAATCCCTTTTTGATAAAGCCAATGAACTTTTAGGTTTTAAGCTTACGGATATAATGTTCGAAGGTTCGGCGGAGGATTTAAAGGAGACCAAAGTCACTCAGCCCGCAATTTTTCTTCATTCGGTTGCCTTGGCAAAATCTCTTGGTGACAATTTTAAGCCAGATATGGTTGCAGGTCATTCTTTAGGAGAATTTTCGGCTTTGGTAGCTAATGGTTCCTTAAGTTTTGAAGATGGCCTTTTACTAGTTTCACAACGGGCATTAGCTATGCAAAAGGCTTGTGAAATACAACAAAGTACAATGGCGGCGGTTTTAGGCCTGGACGATGACATTGTAGAGAAGGTATGTGCTAGCATCGAAGGAATCGTAGTTGCGGCGAACTTTAATTGCCCTGGTCAGTTGGTTATTTCCGGTGAAGTTGAAGCTGTTAATGAGGCATGCATAGAACTCACGGCTAAAGGCGCAAGACGAGCCTTGTTGTTGCCAGTTGGTGGCGCATTTCACTCACCGATGATGGAGCCGGCCAGAGAAGAGCTTGCTTCGGCGATTGAAAACACCCAATTCAATAATCCACTTTGCCCCATTTATCAAAATGTTACTGCCAGTAAAGTAACCGATAGTTCAGAAATAAAGAAAAATCTAATTTCACAATTAACTGCTCCAGTGCGTTGGACTCAATCTGTTGAGCAAATGATTGCTGATGGAGCCACTAATTTTATTGAAGTTGGCCCTGGGAAGGTTCTACAAGGATTGGTGAAGAAAATAAATCGAGAGATGGAAACATCTTCTGCCACGATTTAATCATAAAAAAAACAAAAATGAACCGCACACTTTTTATTGTAATTATAATTTTCTTAAACATCGTTTTCGACCAGATTTCGAAAGTAATCGTAAGGTCAGAAATCGCCTATCGCGAGGTTATTGAAGTAATCAGTGATAAGTTTATTTTGACAAATGTCGAAAATACTGGTGCTTTTCTAGGAATGGGAAGTGATTTAGGACCAACCGTTAAGCTTATTTTTCTGCTTATACTGCCGGTAATAGTTCTTTCTTATGTTCTTTACCACGTCATTAAAAACACAAGTCTAGACCAATTGAGCCTAATTGCTTTTTGCTGTATTATAGGCGGGGGGATTTCCAATGTATTCGACAGAATCGCATTTGGCTCGGTGACAGATTTCCTTCATATTGATTTAGGAGGTGCCATTAGAACCGGAATATTCAATATTGCAGATATGTCCGTCACTTTTGGAATGATTGTTCTGTTATATGCTAGCTTCAAGAATAATAAGCATAGAAAAGCAGAAAATGAAACGGTAGTAACCGAAGTAGAATAATCTTATCTATTCAAACTGCATTCTTCGCAGTCCTTAACTTCACCGTAATAAGTCTCACGATACTTATGAAGGGTCGCTAACGGAAATTTCAAAAATCTCTTTTTGATATAAGTCACTTTAGTATTTAAGAAACCCATTTTTGGAGTATAGCGTTCCTCAGTTTTTGTCTCTCTTGTTATGTTTATCAATTTCATTTTATCACTTCTTTGGCTACAAAACAACGAACTTCTATGGTCTTAGCCAAGTTAGAAGCGTTAAAACAAGGTTAAGTCTAAATTTGATTGTGAGATGTGTAAAGTATAAAGCAGAATAATTACATATTCTGAATCTTAGCCGAAAACCTTGAACTATTCTGAATCGTAAAAATCCTTTAGATTCAAGATTTTAAGATTAAATGAAAGTTTATTTTGAAATATTCCTGATTTTTTTCTCCCATTTCCAGGAAGATTCCATAGCATCATCGAGACTGTAAACCGATTTCCAGCCTAATATATCATTAGATTTTGAAGTATCTGCGTAAGCTTCAACCACATCTCCAGGTCTTCTTGGCGCGAATTTAAAATTCACCTTTTCTCCGGTGGATTTTTCAAAGGAATTTATGACCTCAAGAACAGAACTACCAATGCCAGTACCAATATTAAAGACTTCAAAATTACTTTCCATCTTGCCATCGATAAGGCGTTTTATGGCAACCACATGGGCTTTTGCCAAATCAACTACATGTATATAATCGCGAATACACGTTCCGTCTGGTGTTGGATAATCATTACCGAATACCGAAAGCTGCTCTCTTAATCCTGCAACCGTCTGAGTTAAAAATGGAACTAAATTCTGAGGCACACCTAATGGAAGTTCGCCAATTTCAATTGAAGAATGTGCGCCAATTGGGTTAAAATATCTAAGCGCAATGGCGTTTAGCGAATCATAAACTTTACAGCTATCCCTAATGATCTCCTCTCCTATCTGTTTGGTATTTCCATAAGGCGATTCTGCCATTTTTATTGGTGCATCCTCGGTGATCGGCATGGAATCGGCTTGGCCATAAACCGTGCAGGACGAACTAAATATGAAGTTTTGGTCCTTCAACTTAAGTACAGATTGTAAAATATAAATTAAGGTATTTAAATTGTTTTCATAATAAAGCAAAGGTTTATCAACACTTTCGCCTACTGCCTTACTTGCTGCAAAATGGATAACCCCAACAATATCGTGGTGTTTTTCAAAAAATGAAAGAACCTTATTTTTGTCACGAAGGTCTAGCTCGTCAAATTCTGGGGCTTTACCGGTTATTGCTTTTATACCATCTAAAACATCTGTTGAAGAATTAGAAAGATCATCGATCACTACAACCTCAAAACCTTGTTCTTGCAGTTCTACCACAGTGTGTGACCCTATAAAACCAAGGCCACCGGTAACTAATATTTTCATTTACTAATTGCTATTTAAATAATCTGTAATGGTTTTTGTGATATAATCTATTTGATCATCCTCTAATTCTGTATGCATCGGCAATGAAACAACTTCCTTTACCAATTGATTGGTGACCACAAAATCGGTCTCCACATATCTTGAATCCTTATATGCTTTTTGACTGTGTAGTGGAATTGGGTAGTAAACACCGCATGGGATATCATTTTCATTGAGATGTTTAACCAATTTATCTCGATTAGAATTTATTATTCTCAAGGTGTATTGATGAAAAACGTGGCAATCGCAAGTGTCACAAATTCCTTGGCAACTATCCTTTCCACTTGGGACAATGACTTTCTCATGGTCTTTTAAAGCAGAAGTATATTTTCTCGCAGCTTCCCGACGTGCATCATTATAATCGTTTAAGTTTCCTAATTTAATGTCCAAGATTGCAGCTTGCATCGAATCTAATCGTGAATTTACACCCACGACATCGTGATGATAGCGCTCATACATTCCGTGGTTTACAATACCTCTCAAGGTATGTGCAAGTTTGTCATCATTTGTAAAAATTGCTCCACCATCACCGTAACACCCAAGATTTTTAGATGGGAAAAAAGAAGTTGTGCCTACGTGGCCAATCGTTCCAGTTTTGGCGACTTTACCATCACTGAATTTATAATTAGAACCAATGGCTTGTGCATTGTCTTCAACTACAAAAATGTTGTGCTTGTTGGCGAGATTCATAATCTCTTCCATATTAGCAGCAAGACCAAATAAATGAACCGGAATTATTGCCTTTGTCCTTGGCGTAATCGCATTCTTGATGGCTTCAATATTAATGTTGAAGGAATCCTCATCTACATCAACCAAAACGGGAGTCAACTTTAATAATGCAATAACTTCTGCCGTTGCCGCAAATGTGAAATCTGAAGTTATAACCTCATCGCCTTGTTGCAGACCTAAGCCCATCAATGCAATTTGAAGAGCATCGGTACCATTTGCACAAGGAATCACATGCTTTACATCTAGATATTCCTCTAAATTCTTTTGAAATTGCTGAACTTTTGGACCGTTGATAAATGCCGTAGAGTCTAATACCTCGGCCAATGAAGAATCAACATCATCCTTTATTTTGGCGTATTGACCCTTTAGGTCCACCATCTGAATTTTTTTCATTCAAAATTTTTTACTGAAAACGTTGTTGTCACGAATAGTATTGCTAGCGAAATTACAAAAATGAAAACTGCTGACCAATGGTATTTCTTCAAACTACCGTATTTTAGCCCATCATTAAACCTTATGTTATATAATTTAGGGACATATATTTTAGCGCTGTTTTTGCGTTTTTTTTCTCTTTTTAATAAGAAGGCGAAAACAGGAAATACTGGCAGAGCCGAAACTTTAGAGATCTTAAAAAACAAATACGACGGCAAATCCCCGGTTATTTGGTTTCATTGTGCTTCGCTAGGTGAGTACGAACAAGGACTTCCGGTATTCAAAATATTAAGAGAAAGATATCCAAAGCACTTTATTGTATTAAGTTTCTTTTCTCCAAGCGGATTTATAACCCGTAAAAATTCTCCCATTGCAGATGCGGTGGTCTATTTACCTGTCGACACTCCACAGAACGCAAAACATTTTGTAAAGCTGCTAAAGCCACAATTGGCGGTATTTGTTAAATATGAAATTTGGGCAAACTACCTTTTGGAGCTTAATAGAATAAATTGTAAAACCTATTTGATTTCTGCTTTATTTCGCAAAGACCAAATCTACTTTAAATGGTATGGTAGCAAACTAAAGCAAGCGCTTAAATCCTTTGAACTTATTTTCGTCCAAGATAATAATTCCAAACAGTTGCTGAATAATATTGGTTATAAAGCCGCAGTAATCGCTGAAGACACCAGACTAGACCGAGTTTTTCAGCAATTAGAGCAAGACAATACCTTGGATTGGTTAGCTGATTTTAAACAAAACGACCTTTTATTGGTATTTGGAAGCACTTGGCCTGAAGATGAAAAGTATATAGTAAAATTCATCAATGAGAATTCATTCCAAAATTTAAAATTTCTGGTGGTTCCTCATGAAATAAAAGAAAGTCACCTCAACGAATTACAAAAATCTATAGAGCTGCCTTCAATTAGATTTACCAATAGTGATAAGGGAAGAACTGAAGCTTCGGTCATGATTTTAGATGCCATTGGCTATCTTTCTCGCACTTATGCTTATGCAGATATTGCATACGTTGGCGGTGCGGTTGGGAAATCTGGGCTACATAATATATTGGAGCCAGCCGTTTTTGGCATTCCTATAATTATTGGGAATAATTACAAACGGTTTCCTGAAGCAATTAAATTAACAGATTTCGGCGGTATTATTCCCATAAAAAACTATGCTGAATTATCCGATAACTATTTTCAATTAATCCAAGATGAAAACACACGGATTAAAATCGGAAATGTTAATGAAAAATATATTAAAAATAATAAAGGTGCGGTAATCCAAATAACCGATATCATACGTATATAAAACTGATTTCTAAACTATAGATAATGGATTGAACCTTATTTTATAGGGAAAATCAAAATAAGTTATTAAGTTTGCAAATTAATTTTAACACTAAAACTATTACAATGAAAAAAATTTTTTTAAGCACAGCACTAGTATTTGCCTTGGCTTTAAATGTTAACTCTTGCAGAGAAAACAAAGAAGTTGATGATATTGACGACATGGATGATGTAGAAAATGCAGGAGACGCAATGGAAAATGCTGCTGAAGAAACTGGTGATGCAGTTGAAGGTGCTTTCGAAAAAACTGGTCAAGCAGTTGACAATGCAGTAAACGAAACCAAGGAAGCTGGTGAAGCTGTTGGTGACGCTGTAGATCAAGCTACAGATGACGTTGCTGACGACGTTGCTGATGATAACTAAGAAAAAATCTTAATTGATAAAGAAAGCCTGGACAATTTGTCCGGGCTTTTTTTTTATATCGCATCGTATCAAAAAATCTCATGGAAAGAATTAAAAATTTGTAATTTTCACTTTTGACTAATTTTAACCATGCCTGTAACAAATTGCCACATATTTCTGACCGACGACGACGAAGATGATAGATTTTTATTTACCGATGCGATAAAGAAAATCGACGGGAATATAAAAGTCGATGTCTTTGAAGGAGCGAATCAGTTGTTAGATTATTTTGAAACTAATGATGTCATCCCACATATGATATTCATAGATTTGAATATGCCCATGATGGACGGCGAAGAATTGCTCTTAGAATTAAAAAATGATTCAAAAACAAGAGAGATTCCTGTAATTATCTACTCAACCTCCTTTAGTGAAAATAAAACTGAAAAACTGCTCAACAGTGGCGCCAATTTATTTTTACAAAAACCTTCAACGTATCCCGATCTTAAGGCAAAGATTTCAGAATGCATTTCTGTTATAATGAATGATCATGGTGATTCTGGTCAACAACATAATATAGTTTTCTAACCAACAGATATGAAGGATAAAAATTTAGCAAATCATTTGCCTTTTATATCCGGAAATAGTGAGTTGGCCAAAATAATTTTGGCCAAAGATTGGTCTAAAACTGAACTAGATCATCCAGCTAGCTGGCCAGATACCCTAAAAATTTTACTTAACACCCTACTGAATTCTAAGTTCCCCATGTTTATCTGGTGGGGAAACAATTTGAATTGTTTTTACAATGACGCTTATATCCCCAGTTTAGGTGTTAAGGGTAAGCATCCATCTATATTGGGAATGCCCGCTAAAGACGCATGGCCCGAAATAGGGGATTTCATTAAACCCTTAATCGATAAGGTCTGGGAAACAGGAGAATCTACGTGGAGGGAAAATCAACTGGTGCCAATTTTTAGAGATGGTAAAGTTGAAGATGCATATTGGACCTTTTGCTACAGCCAGATTGTGGATACTAATGGCACAACAAGCGGAGTATTGGTAAGCTGTACAGAAACCACCGATACCCATCTGAGTTTAAAAAAACTTAAAGAAAGTGAAAATCAATTGAGTTTTGCAATAGAAGCTGCCGAACTGGCCACTTGGGATTATGATCCACTAACTAACAACTTCCAATCTAATGGCAGATTAAAAGAATGGTTCGGCTTAGAAGCGAATGACGAAATAAGTTTGGACAATGCAACGAATGTCATGGACCCTAAAGATGTTGAGCGTGTTAAAAACGATATCAAAAAAGCATTAGAAAAAAAGGGCCGCGGTCGCTATAATACCGTTTATAAAATCAAAAACAAGAAAACTGGACAACTAAGAACTTTGAAAGCCATGGTTAGAGCATGGTTTAACGAAAAAAATGAAGCATACAGATTTAATGGGACCCTTCAAGATATAACTGAGGCGTATAACGCAGAGCAAGAAAATCAAAAGTTATTGGCGTTGCTGGATGCCAGTCAACAAATTATAGGCTTAGCAGATGTAAATTTAAATCTAAAGTATTGCAACCCTGCTGGAAGAAAGTTACTTGGAATTGAAAAAACAGAAGGCAAAAATCTCCTAGATTGCATTTATCCTGAGGATTTAGGAAGAGCCAAAGAGCTTATTCAAAAGCTCAAAACAGAAGATTATTTTTCAGAAAAAATCCGGGTTTTCGATCAGGAAAGCAAGCACCCCATTTGGATAAATTGGAATTGCGTAACTGTGAAGGATTCAATAACCAATGAAATTGTCGGGATAGGAACGGTTAGCTCTAACATAGAAGAAGAAAAACGAAATGACGAAGTGTTACATAGGGCATTCGATCAGATAGAAACCGAGGAGAGAAAATTTAGGAATCTGGTAGAGAATGCCCCAGTAGGCATCGCTATTCTAAAAGGAAATGATTTTACGGTTGAGCTGGCTAATATTGAGGCGCTTAAAATTTTGGGCAAAAAAGAGAAGGACGTACGTAATATACCGCTTCTAAGTATTTTACCGGCTCAAGACAACAACCTACATAATGTCCTTAAGAAAGTCCTTAAGACAGGAGAATCCCAGCGAGGTCTGGAATTTAGCCTTAACATCAAGGTTAGAGGCAGAGAAGTTAAGACCTTTTTCAACTCTATCTTCCACCTTATAACGGATGAAGTTACCAATGAGAAAGGAATTATGGTTGTTGCAAATAACGTTACAGAATCAGTAAAATTTAAGAGATTTCTTCAAGAAAGCGAAAAACAATTCAGGAATTTTGTTTTACAATCGCCAATTGCAATGACCATTTTTCAAGGTCCAGATTTGGTAATACAAATGGCGAACAAAGTAATGTACCAAACCCTCTGGCGCAAGCAAAGGCATGAAGTTATAGGCAAAAAGCTTTTAGATGTTTTTCCTGAATTACATGGTCAAAAATATCCGCAGCAATTAAAAGATGTCTTAGAGTTGGGTAAATCTTTTTCAGAAAAAGAATCTCACGCCATAATTAAGGGTGAAGATGGTCAACAAGAGTTTTATTTAGATTATGAATATGCTCCATTGCGTGAAGTAGACGGAACCATTTCTGGCGTAATGGTAACCGTAAACGATGTAAGTGATAAAGTTAGAGCGAGGTTAAAGCTTGAAGAATTTTCTAAAGAACTAGAAGAGATAGTAAAGGAACGGACGGGATTGCTTTTGACCACAAACCAAAAATTGAAAACGTCTATTGCCAAATTAGAAAAGACAAACGAGGAGTTAGAGTCGTTCGCTTATATCTCTAGCCATGACTTGCAAGAACCACTTCGAAAGATTCAAATATTTTCTTCAAGAATTAAAGAAAATTATGGTAAAGACTTTCCAGTAGAAGTCCACGAAGATTTTAATAGAATCGTAAAAGCGGCAACTAGAATGAGAACACTCATCGATGATCTACTCTCCTTCTCTATGACCAACAACCTTAATGCAGAGTCTAAAGTTGTCAATCTTTACCTAATCCTTAATGAAGTGATTGATGGGTTACGTGAGAAATTAGATTATAAAGACAGTAAAATACATTTAGGGAATCTCTGCGATGTAAAGCTGGTGCCTTTTCAAATTCAACAAGTATTCACAAATTTAATAGAGAACTCCATGAAATTTGCTAGAGATGGGGTTGCGCCTGTGATTAGCATTACATCTAAAGAAGTTCAGGGGAAAAGTTTAGAAAAATATAATCTAGACAAGGATAAAATTTATTGCAAGATAATTTATAAGGATAACGGTATTGGTTTCGAGGAAAAATATGGAGAACAGATTTTTGATCTCTTTCAAAGATTGCATGGAAAAGAGCATTACAAAGGCACTGGTATCGGATTAGCAATTGTTAAAAAAATTATTCAAAATCACAATGGCCATGTAGAGGCGACAGGAACATCTGGAGAAGGCGCCACTTTTACGATCTATATACCGGTCAATTAAAATTAAATAAGTGCAACTCCAAGTTTTCACCAAATATATAGAGTGAAAAATATCTCTCTTTCAGCTAATTTTTATGTTTAATTTAGTTGAAAATTTCGAGGCTTAAAATTCGTAGTAGAATGTCTTCAACCTCGATTTCAATATTCATATGAGAGATAGTTTGCAAAGAAAAATTATTCCTATTAAAGTGAAGAACGCATTAGTTCTAGATGATGTTGACGCATCGTTGAAGCTTTCAGAAAGAGGAGCTCAGACTTTCTTTTACATAGCCATTCGCAACCATGTAGACTTAGGAATTCTTGCCGATAGGAAAGCCAACTTGCTATTATTCGTAAATGCTCTGATTTTTTCGCTATTGATGGCGAAATTATTCTATAAAATCACTGCCCTTAAGAATGAATATTTTGTAATTCCTTTCCTCATTTTGATTATAACCAGCGTTGTAACTGTAATTCTGGCCATATTGGTGACGCGACCAAAGGTAACGACAGGAAAATTTGACAAACAGGATTTAAAGGATAGAAAAGTAAATCTTGCTTTCTTTGGAAACTTCCATGCGATGAGCTACGATGAGTTTAACTGGGCATTAGTGAATATGCTAAAGGAAAAGGACGACATCTATGCTACCTTGACCAAAGACCTTTACTTTTTAGGTCTAGTATTAAATAAGAAATATAGAATTCTAAGTGCCGCTTATTTGGTGTTTATCATAGGATTTGCTTTGGCTATTGTAACTGCGATAATTGTCACCAAGGCCTAAACCGCACTTCATCATTATGAGTTGTCCTGAGATAGGTTGACAGTTTTTAATTATTAAATCAATCCAGCGATGCTATCTTCGCTGGATTTTTTGTTATGTATAAAATTAGGTGTTTTGTATTTAAGGCTCAAATGTGGTCTTTTATCATTATATGTACGTATGGACTCTGTGACCAGTCGTTTCAGTTCTTCTCCTGTATTACATTTATTGATCAGGAATTCTTCTTTTAAAATTCCATTTATACGTTCTGCCAGCGCATTTTGATAACAGTCATACCCATCTGTCATCGATGGTATGGTATTGGACTTCCCCAGTTCCGTTTGATATACTGAAGAACAATATTGTAGGCCCCTATCAGAATGATGTACGAGTGCTCTGGAGGTGGTCCTGTTCTTATTGGCCATCTTCATCGCCATCACTACATTTTCAGCACTCATGTCGTCACTTAGGTGATAGCCCATTATTTTTCTACTGAAAGCATCTGTAACCAGTGAGAGGTAATGGGTTCTTTCTCTGCTCTTGATATAGGTAATATCGCTTACAAAGTATTCCTCTGGTCCCGTCGGGGTTATACCCTGCATCAGGTTGGGGTATTTTCTCAACCAATGTTTAGAATCGGTGGTCTTTGTATAGTTCTTCTTTGGTTTTATGAGCATTGATTCAGATCTTAGGTATTCAAAAAGGGCATCTCTACCTATTTTGATCCCCGATCTGTCGAATTCAGCTTTAAGAAGATAATACAGTTTGCGCGTACCAAGTCTTGGCATTCCTTGGCGCACCTTTAAGACCAGTGGTCTGACCGACGCTAGTTCGTCAGCTCTTTTCTGCGCTCGCTTTTCAGCCTGATAGACAGCCTGTCTACTTATCCCAAACAATCTACAGCAACGGGACAGACTTAGCCCTTGTTGCTGTCGGATCCGTTGGATCGATTGGGCGAATACTTTTTTCTGATGGAGGTGCCATGTTGCTGATCTGAGATATCGATCATCGTGTTGAGTACCTTGTTCTTAAGCTTCTCATCGGACAGCTCTCTTTCCAGTCTTTTGATTTTTTGGGCAGGAGTTTCTTTCATTTTGATGGTAGCGACCCTTGGTATTGGTTTGCTCCAGTCTAAGGTACCATGTTTTCGCAACCAGACCAATACAGTACTCCTTCCTTGGATACCATATATTTCCTGGGCTTGTTTGTAGGTCATCTCGCCCTTTTCCACTTGATCTATTACGGCCATTTTAAAGCCTAGATTGTAATCGCGCTGAGTGCGCTTGTTCCCCGGTTTTCCTGTATACTTCATAAATAAGCTGAATTTGTGTCAACTTATTTCAGGACGGGTCATTAATAAAAACAAAAAAGCCAAGATTTAAAATCTTGGCTTTTGTACTGAAGGCGGGACTTGAACCCGCACGGACTAATGTCCATTGGATTTTAAGTCCAACGTGTCTACCGATTCCACCACTTCAGCATGGTAATCGTACTATCTTGAGCGAAAGACGGCCCCGAAACTTCGGGGGAACCCCTGCCTGCCGGCAGGCAGGCGCGACCTTGGTCGCTTCTTTCACGTTTGGGCAGGAATTTAATGTCCCTTTCCAACTTATCTTTTGAGCGAAAGACGGGATTTGAACCCGCGACCCTCACCTTGGCAAGGTGATGCTCTACCCCTGAGCTACTTTCGCATTACTTTTTAAGAACTTTTTTGCTTCCTTTTAAAGAAACGCGCCTTATCGTTTAGGCAGGGGCAAATTTAAAACTTTTATGCTAATACCAAAGGGTTTTATTTAAAAAACAGGCTTTTTTTAAGCTTGCTTTTTCTTTACCAACATTCTCTTGATTTCGTTGAGTTTCATCAAGGCTTCAACTGGAGTTAAAGTATTGATATCGATATTAACAATCTCTTCCTTAATACGCTCTAATAGAGGGTCATCTAAATTAAAAAAGCTTAGTTGCAGTTCGCTATTAAGATTTCTGACCTTGTCTGTCAACTCTTCACTGCTATGCGATTTCTCTAACTGCTTTAAGATTTTATTGGCACGATTAATTACTTGTTGAGGCATTCCGGCCATTTTTGCGACATGAATTCCGAAACTATGATGGCTTCCGCCTTCAACCAATTTTCGTAAAAACAGAACTTTGTCCTTTAATTCCTTTACCGAAACATTGAAATTCTTAATTCTTTCGAAGGTTTGGGTCATTTCATTTAACTCGTGATAATGAGTTGCAAAAAGCGTTTTGGCTTTAGATGGGTGCTCGTGAAGATATTCACTAATTGCCCAAGCAATAGAGATACCATCATAAGTACTGGTACCACGCCCAATTTCATCTAAGAGCACCAAACTTCTATCTGAGATATTATTTAAGATTGAAGCAGTTTCATTCATCTCTACCATAAAGGTAGATTCTCCCATAGAAATATTATCGCTGGCTCCTACTCTGGTAAAGATTTTATCGACGATACCTAATTCTACCTTTTCAGCTGGGACAAAACTTCCCATCTGTGCAAGCAAGACAATTAAAGCGGTCTGTCTTAAAATTGCAGATTTACCAGACATGTTCGGTCCGGTTATCATTATAATCTGCTGGGTTTCCCGATCGAGATACAGATCGTTTGCAATATAGGGTTCAGAGTGTGGAAGTTGCTTTTCAATTACTGGATGTCTTCCACCAATAATTTTTAAGGAATGTTCATTGGTGATTTTAGGATAAGTATACTGAGCTTCTTTCGCTAATTGCGCAAAGCCCCCAAGACAATCTATGGTCGCAATTAACCCAGCATTCTTTTGCACACTGTTTATATACTGCGCCATCCACTTAACCAATTCAGAAAATAATTGCTGCTCAATGGCTAAAATGCGTTCTTCGGCACCTAAAATCTTGCCTTCGTATTCTTTCAGTTCTTCGGTAATGTATCTTTCAGCATTAACAAGAGTCTGCTTTCTGATCCAACCTTCGGGTACTTTATCTTTGTGGGTGTTCCTAACTTCTATATAGTAACCAAAAACGTTATTCGATGAAATCTTAAGTGAAGTAATTCCCGTAGCTCGGGTTTCACGCTCTAGCATCTTATCTAAATAATCCTTCCCAGAAAATGCCAGATCACGCAGTTCTTTTAATTCCGATGAAAAATCTGACGCAATGCTATTTCCCTTCAAAATATTAACGGGCGCCTCTTCATTTAAAGTTGATTTAATCCTTTCCCTTAATTCATCACAATCTTCTAAAAGAGAACCCAATTTTTTCAAATCAGCATTTCCTGAATTCTCTAATAATGATTTAATAGGAATAATATGGTCTAATGCGTTCTTAAGATAAACACATTCTCTAGGATTTATCTTTGCCGTCGCAACTTTAGAAATTAGGCGCTCAATATCACAAATATTTTTTATATGATTTTGAACTTTATGTAAAAGGTTTGGATCATTCAGGAAAAATTGAACGACCTCATGCCGTTGATTAATCTTATTGATATCTACAAGCGGAAAGCACAACCAGCGCTTTAACATACGCCCTCCCATAGGAGATAAGGTTTTATCAATTACATCGATAAGGGTAACCGCATTTTTATCGTGAGAGCTATAAAGTTCAAGGTTTTTTATAGTAAACCTATCCATCCAAACATGTTCGCCCTTGGTAATTCTTTGTAGTGAAGTAATATGACTTAACTTATGGTGTTGGGTTTCCTTCAAATAATGAAGAATTGCCCCACAAGCCACAATTCCTTCATATAAATCGTCTACCCCGAAACCTTTTAAATTTTTTGTTTCAAAGTGTTTAAGCAGAATATCATTAGCAAAATCATCCTTGAAAATCCAATCTTCCAAATAAAAGGTATGGTGTTCCTTGCCAAAAGTTTCTTTGAATTCCTGTCGGTTTGGCTTTGGAATTAATACCTCAGATGGTTGAAAATTTTGAAGTAGCTTATCGACATATTCAGCGTTTCCTTGCGAAAGCATAAACTCACCCGTAGAAACATCTAAAAAAGCAACACCCAACAAAGTTCTTCCAAAGCAAACTGCCGCTAAAAAGTTATTGGATTTAGAACTTAATAAATCATCGTTTAGCGCAACACCTGGAGTTATAAGTTCTGTAACTCCACGTTTAACGATAGTTTTTGTGAGTTTGGGGTCTTCAAGTTGATCACAAATTGCCACCCGCTCTCCCGCTTTTACCAACTTGGGCAAATAATTATTGAGCGAATGATGCGGAAAACCAGCAAGCTCAATTTCACTTTCGCTTCCTGCGCCTCTTTTGGTTAGGATTATATCGAGGATTTTTGAAGCTTTTATCGCATCTTTTCCAAAAGTTTCATAAAAATCACCTACCCTAAATAGCAAGAGCGCATCCGGATACTTCGCTTTTATAGCGTTGTACTGCTTCATTAAAGGCGTTTCCTTCTTAACTTTTTTAGCCAATGGTAAGTGTTTTTAAATCTGTAATTTTGTCCCGAATTTAATCAAGCCAATTTACACATATTTTAAGGCTTTATAAAACAGAAAACCACCAAGTTATCGGCAGTTATTCACAACAAAAATGAGGAAACTTTTAAATAGCGAACTAGGCAGAATTTCGGTTGAAGAATTTAAGGAGATAAAGAAAACGCCCATAATCGTCATCCTGGATAATATAAGAAGCCTCAATAATATCGGCTCGGTTTTTAGGACTTGCGATAGTTTTCTGGTGAAAAAAATATATCTCTGCGGCATTACCGCAACTCCCCCGCATAAAGACATTACAAAAACTGCTTTGGGTAGCACTGAATCTGTAGAATGGGAATATTCAGAAAACACTTTAGAAGTAATTACTCAATTAAAAGAAGAGAATATAACAATCCTTTCCATAGAACAAGCTGAAAACGCAACCATGCTGAATGACTTCTCTCCTATTGAAGATAATCCACTTGCTTTGGTGTTTGGCAATGAAGTAAAAGGAGTGTCCCAAGACGTGGTAAACGCAAGCGATTATGTGATTGAAATCCCGCAATACGGCACCAAGCATTCATTAAATATTTCGGTAAGCGTTGGTATTGTTGTATGGGACATTTTTTCGAAATTGAAAAACTAAGCGGTAATTTCTTCCAATATTTCCAAATAGTCTTCTCGATTGGCTACAAAATCCTTTTCGGAAATATTAATAATCTTCACGTTCATATCTGGATGGTTCTTTAAATAATCTAAATAGCCACTGTTTATTTTGTTGAGATATTCTGCTTGGATGTTAGATTCGTAATCTCTACCTCTCTTTAAAATATTCGATTTAAGTCTTTCGGTATCCTGATACAGATAAACGTATAAATCGGGTTTAGAAATCTCTTGATACATCAAATAGAAGAGTTTTCTATAAAGTTTAAATTCTTCTTCCGACAAAGTTATTTTTGAAAAAATCAAAGATTTAAAGACATCATAATCGCTCACGATAAAATCCTTGAACAGATCGAGCTGAGAAAGATCGTCGGTAATCTGTTGGTAGCGGTCTGCCAAAAAAGACATTTCTAAGGTAAAGCCATAACGCTTTGGTTCTTTATAGAATTTGGGCAAAAAAGGATTATCGGCAAAACGCTCTAAAATCAATTTTGCATTAAACTCTTGGCTAATCATCTTTGCCAAACTGGTTTTTCCGGCACCAATATTTCCTTCAATCGCGATATAATTATAATCTTGAAATGAATAGTGCTTACCCGGATTTTTGAGCCAAAAACCAGAAGGCGTAACGTCACTTTGATCAACTAAATTCAGCAATAAATTTTCTATTGAAGCATTTAAATTAGGATGAAGGAAATTCCGAGCAATTTTAGATAGAGGAAGAAGAACAAACTTGCGATTATGCAATCGTGGATGTGGAACGGTTAAATTTTCAGTTTCAATTACCTCCGAATCATAAAAGAGAATATCCAAATCGATGCTTCTAGATTCATATTGATTCTTAAGGAGCCGTTTTCTACCGAGATCTGTTTCGATGTTCAGTATTTCATTCAAAGTTTCTTCAGCGGAGAAGTAGGTTTCTAACAAGAGACAACAATTATAAAATTGCGCACCATCAAATCCCATAGCTTCAGAATTATACACTTCAGAAATAATGGAAATCTTTCCAATTTTACGATGGATTAAATCTACCGCGGCCTGCAAATTCGCCAATCTGTTTCCTTCGTTACTTCCTAAACCTATATAAACACTGTGGTTCTCCATCATAATTAGGCTCAAAATAAACAAAACAAAACCACAAAAAACTATATTTGCGAGAAGTATTTATTCACAATAGCAATGACGGACAAAGACAAACTTGCCGCGAACCGTATTTACCTTTATCTCGCAGCACTTTTTATAACGTCTCTCGTCGTATCTAATCTAATATTTCAAAAATTCTTTTTCTGGTATCCATTTAAGATTGAAATCTTCGGCGCCAAATTGTTCGAAATTTCTGTTGGCATATTGCCTTATCCAATTACATTCTTAATCACAGATTTGATCAGCGAAATCTATGGTAAAAAGAATGCCAACAACATTGTAATTGCCGGAATAGTCGCCTCTGCCTTTTCACTTTTGATTGTATTAGTCGCAGATTTTGCGCCGGCAACGGTTTGGTCACCGGTTGATGACTCTACATTTTCCGTGGTTTTTGGAAGTACCGCCATTGCCGTATTTGCGAGTATGATGGCCTATTTGTTTGCGCAGTTTATAGATATTCAAATTTATCATTTTTGGAAGCGGGTGACAAAGGGCAAGCATTTATGGTTGCGTAATAACTTTTCGACCTTTATGTCACAATTCGTAGATACCTTTACGGTATTGTTATTGCTTTGTTCGTTTGGTAAAATTGATTGGTCGTTATTTGGCAGTCTGTTGATAGGAGGATTTTTATTTAAAGTAGTTATTGCAATCTTGGATACACCATTTTTATATGTGGCGGTACACCTGATGAGGAAACGTTTTAACTTGGCGGTTAACCAAGAAATTTCTTTGGTGTAGCTGTTATAAAATTTTATTAATTCTTTGTTACTGCCTACCTTAACCCTTATTTTAACATTAGTAAAGAGCTCACTCGAGTATATAAATAAAAATTAAATTATGAAAAAAGCACTAAAGATTATCGGGATTATTTTGGTAATTATTGTTTTGGCATTGTTCATTATTCCTTTTGCTTTTCAATCACAAATACAAGATGCGGTAAAACGTTATATGAACCAGAACCTTAATGCTAAGGTGGAATTCAGTGATGTAAACCTCAGCTTCTTTCGCTCATTCCCTCAGGCACAGGTAGATGTATACGATTTAGAGATAACCAATCTAAAACCTTTTGAAGATGAAACCTTGGCGACTGCCAAGAATGTTTCCTTCAGCATGTCCGTAAAAGAACTGTTTAAAGGCGCAGATGAAGCCATTATCATCAACAAAGTTAATGTTGATGAAGCCTTGCTTACCTTAAAAGTCGATTCTTACGGGAATGAAAACTTCAATATATTAAAGGAAACAGACCCAAACGCTGAAGCCACAACGTTTACTTACGATATAGAGGATTATAAAATCTCTAAAAGCGCACTGACTTACACCGACGAGACTTCGGACTTTACGATGAATATTTCTGAATTAGAGCACAGCGGTCACGCTAGGTTTACCGATCAGATTTCAGAATTAGATACAGAGAGCGAAGCGAATGTTAGCCTTTCTATTGATAGCACAAATTATTTAGACAATAATCATGTAAGATTATCTGCTTTAATAGATATGGATATCAATAACCAGAAATACACATTCAAAGAAAATACTGGTTATATAAATCAGCTTCCATTAGAGTTTGAAGGTTATGTGCAACAGATTGAAAACGGTCAGGATATAGACATCAGTTTTAAAAATCCGGAATCGTCATTTAAATCGTTCTTGGCAATTGTGCCTGAAGCCTATTCCAAAAATTTTGATGATGTACAGACTACTGGCGATTTTATAATGAACGGCCATATAAAAGGGATTAATTCTGAAGAACGCATTCCTAATATAGATATTAAAATTGCATCGGATAACGCATCCTTCAAGTATCCGGATTTGCCAAAAAGTGTTTCAGACATTACTATTAAGATGAATGTTCTAAACACCACCGGAAACATTGACGATACTTACGTTAATATTGAAACCTTCAACTTTAGGATTGATCAAGATAACTTTAAATCTTCCGCGGTATTAAGAGAGCTAAATAAAAATATGAAGGTAAGCGCCGATATCGATGGGACTATCAATTTAGCAAATCTTACTAAGGCTTATCCAATTGAGTTAGAGCAACAGTTAACCGGAATTTTAAAAGCAAAGATCAATACCAATTTCGATATGGAAGCGGTTGAAAAGAATGCTTACGAACGCATCAATAACAGCGGAACCATTAATATTAGCAATATGGTTTTTTCTACTGAAGCGCTGGCAAAACCTATACATATCGCCAATGCAGATATGACGTTGGGCAATGGAAATGTCACTGTTACCAACTTTAAGGCTACCACCGGAAGCAGTGATATAAGCGCTACCGGTAACCTTAATAATCTTGTCGGATTTGTTCTTAGCGATAAAGGGCTTCAAGGTAATTTTAATGTTACTAGCAACAGTTTAGTTGTGAGCGACTTTATGACCGAGACAATTCCTGCTACAACGGAAACTTCCCAAGGTGAAGTAAATACTACGACAACAAAAGATGCGGTAAAAATTCCTGATTTTCTTAATTGCACCATCAACGTTAACGCCAATAGTGTGTTGTACGATGATTTATTGTTGAAAGATGTTAAGGGTGCTTTGGTAATAAAAGATCAACAGGCAAGTATTCAAAATTTAACATCAAGCATTTTTGACGGAATCTTAGCGGTACAAGGGAATGTTTCTACCAAAACGGATGTGCCGATTTTTGACATTAGCTTAGCCGCTGATGGCTTTAGCATCGCAAAATCATTTAGCGACCTGAATTTATTACAACAGCTAGCGCCGATTGCAAAGGCGCTTAACGGAACCTTAAATACCAACATTCGCTTGGCCGGAACATTGGACGATAGCATGTCGCCAAATTTAAAATCCATTACCGGTAATGCATTTGCGGAGCTTTTAGCAACTGCCATCAATCCTGAAACTTCTAAAGTGATTCAAGAGTTGGGCGGAGCACTTAATTTTATAGATTTTTCAAAATTAGATTTAAGGGATTTACAGACCAATCTCGATTTTTCGGATGGATTTGTAAATGTAAAACCCTTCGGATTTAAATATCAAGATATTGAAATAGTCGTAGCAGGTTCTCACAGCTTTGACAATAAAATGAATTATAATGCCACCTTTAATGTACCTGCTAAATATTTGGGTAGCGAAGTAAATCGTTTGATTGGAAAAATAAATGATAATGATGTCAATAAAATTACCATCCCCGTTGCAGCAAATATCACTGGGACATTTAGCAGCCCCAAGGTCGCTACTGATTTAAGTAGTGCGGTTTCTAATCTTACCAAGCAATTGATTGAGATAGAGAAACAGAAATTATTGAATAATGGCAAAAACAAGATTTTAGAAATCTTGGGAGGAATGCCTAAAGCTGAGCAGCCTAAAACTACACCCGCAGATTCGACAAGAAAGGATTCTATCCCATCGGTATTTAAGACACCTAATATATTTAAGACAGATACAACCCGCACTAAAACACCAGTAGAAGAAAATGTGAAGGATATTTTAGGCGGCTTGATCAAGAATCGAAATAAGGAAAAACCGGCTCCTAAAACAACAACGCCTAAGGACACTACCAATCAAGGTAATTAGGATTTTTTAATCAAAATCGTTTTTTCTAATTTTGAGATGAAACCTTCAAAAATTGTCAGCTTTTGACCTCTTTTTGTTAATTATCACCCAATTTCAGCGTCATTTATAAATGAATTGGCGTTTTCCTTGCTTTTCTCAATATTTAGATTAGATTGGTAAGTTGTACTAATCGTTAAACTCCATTCAATATATGAGGCAATTAAAAATTACAAAACAAGTTACCAATCGCGAGTCTAAATCTTTAGACAAATATCTTCAAGATATTAGCAAAATTCCATTGATAACAGCAGAAGATGAAGTCGAGCTGGCTCAGCGGATTAGAAAAGGCGATCAAGCGGCGCTGGATAAGTTAACCACCTCTAACTTGCGATTTGTAGTTTCAGTTGCGAAACAATATCAAAATCAAGGTTTAAAATTACCAGATCTTATTAATGAAGGTAATGCTGGTCTTGTGAAAGCGGCGAAACGTTTTGATGAAACCAGAGGTTTCAAATTTATATCGTATGCTGTTTGGTGGATCAGACAAGCGATTCTTCAAGCTCTGGCTGAACAGGCAAGGGTTGTAAGATTACCTTTGAATAAAATTGGTTCTATTAATAAAATCAATAAGGCTTTTTCACATTTAGAGCAACTAAAACAACGTCCACCATCTGCAGAAGAAATAGCATCTGAGTTGGATATGACTTTAAATGATGTTAAGCAGTCGATGAGAAATTCTGGAAGACACGTATCTATGGATGCTCCATTAAGAGAAGGCGAAACTTCTAGTTTGTACGATGTTGTAAAATCTGGAGATTCTCCTAAACCTGATCGTGACCTTATGTTAGAATCTCTTAGTACAGAGATTAATCGTGCATTAGACACTTTATCAGAAAAAGAAGGAGATGTCATTAGACTTAACTTCGGACTTAGTAATGAGCCGCCGATGACTCTTGACGAAATCGGAAAGACTTTTGATATTACAAGAGAACGAGTTAGACAGATTAGAGAAAAAGGAATTAGAAGGTTAAGACAAACTTCTAAGAGTAAAATTCTAAAAACCTATCTTGGCTAAGAATTTGCAAATTGAAATTAATATAAATAGACTAAAAAAAATATATGCTAAAAATAATTGTAAAAGACGGTGAGAGTATTGAGAGAGCATTAAAGCGCTACAAGAGAAAACATAGAAATGTGAAGGTGATGCAAAACCTTCGCGAAAATCAACATTTCACTAAGAAATCGGTTAAGAGAAGAAAAGAAATTCAGAAAGCTGAATACATTCAAAATCTTCGAAATAACGAAGAAAGTTAAATAGTATTAGTACTAGTACAAAAAAGGCGCTTTGAAGAAGGCGCCTTTTTTAATTTACGAGTAAATTTACAACCAAACCTTCATTAGAACGGATATTGAAGACCGTGTCATCTGCGAACATTAAATATTGTCCTTTAATCCCTTTTAGTACACCTGTATATTTAAATTGTTTGATGATATTTAAGCTTTTTGGTTTTTTGGGATAAGCATTTACCGGAAAATAAATGTTAGTCTCCTTACTAGAATTGATGAAATATTCTTGGGCTTCATCAGGGATAAACTTTTTTAGATTAGCTCGCCACTCGTTTAAATCTTCATCTTTAATATCATTTTTGAGCATTGCCCTCCAATTAGTTTTATCACTTAGATGATCCTTGAGAGCTACTTCAGTAATTCCTGCCAAATATCTATTCGGAACCTCTACAATTTCAATTGCTTCATGGGCGCCTTGATCAATCCATCGCGTTGGGATTTGTGATTTTCTAGTTACCCCAACTTTTATACTGCTAGAATTTGCCAGATATACAACGTGCGGTTTTAGTTGAACACGCTTTTCGTATTCTAAATCGCGGTCTTCCTGATCTAAATGGGCAGTACTCAACTCGGGTCTAATTATCCAGTCTGCAGCCTGCGGAATATCGAAAAAACAGCTTTGGCAATATCCCTGACGGTAGATCGGTTTATCCATACCACAATTGAGACATTGGTACTTAATAAATTCAATGGTAAGGGATTGCTCCAAGAGTTGGTTAAGGTTTATAAAATCTGACTCAAAAACTAAATAGTACTGGATTGGGTCTTCAAATTCAGTTTCCATCTTTGTCAATACACCTTGGTACATCATGCTGAAAATTGTTTTGCAGATTATTGTGGGCCTGCGCCCCGAGTTAGTAGATAAAATTCCTAAAAAAAGTCTTATTTTTAGTTTTTCAAAGATACATAAATATGCCTATTCCATTAGTAAATTCAATTGCTTCATGGTTTTTAAAAAAGCGATTTCATCAGATCGAGCTGTTTTTAAAATATCCAAATGAAGTTCAGAATGAATTACTTATGGACCTAATCAGAACTGCCAGAAATACAGAATTCGGAAAGAATTACGGGTTCGAATCCATTCATAATTATGAGACCTTCGCTGATAGAATCCCTATTTCTAATTACGAAGATTATCAAGAATCTATTGAGCGTTCCAGAAAAGGGGAATCAAACATTTTTTGGCCTGAACCTATAAAATGGTTCGCTAAATCTAGCGGAACTACAAATGCGAAAAGCAAGTTCATCCCAGTTAGTGAGCAATCTTTAGAAGATTGTCATTATGCGGCTAGTAAGGATTTGCTTTGTATGTATCTTTCTAATAATGAAGATTCCCAGCTTTTTACAGGCAAGAGTCTACGTTTAGGCGGAAGCAAAGCATTGTATGAAGAAAATGGAACGGTGTTCGGCGATCTGTCTGCCATTCTTATAGACAATATGCCTTTTTGGGCAGAATTTAGCAGCACTCCCAGTAACCGCGTTTCTTTAATGAGTGATTGGGAGTATAAAATGGATGCTATTATCAAGGAAACAATCAATGAAAACGTTACAAGTTTAGCTGGTGTTCCTTCCTGGATGTTGGTACTACTTAATAATACTCTAAAGTATACAGGTAAGGGCAGTTTATTGGATGTCTGGCCGAATCTTGAAGTTTATTTTCACGGCGGGGTAAGTTTTATCCCCTACATAGACCAATACAAGCAAATTTTACCTAAAGCGGATTTTAGATTTTATGAAATCTATAATGCATCTGAAGGCTTTTTTGCAATACAGGACAGAAACAATTCTTCAGAACTTCTGTTGATGTTGGATTACGGCATTTTCTATGAATTTATCGATATGGAAACATATGAGAGCAAAGACCAGAAAGTTCTTCGCTTATCCGAAGTAGAAAAAGGAAAGAATTATGCTGTTGTCATTAGTACTAACGCCGGACTCTGGAGATATAAGATTGGAGATACCATAAGATTTACTTCAACAAAACCCTATAGAATTAAAGTTACCGGAAGGACTAAGCATCACATCAATGCTTTTGGAGAAGAACTTATTATCGAAAATGCCGAAGATGCGTTGAGAATTGTTTGTAGTTCTACCTGTTCTGAAATCGTGGACTACACCGTTGCGCCGGTGTTTATGGTGGACAAAGAAAAAGGTGCCCACGAATGGATTATAGAATTTAAGACACCTCCAAAAAATCTAGAGGAATTTAACGAGTTGTTAGACAAAACTTTACAATCTTTAAACTCAGATTATGAAGCCAAGCGCTTCAACAATATGACCATCAACGCACCGAAAATACACATTGCCAGACATCAGTTATTTTATGATTGGTTAAAACTTCAAAACAAATTAGGTGGACAACATAAAGTGCCGCGTCTTTCTAATAGTCGCGAATATGTTGAAGAATTATTAAAGCTGAATAGCACTCTTATAGCCTAACACCTCATCGGGAAAATTGGAAGAATGGATTCCCTTAACGATTATTAAATAGTATTTATCTAAAAATGAATGCGGTAATTTATTAATAGGGATATTGGTTCTATATTTACGTAACGATAAGCGAAAAACTACTTTTATTTCCCTCAATAGTCACGATAATTTTTTTGCAATATTAGTTAATCAATCCCAAAAATAAAAAACCACTCTTTTGAGTGGTTTATATTTTTTATAGTATTTGAAAAAGTCGTTTTAAGAAACAGCTTTCAGTTTATTTATGGTAGTCTTGGTTAATTTGTCCTCAACGTATTCCTTATCTACTTTCAAATATTTCTCGTCACTGCTTGGCAATTCAAACATAGCATCGGTTAAAACGGCTTCGCAAAGCGACCTAAGCCCTCTTGCTCCCAACTTATACTCGATAGCTTTTGTCACAATGTAATCTAAAGCATCATCCGTGATGGTAAAATCTACTTCATCCATTTCGAATAATTTCTTGTACTGCTTCACAATGGCATTCTTAGGTTCGGTAAGAATCGCTCTAAGCGTTGCAGCATCTAATGGATCCATATAAGTAAGCACAGGCAATCTACCAATGATTTCGGGTATCAATCCAAAATCCTTTAAATCCTTCGGAATAATGTATTGTAACATATTAGCCGTATCTACACGGTCATCCTCGTGAGCCGCTTTATATCCAATCGCCGCCATATTAAGACGTTTTGAAATAACTCTTTCAATGCCATCAAAAGCTCCACCGGCGATAAACAAAATATGTTCTGTATTTACTTCAATGAATTTTTGATCTGGATGCTTTCTTCCTCCTTTTGGCGGAACGTTTACGGTAGTACCTTCGAGCAATTTCAAAAGAGCTTGTTGTACACCTTCTCCTGAAACATCTCTAGTAATTGATGGATTATCACTCTTACGAGCAATTTTATCAATTTCATCGATAAAGACTATTCCTTTTTCTGCCTTTTCAAGATTGTAATCTGCAGCTTGTAAAAGTCGGGTTAAAATACTTTCAACATCTTCCCCTACATAACCAGCTTCCGTTAGAACGGTTGCATCTACAATGGCCAAAGGAACGTTGAGCATTCTAGCAATGGTTTTTGCCATTAAGGTTTTTCCTGTCCCGGTCTGACCCACCATGATGATATTACTTTTCTGAATTTCTATATCATCATCGCTTGCTGGCTGTAATAATCTTTTATAATGATTATATACTGCAACAGACATTACCTTTTTGGTAAATTCTTGACCAATTATATACTCGTCTAAAAACTTTTTGATTTGCTTTGGCTTGCGCAACATTAACTCTGAAGACAATTCGGAGTTATCGCTCTGTTTGGATTCTTCTATAACAATACCATGAGCTTGCTCGATACATCTATCGCAAATGTGCGCGTCGAGACCTGCAATGAGTAAATTAGTCTCTGGCTTTTTCCTACCGCAAAATGAACATTCTAATTCTTCTTTAGCCATAATTCTTTTTCTTGAAACTTATTTCTTTTTTCCGAGCACCTCGTCAATCATACCGTACTCTAGCGCTTGGTCAGCCTTCATCCAAAAATCACGGTCACTATCCTCATGGATTTTTTCGTAACTATGATTAGAATGTTTGGCCAATATCTTATAAAGTTCCTCTTTTAATTTAATTACTTCCTTAACGGCAATTTCTATATCACTCGCCTGTCCTTGTGCGCCACTCATAGGTTGATGAATCATCACTCTACAATGCTCTAGACCACTCCTTTTACCTTTTTCACCTGCACACAATAACACCGCACCCATAGATGCCGCCATACCTGTACAAATTGTTGCAACGTCTGGTTTAATTAACTGCATGGTATCGTAAATACCAAGACCGGCATAAACACTACCACCAGGAGAATTGATATATATCTGTATATCCTTTGCGCTATCTGTACTTTCTAAAAATAGAAGTTGCGCTTGAATAATATTTGCCACTTGATCATTAATGGTGGTTCCCATGAAAATGATTCTATCCATCATTAATCTAGAAAACACGTCCATAGCTACCGCATTCATTTGGCGCTCTTCAATAATATTAGGAGTTAAACCCATTGGAGTCATACTGCTAACAATTTTATCATAATACATGCTGCTAACGCCACGTTCCTTAACTGCGTAATTTTGAAATTCTTTTCCGTAATCCATATAATATAACCCTCTATGCGGGTTTTTAAATTAATTCTTATTCACTTGAAACTCGTTTAGAAAATCATCCTTAAAGGCTTGATTTTCCTGTAAAAAAAAACGTAAAACCTTTTCGTTTTACGCCTTAAATATAATGATTTTATTCTGCAACGCTTAACTGTAAAACTCTTTTACAAAATCATCGTAAGTTATGGTTTTAGCCTTAACATTTACTTCGGTTTTGTAAAGGTTTAACAATTTCTGAGACACCAGTTGCTCAGACAATCTTCTCACTTCTTCTTTATTAGAAAGTATCCGTGTAGCGATTTCATCTAATTCATCGTCAGTTGGGTTCATTTGTCCAAATTGGGCCATTTGTCCTTTGATCATTTGCTTGGCATAGTCCTTCAATTCATCAAAAGTTACTTGTAGATTATGTTCTTCAATCAGCTTTCCTTCAATTAACTGATAGCGCATACTCTTCTCTGATTTTTCGTATTCGGTACGCGCTTGATCTGCATCCATCGGTTCTTCGCCTGCATTTTGCATCCATCTTTGCAAGAAATTACCAGGAAGATCAAATTTTGTATTCTCTAATAGGAAATCCGTCACATCGTTCAAGAATTTTTGATCAGATTGCTGTTGAAACTGCTTTTCTGAATCTTCTTTAATACGTGCTTTAAGTTCTGTCACTGATGTAATTTTATCTTTTCCAAAAAGTTTATCAAAAAGCTCTTGGTCTAAATCAGCAAGCTCTCTTTTATTGATCTCTTCAATGGTAAACGTTAAATCAACATCTAAATCATGAACATCATCATGAGAAATCTTAAGATGGTTCATTAATTCGTGTTCATCATTAAATAAATTCTTCGATTTAAGTTCGATAACATCACCAACCTTAGCCCCTATAAACTTCTTTTCGTCCGCCTTTGCATTTAATTTATCTAAGGCAATCGTTGTAGAGTTATTAATGTGTTTCTCTTCATTTTTAAAAGTCCCAGTAACCTCATCATCTTTAGAAACTTTCTCTTGGCTTTCAAGTTTTCCATATTGCTTTCTGATATGTTCCACCTGATTATCGACCATTTTGTCGTCGGCAACTATGTTATATTGAACGATAGCTTTCTTTGGCTTAAGGTCTACATTGATTTCTGGAGCAAGACCTAATTCAAATTCGAATGAAAAATTCTCGGAATCCCAGTTTAAATCGTCTTGTGGCTTTGGGAGAGGATTACCCAGAACATCCAATTTTTCTTCAGTAAGATATTTATTGAGAGCATCTTGCAAAAGTTTATTCACCTCATCTACCAAAACAGCTTTACCGTACTGCTTTTTAACCAAAGTCATAGGCACATGACCTTTTCTAAAACCAGGTATGTTCGCAGTTTTTCTGTAGTCAGCCAAGATTTTATCTACCTTATCCGTGTAATCTTCCTTAGCGATATCTACCTTAACCACTGCATTTAATTCGTCTATATTCTCTCTTGTAATATTCATCCTAAATCATATAAAAATTGGGATGCAAAAGTACATATTTTTTGCATCCCAAACAATTTTTTAAGCCGTTGCCTTTCAGGTTTCTAATCAGTCATCACTTAAAAAGGAATAAAGGATGGATTGCAGGATAGATAGCAGTAAACTGAACAATAAGGCAATCCAGAAGTTTTCCACCGAAAATCCGCTGATCAAGCTATCTGCTAGCAAAATTAAAAGGGCATTTATTACCAGCAAGAATAAACCTAAGGTAATAACCGTGATAGGCAGAGTTAGGATTACTAAAATCGGTTTTAGCAATGCGTTTAGCAAAGCCAGAACAATAGCGACAATAAGTGCTGCTCCGATACCGGTTACGTCAACTCCTGGAAGCAGATAAGCTAATAGGATTACCGCTGCAGCGCTTAATAGAATTCTTAGTATTAATTTCATAATTGAAATATGGTTTGATTAGTTAGAAAGTAAATTAATCATTTTAACACAAAGGCCATAACCTTGTCCAAAAATTCTTCTGCATTTTCTACATGAAGCCAATGCCCGGCCTTGCTAACCGACTCGATAACTGCTTTAGGGAAATGTCTCTTAATATCTGCTTTGTCGTTTTCTGAAACATATTCGGACCTATCTCCCTTTATAAATAATGTCGGTTTGTTATAAACTGCAGACGGAGATAAAGGCTCGCCGACTTCTGACACTTGCTCGGTCAAAACCCCAAGATTTAATCGGAGGCTTAATGTCTTTTCTTTGGTCCAATAAAGGTTTTTCAACAAAAATTGCCTAGTGCCAAAATCCGGAACAAATTGGGCTAGAATCTCATCTGCTTCTGACCGATTATTTAATTTCTGATTTTCGAGTTCAAATAATCCTTGTAGAATCGCATCGTGGTGAACCGGGTAATACCGAGGTGCAATGTCTGCCACAATCAATTTTTCGACTTTATCAGGATTTTCCGTTGCAAATGTCATAGCAGTTTTTCCACCCATTGAATGTCCTAGAACAATAGCTGGGTTCAAGGATTTCTCATTCACATAATTTAGCACGTCTTGCGCCATGACTTCATAGGAGAATTCCTGATCATGAAAACTTCTTCCATGATTCCTAGCATCCAAAATATGAACTTCAAAATTAGACTCACTAATTTTCTGTGCTAAAGTCTTGAGGTTATCACCCATTCCTAAGAACCCGTGAAGAATTATAAACGGCTCGCCATTGCCTATAACGTTAGAATGTAAAATCATTTTCCTAATCTATGAAGATACATTTGGATAACGTTGTCTACCCCTAGATAAAGACTTTCGGAGATCAGCGCATGGCCAATCGAAACTTCTAGTAGGTTGGGCACATTCTCCTTAAAATATTTAATGTTCTCTAAGGAAAGGTCATGTCCGGCATTGACACCAATATTAAGTTTGGTGGCCAACTCGGCACAATCTGTATATGGTTTAATTGCTTCGAAGTTGCCTTTTGAATATTCAGTAGCAAAATGCTCAGTATACAATTCTATTCTATCTGTACCTGTTGCCTGCGCTGCTTCCACCAATCTTAAATCTGGATCTACAAATATTGAAGTCCTGATATTATTACTCTGAAATTCCTTGATTACTTCAACCAAAAAATCTTTATGTTTTATGGTATCCCAACCAGAATTGGAGGTAATCGCATCCACTGCATCTGGGACAAGAGTGACTTGGTCTGGTTTAATTTCCAATACCATATCGATAAACTTCTTGATAGGATTGCCTTCAATATTAAATTCGGTATGCACATTTGGCTTTAGGTCATAAGCATCGGCATACCTGATATGTCGCTCATCTGGTCTTGGGTGAATTGTAATTCCCTCTGCTCCAAAATTCTGGGCATCGATTGCAAATTTTACCACATTTGGAGTGTCACCGCCCCTCGAATTTCTTAGGGTTGCAATCTTATTTATATTAACGCTTAACTTTGTCATTTACTCGATTATAAAGGTAAAAATACAAACTCCCGAAAGGTTTGTGTAGTAAATTTTGATTAATTTGCAAGATAGAAATCATTGAAGAATGCAGTTAAGCCAATATATAATAAATGACATTCAGCCTTTAGGAATCAACGAAAAAGTTAGTGACTTGCAGTTGCATTTTAATAAGCTAACCTATTCACACATTCCTATTCAGAACGATGGTGTATATATAGGATGCATTTCGGAAACCGACGCCCATTGTTTTGATGGAGATCAGACTTTGATGGATTGTAATTATTCAATTGAAGGTTTTTTTGTGCGTTCTTCTACCAATTGGCTAGATGTTCTTGAAGCATTTGCCCAAAATTCTTGCAACATCATGCCTGTTTTAGATGAAGGGAATACGTATTTGGGATATTATGAACTCAATGATATAATCGGACTATTTAATGAAACGCCATTTTTCGCAGAATCGGGAGGTGTATTAATTGTTGAAAAGGGAATGCAGGATTATTCGTTTAGTGAAATAAGCCAAATCGTAGAATCTAATGATGCAAAAATTCTAGGCGCTTTTATTTCTAAAATTGAAAATGATGTGGCCCAAGTAACCCTAAGAATTGGCAGTGGTTCCTTAAACGAAGTTATGCAAACATTTAGACGATACAGCTATAACATTGTTGCGGGCCATGAAGAAGACACTTATATTGAAAACCTAAAAGAGCGGTCAGATTATCTTAAAAAGTATCTAGATATTTAGTTCTATCACAATCTTAATCCAAGCTAGATGTTGGAATCTGAAAATATCAATTTGCATTTTTCAAAATAATATATGTTATAGGTAATGAAGATAGCTTTATATGGTCAATATACTCACAAGAATACAGTTGAAAGCATTGAGATATTGCTCAAGGTTTTAGCTGGGGAAAATTGCCAGGTATACTTTGAAAATGATTTTCTGAAAATTCTTCAGGAAGAGCTGAATCTATCTGCTATACTCCAAGATTACAGAACGTTTGAAGAATTAGACCCAAGCTACGACTTACTAATTACCATAGGTGGTGACGGGACAATTTTACGAGCCATCACTTATGTCAAGGACATGATGATTCCCATTGTCGGAATAAATACAGGCAGGCTCGGATTTCTAGCTACGATTCAATTAGAAAACTTAGAACATGCGGTCAATAATATTTTGAAAGGCGAGTACAAGATATCTCAAAGAACATTATTAGCCGTTACAACTGTACCAGAGAACCATGACTTAGTCGAATTAAATTTCGCCCTAAACGAAATAGCAGTAAGCAGACGAAATACTACGTCTATGATTACAGTAGAGACCCATTTAAACAATGAATATTTAACGTCTTATTGGGCAGATGGCTTAATTGTCGCCACACCTACCGGCTCTACAGGTTATTCATTGAGCTGCGGTGGCCCAGTAATTACCCCGAACGACGATAGTTTGGTATTGACTCCAATAGCACCGCACAACCTTAATGCTAGACCATTGGTGATTTCTAATGATACCGAAATAAAGCTTAAAGTAAGCGGGCGTGAAGAAAACTATCTTATTTCGCTAGACTCTCGAATTGCCACACTACATAACTCTTCAATCATCACAATTAAGAAAGCAGATTTTAAAATCAACATGGTTGAACTTCTAGATGAGAGCTTTTTGGACACTCTTCGGAAAAAAATGCTTTGGGGCGAAGATAAGCGCAACTAAACAATAATTTAAAGGAATAGGTGTTTAACGTTAAGACTATTTGGATGAAATTTACTTCCGCTAGCGTTATTTGTTATATTTGCAAACTTTTAAAAATTTATGAGACTCATAATCATAGTTTTATTGAGTGCTTTTTGTTTTCAAAATATGAATTCCCAAATCTACGAAGTCGGTGTATTTGCCGGTGGGAGTAATGTTATTGGAGATGTTGGTAGAACTAACTATATTTCTCCCAATGAAGTGGCTTACGGTGGCATTTTTAAATGGAACCGAAGTGATCGTCATTCATGGAGGGCTTCAATAATCTACGCAGATATTAGTGGAGATGACCGTAAATCTGACGATGACCGTCGTCGTTCTCGCGGCTATCGCTATAATGGAGGTCTATTAGAATTGTCGGTCGGGATGGAATTTAATTTTGTCGAATTCAACCTTCATTATTTTGGGAGACAATCTACTCCATACATATATACAGGTGTAACCGTCGCTAGCCATGATAATTTTTTCTGGAATGCCTTAGGTCAATTTACAGATGAAGGCACAAAAAGCTGGGCCTATGGAATACCTATAGTTCTGGGCATAAAATCACGTCTTACGCCGCGTTCTGTTATAGGATTTGAAGCTGGAGCCAGATATACATTTTCTGATGAATTAGATGGCAGTGTGCCAGATTCAGAATTTAGACAAGACTTAGCATTTGGTAATGTTAATAACAATGATTGGTATATGTTCATTGGGTTTACCGTAACCTATACTTTTGCAAGGAAACCATGTTACTGTGATTTTTAGTGGATATTAAAGAACAAATACAAGAAGGCACCGTACCTCAGCATGTTGCAATTATCATGGATGGTAACGGTAGATGGGCTAAGGAGAAGGGCATGATCAGAATCAAAGGTCATGAGAGCGGGGCAAAATCGGTTAGAGAGGTCGTCGAGGCGAGCGCCGAGATTGGTATTAAAAATTTAACCCTTTATGCTTTTTCTACAGAAAACTGGGCTAGGCCCAAACTAGAGGTACAAACTTTAATGCGCTTATTAGTTAAGTCTCTAAAAAAAGAGATTAAAGGCCTTCAAGAGAATAATATTAAACTTCAAGCTATCGGAAACTTAAATGACCTTCCTTCAAAAGCATACGATGAGCTAAATGAGGTAATGTCGAGGACTTCAGAAAACACTCATATGACCCTTACCTTAGCATTGAGTTATGGCGGTCGCGAAGAGCTAATTAATGCGGTCAAAGAAATTTCTCTTAAAGTTAAAAATAATATAATTTCTACCGAAAGCATTGACCAATCAATTATTAATAAGCATCTTTACACGCAAAATTTACCAGACGTAGATCTGTTGATTCGCACTAGTGGCGAGCATCGGATAAGCAATTTTTTGCTTTGGCAAATCGCCTATGCCGAGCTCTATTTTACTAGCATACTGTGGCCTGATTTTAAGAAACATGATTTATACGAAGCTTTGCTAAATTATCAGAACAGAGAGAGACGATTTGGAAAAACAAGTGAACAACTTAGCTAACAATTTACCCTTGAAGACATCTTTAAAACTTATTACCCTCCTTTTTATATTTATTTTTTTTCAAAAGACTTCCGCACAAGACTTAGACTTTGACAATGGTAAGACCTACGTTCTAGGAGATATCGAAGTAAGTGGTGATACAAACTTTAATCCTTCAACCATAATTGCTTTCTCTGGATTACGAAAAGGTGATATAGTTAAAATACCTGGTGAGAAAATAAGTGCTGCACTTAAAAAACTCTGGAAATCGAATCTGTTCAGCAGTATTGATATATACCTTATTAGAACAGAGGGAGAAACCGCGTTTATAGAAATACAACTAACCGACTTGCCAGAACTTAACGATGTAACTATCGAGGGTGTTAAAAAGGGTAAGATTCAAGCTATACTCGACGAAAACAATCTGCGAAAAGGCGTAAAGGTTACAGAAAACCTTACCACCACTACCAAAAACTATCTTACCAGCAAATACCAGAAGGAAGGATTTCTTAACACTAAAGTAACTGTAACCACCAAGCAAGTTACCGACAGTATAGAAAAGCAAAGGGTTAATATGCTTGTTTATATAGACAAAGGCGATAAAGTAAAAGTAGAAGACATAGAATTTACTGGTAATCAAGAGATTTCTGATAAAAAGCTGAAAAAGGCAATGAAGCATACCAAGGAAAAAATGGCACTGCGACTTTGGAAACGTTCAAAATTTATCGAGGAAGATTACCATGAAGATAAAGTTAGTGTCGTCGATAAGTTTAAGGAAAACGGTTATAGGGATGCACGTATAATTTCTGATTCAATTATAAAGAATGACGATAACACCATTTCTATAAAGATTAATGTTGAAGAAGGTGAGAAATACACTTTTGGAAAAATCACTTTTGTTGGTAACTCGGTTTATTCAGATCAGTTCTTACAGAGCATCTTAAGGATAAAAGAAGGTGATACTTATAATGGTGTTGAATTAAGAAAAAGGATTGCCGATAATACTAAACCAGATGCGGAAGATTTAACCAACCTCTACCAAGATTCTGGTTACCTGTTCTCGACCATTAACCCAGTAGAAGTTAGTGCAGATGGTAACGTCATCGATATGGAAATCAGAATCTCTGAAGGTAAGCCAGCTTACTTTAATAATGTTTCTGTTAGCGGTAACGACAAGACTAACGACCACGTAATCTATAGAGAGTTAAGAACAAAACCAGGTCAGTTATACAGAAAATCTAATGTCATCAGAACAATTAGGGAATTAGGGCAAATGGGCTTTTTTGATGCTCAACAGATTTCTCCTAATATGAAGAATTTTAATCCTAACGAAGGAACCGTAGATGTAGAGTATGAAGTTGTAGAAAGAGGTAGTAGCCAAATAGAACTACAAGGCGGATACGGTGGTGGTGGCTTTATCGGAACCTTGGGACTATCGTTTAACAACTTCGCGATTAAGGATATATTTAATAAGGATGCTTACAAGCCGGTCCCTATGGGTGATGGTCAGAGTTTGTCTTTAAGATTACAAGCGAGTAGATTTTTCCAAACCTATAGTTTCTCTTTTGTCGAACCTTGGTTAGGTGGCAAACGACCTGTACAATTTTCATCTTCTATCTCGCACACCAAACAATTCTTATTTAATCCACAGACGCGGAATGCAGATAAGGACAGAAGTTTCAATATAACCGGTATTTCCTTTGGGCTTGCCAGAAGACTATCGGTTCCAGATGATTATTTTCAATTATCGCAGGCCATCAGTTTCCAGCACTATGATTTAAAAAACTATAACACAGGACTTTTTACCTTTGGTGATGGTTACTCAAACAACCTGGCTTATACCGTTGGTCTCACTAGAAACAACGTTTTTACAGATCCAATCTTTCCTATGGGCGGGTCTAAATTCTCGATTTCAGCCAAATTATCTCTTCCTTACTCCCTGTTTAATAATGTAGATTATAAAGCATTAAAAGAGGAGAGAGATGGACTAAATCGTAATATAGTTACACAAAGTGAAAGGATTAGCGAAATAGATCAAGAACGCTACAGCTGGTTAGAATTTTATAAAATCAAATTTGCTGGGGATTGGTATACAAAGGTTGTCGGAAAATTAGTGATCAAATCGGCTATGGAGTTTGGATTTCTAGGTGCGTATAACAATGATCGAGGCATTATTCCTTTTGAGCGGTTTTTCCTTGGTGGTGATGGTCTAGGAAATTATAGCTTGGATGGGCGGGAAGTTATTCAACTTAGAGGTTATCCTAACCAATCATTATCTTCTCAAGACGGTGGTTCTATCTACAATAAATTTTCGATGGAATTAAGATACCCTATTACCTTAGGTGCTCAGGCGAAGATTTATGGTCTGACGTTTATGGAAGGTGGATCTTCATTTAACAATTTTAGGGATTATAATCCTTTTAAACTTAGCCGATCGGCCGGTGTTGGTCTTAGAATATTTATGCCTGCTTTTGGTTTATTGGGTATTGACTTCGGTCATGGATTTGATCCGCTACCTGGGCAGATTCAAAAAAATGGTTGGGAAACACACTTTATAATCGGGCAACAATTTTAATTTTGGCATGGTATTTTCTATGCACACGATGTGGATTTGAAACGCCTTCTAAAATTTTTCAGAATATATTTCGTTAATTTGAAAAATGGTCGGCAAAATCGAATTAACAATCTGTCAAATTTGATGTTATCCGATTGTGTTCGAATAATAAACAATTAGAAACAGATGAAAACTAAAGTTCTTTTTTTATTGGCGATTATTGGCTTATCTGCTATGTCCGTAGATGCACAACGTGGGGTTAGGATTGGTTATATCGATACGGAATATATTTTAGAAAATGTACCTGAATATCAGGAAGCAACTACACAACTCGATAAAAAAGTTGAACAATGGAAGCTTGAGGTCGAGCAAAGATTGAATGAAATCGATGCAAAGAAAAAGCAACTTAATAACGAAAGCGTCCTACTCACTAAGGAACTCTATGAAGAGCGACTGGAAGACATTCAATATGAAGAAAAAGAAATTCTAGACTATCAGCAGAAACGTTTCGGTCCTAACGGAGATTTAATGATTCAAAAGAAACAATTAATTCAACCGGTACAAGACCAGATTTTTACGGCAGTTCAAGAAATAGCAGATTCTAGAAAATATGATTTTATATTCGATAAGTCTGCAGATGTTGTGATGCTTTATTCTGCAGATAGATTCGATATCAGTGAACTTGTAATTAGAAGTATTACTAGATCAGCTAAAAGAACTCAGGTTCAAAACAGGTCCGAAAGAAGAGCGGCTGAAGAAGAAGATATTGTCCCAGAAATAAATGAAGAGCTAGAGGCTCGTGAAGCAGCAGCGAACGAAAGAAAATCTGAACAACAGCAAGCTATTGATGATAGAAAGTCAATGCAACAAGCTAAGAGAGATTCTTTAACAAACGCAGCCGATGCTAGAAGACAAAAGATTCTGGACGATAGGGCTAAAGCAAAAGCACAAAGAGATAGTATTAACGGAGTTGTACCAAATTCTGTAGATAGTGTAACCACGGACGACGCTGGCAAAACGAGAGAAGAAATTCTTGAGGAGAAGAAACAGCAGAAACTAGATGATCGCGAAGCTAGAAAGAAAGAACTTGAAGAAAGACGCTTAAAAATACTTGCCGATAGAGAAAAGGCAAAACAAGAAAGAGAAGAACAGCAGAAGAAAACAGATTCTGTTCCTAATAATGATAATAACGAAAACTAAATTATAACACTTAATTTTTATTTACAATGAAACATTTTAAAACCTTTTTATTCGCAGCTTTATTATTTGTCGGAGCAACAGCTTTTACAAATGCCCAATCTAAAGTAGCACATATAAATACTACTGAGCTTGTACAGGCTATGCCGAAAATGAAGGCAGCCCAAGCAGAACTCGAGCAACTTTCTAAGACGTACGAAGCTCAGATGAAAGAGATGGGTACTGAGTACGAAACAAAAGTAAAGAGATATCGTGCTGAGGCAGAAACCCAGACTGACGAAGAAAATATGAAGAGACAACAAGAGGTTCAAACTCTTGAGCAAAGTATCCGTCAATATCAGGGAACTGCACAACAAGATCTTCAAAAGAAAGAAACAGATTTGTTGAAGCCTATTTTAGAAGAAGCTAAAGCAGCAATTCAACGTGTTGCAACAGCTCAAGGAATACAATATGTGTTAGACTCAACACAAGGTTCTGGAGTAATCGTTGCCGATGGTAAAAACCTTTTGGCAGATGTTAAAAAAGAATTGGGAATTTAAATTTTAAATTCTTTAAAGTATTTAAAGCCACTTAATTTAAGTGGCTTTTCTATTTTTATATAATGAATAATCAACCCATTGGCATTTTTGATTCTGGCGTAGGAGGTACATCCATCTTTAGCGCAATTAAAAATATTCTCCCTAAAGAAGATTATATTTATCTCGCAGATAGTAAAAATGCACCTTATGGCGAAAAGTCTAAAGATGAAATATTCACTTTAAGTAAAAAGAATACTGATTTTCTAATCAATAAAGGAAGCAAGCTAATTGTGGTCGCTTGTAATACTGCTACAACAAACAGTATCGAAAAGTTGAGAGCTAGTTATAAAATTCCTTTTATAGGCATAGAACCGGCAATAAAACCGGCCGCCCTTCAAACCAAAACTAAAAAAATAGGTATTCTTGCTACAAAGGGAACACTATCCAGTGAATTGTTCCATCGAACTTCCAATCTATATAATGAAGGTATTTCCGTAAGGGAACAAATCGGTGAAGGCTTAGTTTCTCTTATAGAATCTGGGCATTTAGATTCCCCTGAAACCTTTAAACTATTAGAAAGATATCTTTACCCAATGATTGAAGCAGATATTGACCATTTAGTATTGGGATGTACCCACTATCCATATCTCATTCCGATGATAAGAAAGATTATCCCACCACATATTAAAATAATCGATTCTGGAGAAGCCGTTGCACGGCAGACGAATGCGGTACTAATCAAGAATGATTTGCTTTCTGACAGAAAAGAAAATGGAAGTGTAGAAATCCTTTCAAATGGAAATCCAGAAATTCTTAAAGAACTACTGCCTCAATTTAAAAAGGATATCCGTTTCGAAGAGTTTTGATTAACGAAAATTAGTTAATCGCGGGGCAATTACATTCGTAATGTTTCTTTCTACAATTAAAATTGTATCCTAGCGTAATTTGATGCAATCCACCATTACTAAATACTACCGAATTAGATTGGTATGAGTAAGTATAGGCAAAAGTAAATTGATTATAATCTACTCCTAAAAATGGAGTGATGTATTGTAGCTTTTGACTGCTTACGCCACTTCCGTCAAGGAATTCCGCACCGTCCAAACTTCTTCTATAAGAAATTCCTCCCCACAAAGTTCCAAAGTCCATCGCTCTATAAGCTTTAAAATTAGCGTCAATCAAGGATTCCTTGGTAGCATCACGATGTAACCCCATTAGCGAAGGTTCAAAACTCCACTCGCTCCCTAACCTATGAAAAACATTCCCGACTGACAGAATATATGTTCTAAGATTATTAAAGCTTATCCCAGATTCATTCAAATTAATCCCATCGTTATTTAGCACATTCTTAACCGTAGCGTGCGCATAAAAATCTAAGAAGTGATAAGAAAAACCGAAATCGATATTAAAATTGTTGGCGCTCAAAGCAGTTCCGCTCGGTATGATCGGGTCAAATTCTGTAAATTCCGAAGTATCTAATCTATACTGGATAAAACCAGCACTAAGACCAAAAGACAACATATTTAAATCTACCTCATTCCGAGAAAACATAAGGTGGTGTGCGTAGGTAAGATAGGCGCCAGACTGAGAATGGTAACCATTTTTATCGTTAAATACAATACCACCAATACCTGATGGACCATCTCCTATCCTACTATTGATACTTAAAGTTTGAAGACTTGGTGAATCGCTTTGGCTAAACCATTGTTTTCTGGCGGTAAGCCTAACTTTAGCACAATTTGCAACACCCGCCATAGATGGATGGATAAGATAATAGTTATCGGTTAAATAATCCGAATATATAGGCAATCCTTCTTGAGCCCTTAAAACATAGGTAGACATGGAAAGGAAAATGATAAGTCCAATATTTCTAATCTTCATTTTTGTTGTTTCTTTCAATTTAAACTGTTTTTTGGGCAGCTCTTGTTTCTGACAATGGTGAAATCTTGAACTTATTTTCAAGCAAAACGGTTGTTTTAGCAGCAACTCGGGTAAGCCACTTTGCTTTACAACGATCTCAAATATATAATTTTTTGAAATAGAAAATCAAAACTAACTTACAAGTTAGAAGGAGGTTTTCAACAATCTCAGACCAAACCTATAACGCACAAATATCACATCTAGTACATTTCTAAGTTTTGGTGTTTTTAGATGAATAGAATCATCAAACAACGTTAAATTAGAACCTTGCCGACCAAAGTTTAGTTACTTTTGCAAAAATTTGTTGCAATGGATATTAAAATTGAAATCAAGGAAACAACTAACGATAAAATCTTAAAGTTCGAAGCTTCGGTCTTCTTGACCAAGCACCAGAGCTTCGAGTATAACAATATTGATGAAGCAGGAAATTCTCCTTTGGCCCAACAATTATTCTATCTGCCCTTTATAAAGAAAGTTTATATCTCTGCCAATTTTGTGGCATTAGAACGATACGATATCGTTTCTTGGTCTGACGTTAAAACAGAAGTTGCGGAGCAAATAGAGAATTATCTTAATTCTGGAGCTTCGGTAATTAAAGAAACCGAGCAAAAGGAGAAAGTGCCGGTTACAGTTTACGCAGAAAGCACTCCCAACCCAACAGCGATGAAGTTTGTTGCCAACAAGAAATTGGTCCTTCAATCTGTAGAATTTGCAAATATTGATGAGGCACAATCATCAAATCTCGCAAAGGAATTGTTCCATTTTCCTTTTGTGAAGAGCGTTTATTTGGATGAAAATTTTGTGTCGGTGACCAAATACGATGTTGCCGATTGGAACGATATCACTATGGAACTTCGTGAGTTTATTCGCAATTTCATCGAATCTGGTAAAGAAGTTATAAATAATAGTCATTATCAAAAACAGCAACAAAATAGCGTTGCTTCTGAAGAAAAGAAATTCGAAGATTATGATGAAATCTCTCAAGAGATTATTCAGATTTTAGATGAATATATAAAACCAGCAGTCGCGAGCGATGGTGGAAATATTGTTTTTCAATCATATGAAGAAGACACTAAAACGGTCAACGTTATTTTGCAAGGAGCTTGTAGTGGATGTCCATCTTCTACAATGACCTTAAAAAACGGAATCGAAACAATGTTGAAGGAGATGATTGGTCCTAGAATAGGGAATGTTGTAGCGTTGAATGGCTAATTTCCGCTCTTAAATTTGTATCTTTCATCTTATTAATTTTAAAAAAATAAATTATGGCAGTACATAAAGTAATAGAGATATTATCAAGTTCTGACGAGAGCTGGGAAGATGCAACAAGAAAAGCGGTTAAAGAAGCTTCTAAGACAGTTAAGAATATAAAATCAGTATATGTGAAGGAACAAACCGCCAAAGTTAGTGGTGACAATGTTCTTAACTTTAGAGTAAACGTAAAAATAACTTTTGAGGTCAGTTAGTAAACTTTGCTTCATAATATGAATCAAGACCCGTTCAATACTTCTTATTTGAACGGGTATTTTATTTCCCTAATCAAATACTTACCTTTGCAGACTTATTAAAATATCTCCGATGGAACTAGACAAATGGATTGACAAGGGTTACGAGATCATCGTGGATTTCGGCCCGAAAGTACTAGCCGCGATACTGATTTGGATTGTTGGTGCATACGCTATTAACTTCCTTTTACGAGGTATCCATAAAAGTATGGAGCGTGCTTCATATGATATAAGTCTAAAAAAATTCCTGAATAGCTTAATCGGATGGATTTTAAAAATCGCACTCTTTCTAGTAGTTCTTGGGACACTCGGTATAGAGACCACATCCTTTGCCGCAATTTTGGCGGCAGCTGGTTTAGCAATTGGATTAGCACTTCAAGGTTCTCTTGCTAATTTTGCGGGAGGTGTTTTAATAATGATCTTTAAACCATTTAAAGTCGGTGATTTTATCGAAGCGCAAGGAGAATCAGGTTCTGTATTTGCAATTGATATTTTCACCACCAAATTAATGTCTATCGATAATAAGGAGATAATATTGCCTAACGGTGCTCTTTCCAATGGCAATATCATTAACTTTAATAGTCAAGATAAACGTAGGATTGACCTAAAATTCGGAGTTGCTTATGACTCTGATATCAAGAAAACAAAGGAAATATTATTAGAACAGCTTACCTCCCATCCCAATGTTTTAACCGAACCTGCACCTTTGGTCGCCCTTATGGAATTGGGTGACAGCTCTATTAATTTTATTTCGAGACCATGGGTAAAAACTCCAGATTATTGGGTGACTTATTATGCGTTAATGGAAAGCACTAAAGAAGCTCTGGATGCGGCTGGAATTGAGATTCCATATCCACATATCGTGGCAATTCAACCAAATAAGAAAGATTAAGTTTTTAGTGATTCGCTTTAAACTCCTTTAAATATAAAGGTTCGTAATATGCTACATCAACAAAATCCTTTGCAATAAATTTTCTATACGACAAATCCACCATCTCTTTTGAGGAAGGTAATTTTGGTTCTAAAAAATGAGCGTTTGGATGATTTATAATTTCAGAAGCTTTCTTATTGGCATTACCTATAAAATAAACTTTGTTAGAATTTAGATATTCCGAGAAAGATTGGTCATCTAATATTTGTGCTTGTATTTCTCGAAGTGAATTCATGTCGCCATCAAATACGCCCGAATAAACTTCTTTTCTCCTAGCATCTAACATGGGTATTATAATTCCATCCATTTGGGAAACCTTCATCGCCAATCCTCTTAAAGTAGATGTCGCTATAAGTGGAATATCCAAGGCGTAGCAAATTCCTTTAGCAGATGAAGTTCCTATCCGAAGTCCGGTATAAGAGCCTGGCCCTTCACTAATTGCCACCGCAGATATGGAAGATTTATCAACTCCACATTCTTTCAAAAGACTTTCAATAAAAACGTGAAGCGATTCGGCATGAGAATAATTAGAGTCTGCGTCTTGCTTAAGACCAATTAAAATACCGTCTTTAGAAATTGAAACCGAGCAATTCGTAGTTGTGGTTTCTATATTTAAAATGAATACCGACACTTATTGGTCAGATGACGTTTCTACCGATTTATCGGCAATTTCAATCTTATCGCCAGATGACAATGTTTTTGACACGATATTATAAGGACCGGTAATGATTTCATCATCTTCACTTAGACCGGAAAGTATCTCGATATTAGAATTATCTTGAATACCCGTTTTAACCACTTTCAGTTTTGCCTCGTCACCAACCTTAACAAAAACACATTCAAACTTTTCTTCTAAACCAGTAGTAGTTGATGGTATTTTCGTGTCTCCTTTAGTGGAGGTGGTATCTGTCTTTATAACTACAGCACTGATTGGGACAGAAATAGCCTTTTGGCTTTTCCTTGTAATAATATCTACCGTTGCAGTCATCCCTGGTCTAAAAGGAGAATAATCATCTGGTTTTCCTTCCAATAAATCCTTATAAGAAGATTCTAAAATCCTGACCTTCACCTTAAAATTAGTGACTTGATCTGCACTTAGAGCTCCTTGAGCCGAATTGGCAATTTCGGTAACTATTCCTTTAAATTCTTTTTTAAGATAAGCATCAACTTCTACTAAGGTAGAATCGCCAATAGATACTTTTACAATATCATTTTCATTAACTTCAACCTCGACTTCCATATTCTTTAAATTGGCAACACGCAATATCTCTGTACCTGCCATTTGTTGGGTCCCAACTACACGTTCACCTAACTCAATGCTCAATAAGGAAATTGTGCCTGTCATCGGAGCGTAAATTGTAGTTCTGCCCAGATTGTCCCTGGCTTCATTGACAGACGCCGCCGCACTCTGAACACTATAGTATGCTGAGTTTTTTGAAGCAACCGCAGTTTCATAAGAAGCGATGGATTTATCCCAATCTGCTTTTGAAATAACTCCTTTTTCAAATAGATTTTTATTTCTTTCGTAATTGGCAGTCGCCTCTTTTAATGAAGCTTCAGCCTGTTCCATTCCCGCCTTAACGTTTTGATATCCTGCTTGAGATCTGTTTAATGCAGATTGAATTAAATCCGGATTTACTTTTACCAAAAGGTCACCTTTTTGGACCTGTTGACCTTCTTTAAACGGAAGTTCGATGATTTCTCCCGAAACCTCACTAGAAATTTTCACTTCTACTTCTGGTTGAATCTTTCCTGTAGCCGAAACTGTCTGTACAATCGTTTTAACTTCGACCTTTGCGATTTCTACTTGTTTATAATTACCGCTTTTACCAAACCATCCTGCCTTCTTACCTACAATTAGAAGTACGAGAATTAGAGTAATTACTCCAACAATTATAAAAATCTTTTTTCGTTTCATTTCATGAATTAGTTAAGCTCGGTGATAGGAATTCCAAAATAAAACTCCAACACCTTTAATTTAAAAATATAATCATATTTCGCTCTAATTACATCAGATTGAGAATTTTCGAATTGCAGTCGACTCTGATTAAAGTCGAAGGCATTGGATAGACCAACATCATACCGCTCTCTAGAATAATTAAATGCCTGTTCTCTAGCATCTGCCGTGATTTGCGCTGCTTCAAACGCTTTTTTTGCGTTCTTAGCATCATTATATGCTTGGTAAACATCTGCCTCTAAATCTAGATTTACTTGGTCTAATTGATAATTAAGGCGCTCTACGTTTACCTTGCTCCTCTTCACATTATTTCTTACACTCATACCATTGAAAATCGGCACATTCAACCTTACTCCAATAGAAGTACCATCGAATAAATACAACTGTTCTATAAAAGAGAAGTCTTCACCTGTAAAAGGGTTGGCCTGTGAGCTAGACCATCTGGTATTATAACTAACAAAACCGTCCAATGATGGGAAGTAATTGGTCCTGGCCAATTCTAAATCCTTTTGCGCGATTTCAAAATTCTTCTCGGCAATTCTAACTTCAAAGCGTTCTTCTTTAGCTCTTTGGGTTATAACTTCTGGATCTTGAAGTAGTATATCATCTGCAGGGACATCGTATTCTTCATCTGCAATCTTAAAATTCTTATAATCTTTAATTTGAAGAAGTTGAGCAAGACCTAACCTAGAAATAAACAAGGCATTTTCGGCTTGGATAATTTGTTGCGCTTGGGTGGCATTGGTAGCTCTAATTTCTAACAAATCTCCTTCCGGCAAAACACCAGCATCTACTAACTGTTGGGTACGCTCAAGATTCTGCACCGTTACTTCGTTTTGTCCTTGTAATACCTTAATCTGTTCTTTATTGAATAAAATCTGAAGGAATGAATTGGCAACAAAAAGTGCGATATCGTCTTCAATTTTTTCTAATTGATACTGGGAAGCTAATTCGCTAAGTTTAGAACGTTGTAGGTTTTTCCAGTTTTGAAGCCCTGAAAACAGATTGACTCCAGAACTTACACCACCAGAAGCAGATTTAAAAACTTCATTTTCAAATTGGTTGGTCGCTGGGTTAATGTTGGCTCCTGTATTTATATTATAAGAAGCATTTGCGTTTAAATTCGGTAAGAAAGCAAATTTAGCCTGACTGATATCTATTTCTGCCAATTCTAGATCTAGAATAGACTGTTTAATGGTGATGTTATTCTCTAAAGCATATTCTACGCACTCTCGCAGCGTCCAATACTTCTCTTGAGCTTCTCCATAGAAACTGCAAAGGAGAAGTAGTAAAAAGGCTAGTTTTTTCATATTCAAAGTATAAGTCTTCGTTAGTTGAAAAGTGTTACAGATAATTTTAATTAATTACTTCTAGCGTATGTTGCCGGTCCTTGTAACTGATTCCAAACCTTTATTTTATCAGATTTTTTTATTCCGCTTTTTACTTCAACATAAATCCCATCGCTTATTCCCAGTTCTACATCCCTACGCTCAAATTCCTGATCATCTACTTCTACTTCAACAAAAGGCTTATTCGTCTTTGGGTCATATTGTACCACTGCTTCTTTTATTGCCAAGACATTTTCTGCTTTGTTTAATATAATTGAAGCATTTGCACTTAGACCTGCCCTTATAAAAGTTGAATCTATTTGCTTAATGGTCCCTTTTATTTCAAATTGAACTGCACCATTCTCTGCCACACCTTTCGGCGCAATATAATCTAAGGTCGCATCGAAGGTTTCATCTTCAATCGCTCCCACAGTAATTTCTAAAGGAAGACCTTCTTTAATCTTTCCTACTTCACTTTCGTCTACCTTCCCTTGAAAAATCATACGCTGAACATCGGCGAGAGAAGCGATAGAGGTTCCTTCATTAAAGTTATTTGCTTCAATAACCTGATTCCCTTCCTTTACCGGAACGTCTAAAACCATTCCTGACACTGTAGCTCTTACCTGTGTCTGTGCCACATTACCAAGTCCACTGGTAGTACCAGTTTTTACAATATCAAAATTCTGTCTTGAGGAATTAAGATTAATCTTTGCTTGTTCTACACTCTGTTTAGTTTGAAGATAATTATTCTGGATGCCTTCAAAATCATTAGCCGAAATCACGCCTTTTTCAAACAAAGCTTTTTGCCTATCGTAATTTGTCTGTTGGGTTTGTAGGTTGATTTGCGCGGTTTCTAAAGCAGTGCTGGTACTTGCAATACTGTTTTTTGCAGAAGTTAAAGATGAAACATTGGGGATGACACGAATTTGGGCAATCAAATCACCTGATTTTACGTACTGACCAGCTTGAACATAAATTTCGTCGATGACTCCAGAAATATTCGGTTTGATTAATACCTCATCTTTTGGAACTATACTACCAGTTGCAACTGTTTTAACCACAATAGTTTGCTCACTAGGAGTTTCGGTGGTATAGGTAACCGGGTCTTCTTGATTTTTCTGCCATAAATAAATTAGAGCGACTACAAATACGGTCACAATAGTTATAAGTATAATTACGGTTTTTGTTCGTTTCATTGTTGTTTTTTGATTAATTTATTTATTCTGAACGCAGAGCGTCTACAGGTTTCATTTTGGTGGCCATATTAGCAGGAATTAGTCCAGCAAGTAAGCCAGAAATTATTAGAATCATTAAGGCAGTAATCACCACTTGCATGCTCACACTCGGATTTGCAAAATTATCTACAGGACCGTTCTGATCCAGAATATAATTCATAATCCAAATAACTCCCGCCGCAAAAGAGATACCAACCATTCCAGAGATAATAGTTAAGATTAAACTTTCTTGAAGAACTTGAGATTTAATTACCCACGGCGTTGCACCCATAGCGCGGCGCACACCTATCTCTTTGGTCCGCTCCTTAACCACGATAAGCATAATATTACTTATCCCAATGATTCCGGACATTAATACCAACGCTCCCACAAAATATCCCACTAAGGTCAATATTGTAAAAAGTCCGTTAACGCGATTAAATTGTTCTGCCAAATCGAAATGACCAATAGCCCTTTCGTCATTTGGATGAATTTTATGCCGCGCTTTCAATAGGTCGAAAACTTGTTGCTTTAAATTGGTAATACTATTGCCATCTACAGCGGTAATTGCCATCCAACCCACTTCATCACCACGATTAAATGCTTTTCCGAATGTGGTAAAAGGAATAAAAATGGTACTTGCTTCTTCCTCACTATCACCTTGACTATTTGGGATCGTAAAAGTGCCAATTACCATAAAGTTTACACCGTTTATTTTTATGTAAGTCCCCAGCACCTTTTCTGTCCTGTCGTATAAACCATCAACCACACCTTTTCCTATTACACAAACTTTTCTGTTATCGTTGATATCGGAATAATTCACAAAACGCCCTTCTATAATATCTATTGGTTGTTGTTTTATGAACTCTGGATAGTCTCCGCTAACTTGGTAAGCACCTGTTTTAACTCCACGGGTAACATTATTCGCACCTTGAAAACCTCCAAGTTGATTTCTCGGAGATACATATTTTAAATCAGGGATTTGAGATTTTAAGGCTTCGACATCATCTAATTTATAAGTGAATCTTCTTCCCTTAGGAAGTCCTTTATAAGAAATGGAGGTAGATTGAGACCACATGAACATAGAATTGGTGGCAAAATTCCCGAAATCGGCAGTCACACCATTCTTCAAGCCGTTGGTTAATGCAAGAAGCAAAACTAGAATGGTAATACCCCAAAAAACCCCAAATGCCGTTAACAAGGTCCTAAACTTGTTAGCGTTTAGCGCTTCTAAAATTTCATTCCAACGTTCTGTACTAAACATTATTCGTCTCTTAAAGCGATTATGGGTCTAATTTTAGAAGCTCTATATGCGGGGATGAATCCCGCCAATGCACCAGCTATTACAAGAACAAATACCGTAGTAAGAGCAATACTAAAATCAACTTGGGGATTTTTTATAAAGTCACTATCGATTTGAGGACCAACTAGCTCTAGGAGTCCTAATCCCAGTACAAGTCCGAAAAGTCCTGAAAACATTGTTACAAAAACTGCTTCCTGCAAAATCATACTTACTATAGAACTTGGCAGAGCACCCATCGCTTTCCTAATTCCGATTTCTTTGGTTCTTTCCTTAACAATAATGAGCATAATATTACCCACACCCACAACTCCTGCGATAATAGTTCCTATCCCGACAAACCAGAAAACCGCACTGATGGTGTCGATTAAGGAATATATTTTCTTTGCTTCCTCTAAAGTCTCGTAAACTCGAATAGCATTGGTATCTTCAGGAGCTACCGTGTGCCTTTGCTTTAAATCTTGTTTTAGTCCGTTAGTTATAGCACTAGAAAGTGCTACTGCTTCATCAAAATTATCGGACATCTTAACCGTAAAGGCCATACTTCTAATGTTTTCGCCCGCGTTAAATACCTTTTGTGCGGTGGTAATTGGCATAAAAGCTTTGGTTTCTTCACGTTCTCCTCCTGGATCAAAAAAAACACCGACCACCTTAAAGTTCATTCCGTTAACCATCACCATTTTATCGATGGCATCGGTCTCCTTAAATAAATCCTTTTGCAATTTATTACCAATGACAACCACTTTCTTAGCAGAGTTGACGTCAGAAAAATTTATGAATCGCCCAGTGATTATTTCTGCATTTTCTATAAATTGATTGTCTGGCAAAATACCTTCAACTCGGTAACTACCCGATTCATTTTCAAAACTAACCGTTCCGCCCCAAATTGAATAAGATGAGGTTTTTCGATCTAAATAATCCTCATATTTATTTGTTGAAGAATTAAAGTCATCATTTTTAAGTTGAATGTTTCGACCTGGATTAAGACCTTTATATTCCTTAGTAGTCATACCGGTATAAACACCAATCTGGTTTGTAGCGTCTTGTTCAAATTGAGCGGTAACGCCATTCTGAATACCTTGACTAAAACCTAAAAGAATCACTAAGATGAAAATGCCCGAAGCCACGGATAATCCTGTAAGAAAGGTTCTGAGTTTATTTTTGCTCAGTGTTTCAAAGATTTCCTGCCATCTTTCAACATCAAACATATTGACTGGCTTTTACTTGTTCGGTAAGTTGATCGGAAATTATTAAACCGTCCTTTAACTCAACAATTCTTTTGGTCATATGGGCAATATCGTGCTCATGGGTCACAACCAGAATCGTTTTTCCTTCGTCGTTAATACCTTGGATAAGTTCCATCACTTCATAAGAAGTCTTGGTATCTAGTGCTCCAGTAGGTTCATCGGCTAAAAGAACTTTTGGTTCACTCGCTAGTGCTCTAGCAATGGCAACTCTTTGTTTTTGACCCCCAGATAATTCATTCGGTAGATGATGAGACCAAGGCGCCAAGCCCACTTTTTCTAGATAATACTCGGCTTTCTCTACTCGTTCTTTTCTTTTTATGCCTTTGTAGTATAAGGGTAGAGCGACGTTATCTACTGCGGTTTTGTAGTTAATTAAGTTGAAGGACTGAAATACAAATCCTAAAAACTCGTTTCTATATTTGGCTGCAATTTTTTCGTTGAGGTTTTTAATTGGCCTATTGTCAAGTATATAATCGCCAGAGTCGGCTTCATCTAACATTCCTAAAATATTCAATAAAGTAGATTTACCAGAACCTGAAGAACCCATAATGGAGACTAGTTCTCCCTCTTTCACATCAAAATTTATTCCTTTAAGAACATGGAGAGAGTTACTACCCATGTGGTAAGATTTATGTAAATCCTTAATTTTAATCATAATAGGATGGTTAGTGTATGCTAAAATAGATAAAGAGCTAAGCGTTAATACTAATAAAACGTTAAGACTTTAGATTAACATACTCAATTATGACGCCCTAATCCGCAGATTGTTACAATAATATCAATTTAATTTATTTTGTTCTTCGGGCGGAAGAACTGAAAATAAATAATAAGCCCGATTGCGGCTACCAACAAATAGGGAATCGACATAAGATACATTATACCATTATTTACCCCTGCCGCAGTAGACTGACCATCTTCACTCTCTAACACCGCCCTGCACATAGCGCACTGCCCAAAAGATTGAATACTTAAAAAAAGAAATGCTAAACCTCCTAAAATTTTAGTCTTTACCTTAAACATAGTACGGTGAAATCATGATGTATACAATTACTCCGGTTACCGCTACATATAACCATAGTGGGAAGGTAATTCTTGCTATCTTTTTATGTCGCTCAAAATCCGCTGAAATGGCCCTAACATAGGTAATCAACACAAATGGAATTACAATAATTGATAGGAGAATATGAGTGATAAGGATGAAATAATATAGATATTTTATAGTTCCTTCACCTCCAAAAGGAGTTGTATCACTCGTCATATGATAGGCTATGTACATCACTAGAAAGACTACCGAGCAACCGATAGAAGTGGTCATCAAATTTTCGTGAAGAACAATTTTCTTATTCTTTATCGCCCAAAATGCTATAATCAATAATACAGCGGTAATACCATTAATGGTTGCATACAATGGCGGCAAATAAGATAGTGGTTCAACATTTGGTATTTTCACCATGAAGAGAGCAGCTACAGCAATAGGTACAATAATAGATATAGCAATAATCCATTTATTGTACTTTTTCTCTTGTTCTAAGTCTGGTTCCTTTTCAATCATTCTTCTAATAATTTGGCGATGTCTTCTTTTAAGATGCTGATTTCTTGTTCTGCCTCATCATCTTCTGGCTGTTCGTTTTCACCTAAGACACCTCGATAAAAAATCATCGGATTACCATAATTATCCGATCTAGAACGAATAAAGCCCTCTTTATCTATTAGTGCAAAATTCCCTGAATGCTCAAAACCTCCTTCGACTTCCAGGTTTTCACCGACATAAATATTAAATCCTTGATTTGCCAAATCATATATTTTGTCTTTATCTCCGGTCATTAGATGCCAATTAGGGTTTGTAATACCATAATTTTTGGCATACTGCTTCAATACCTCGGGTGTATCAATTGATGGAGTAATCGTGAAAGATGCCACTCCAAAGTTTTCAAAATCATCAAAAGTATTTTGAATCTGAACCAGATTCCTGTTCATTTTTGGGCATATACTAGGACAAGTTGTAAAAAAGAATTCTGCGACATAAACTTTACCTAAATAATCTTTGTTTGATATGGTATCACCATCCTGGTTCACGAATGAAAATTCTGGAACCTTTTTTCTTTCACCATTAATGTTTAGATACATTAAATCGGTCGTTTCGGTGAAATTCTTTTTGTTGATGTCAGTAGATCTTAAATCTTCCCTAACTATATCTTTATCTTTAACCCTATTCACAATTTTCGGAATAAAAATGATTCCAAAAACCAATAAAATAAAGGCAATACCTATGTAAGAGTAATTTGTTTTATTCGCCATCGTTCTTAAGATCTTCTGCTCTTCTTACAGTTGAATTAAATTCACCTTTTCTTTTCTGCCGATACTCAGTTAATAAAACTCGCATATCCTCGCTCATTTTATTTTTAAGTTCTGCAACTTCAATTGTGTTGTAGGATGTCAAAGGAGTGGGTGTTTTTCTTATTTTTCCAGAGTTAGAAATTCTATCTTCAATCCTTCCTCGTTGATTTAATTCCTTATCGATAATATAAACATATTGAGAAGATAGATTAGCATCTAAAGCTATATTTGAATCCAAACTGTTGAAAATCCCAAGGATTTCCGCTGGGCTAGCAAATACAAAATGAAAGAATTTTAGCGATTCATAATCATTGATTTCCTCTTTAAGTCGTTCAACATCCTCTTCGGTGCCGTTTGCAGAAATCAATATAATTTGAAACTTTTTAAAGCCCCTAAACTTATCGTAAATCATTTCCTTTAAGTTGGAAGCGGAAGTAACATTATCTAAAGGGTGTTTTCCTAAAAATCCCAAAACCGTAATATGATCCGTTAAAGCGATTTCTTCTTCCCCGTCTAAGGTGGAAAGTTCTTTTATATTTTCTCCAACAATGTCTAAGGCAGTATAATTATGTTTGGCAGGTAAAAGCATAATTAAAAAAACCACTGGCAGAAAAAATAAAATTCCTAGAACTGTGTACCTTTTAATCTTAGTAGTATCCATAAAGTTATTGGATTAAGACCCAATCTATGACGGTGCAAAAATAAAAAAGACAGTCTAGAAAACTGTCTTTAATGATTTATTTAACTAGGTTAAATTTTAAAAATCTCTTTTAACGTAACCTGTTCTATATACACTTTCTATATAACCACCTTCTTGCAGCAGAATAAACATTAAGTAGCAAATAAGGAATACTGCAGTCCACACTACCATTCTTCTTAAACTCGCGCGCTCATCTCTCATGTGCATAAAATCCCATGTAATGTAATAGGCTTTGACCAAAGTAAGGATAATGAATATCCAGTTTAGCAGTTTCATGCCCAAAACAGACATCATTAGTGCCTGAGGCTTATAGATACCTAAGATTACTTCTATCGCAGTTACGATGGTCAAGAAGACAAGAACACCCCATATTTTTTGAGTGTTGGATTTAAATTTTATAAGTCCCCTAAAGATTTCTAGCTTATGTGCGTGTGCCATTCTTAAGTTAGTTTTTTATTATTAGACCAGATAGAAAAAGGTGAATACGAATACCCATACTAAATCTACAAAGTGCCAATATAGTCCTACTTTTTCTACCATTTCATAACTTCCGCGACGTTCGTAAGTCCCAATAATTACATTAAAGAATATAATAATGTTTATGATAACTCCCGAAAAAACGTGGAAACCGTGAAATCCGGTTATAAAGAAAAAGAAATCTGCGAACAGATTTGTTCCGTATTCATTTATTTCTAAATTGGCGCCTTCTACGACTAATTTTCCGTTGTTCCTTAAGAAATTAAGACCTTCTTCTCTCGGTAGAATAGTTTTTTGACCGTCTTCATTAATAATTTGGTTACGTACCAAAATGTTTTGATTAGCCTCTAAGCCGGCTACAACGTCATTCACGGAATATGGAGGCAAGGTTCCTTCATCTTGAAACCAAATACCAGTAGAGCGCATCTGAACAGTTCTTTCGGTAGGTGATGAGACCACGAAATCTCGAAGAGCAACTCGTTTGAAAACCTGCTCACCATCTTCTGATACATATTCTCCAAATTGAAGAATATTACCACCAGTAGTCTGTACTGCCCCAAAATCACCTTTTATAAATGTTGCCCATTCCCAAGCCTGAGAACCAACGAAGATTAGACCACCAATAATGGTAAGGAACATATACCAAGTAACCCTATTCTTTTGCATTTTATGACCTGCATCTACGGCTAATACCATAGTTACTGAAGACATAATTAAGATAAATGTCATGAATGCAACATATATCATGGGTAACTCTTGTCCGTGTAAAAATGGGACGTGAGTAAAGACCTCATCAGCAATTGGCCAATATTCTATAAATTTAAATCTTGAAAAACCGTAAGCGGCAAGAAAACCAGAGAAAGTCAATGCATCCGAAACAATAAAGAACCACATCATCAATTTGCCATAGCTGGCATTAAGCGGCTGATTTCCGCCTCCCCAAACTTTGTCCTCTATTCCGGTATCTACCACAGTCGTATCCATAGTATGCATTTATCTGTTAAAAGTTGCACAAAAATAATCATTTTATTTATCTAAAGAAATATAAAAACAAAAAGAGGTAGACCCATAGAATGTCTATGAAATGCCAAAAAGTGCCCGCCAATTCTAGCCCCAACATATTTGTTGGACTGTACTTTTGTTTAAAATGATTATAAATAACCACCAGTAAACATATCAATCCAATTACAACGTGCAATATATGCACAAAGGCAATCAGAAAGATAAAAGACATGGTGACATTGCTTGTTGGTCCTGTAAAGTTGTAACCGTCAGCTATTATTTGGTTAAATCCATTAAACTGAGTGATTATAAATGCCACTCCTATAATTGTAGTGCTGATCAACCAAATAGTTGTCATCTTCGCTTCACCTTTCTTTAAAGACCTCTTTGCTAGTATGAACGTTATACTGCTAATAATAATTAAAACAGTACTGATGGTAAATGCCGTAGGTAAAGGATAATCACTGAGCCAATCTGGGCGACTACTGCTTACAATTACGGCACTCGTCCAGCCGGCAAATGACATTATTAGGGATATAATCCCGAACCAAAGCATCATCTTCTTAGCCCTGTTGTTCTTTTCTTCGAATGTGCCTTCGGTTAAATCCATTTTATTGTAGAAACTTGTCGATTACGTAAATGATTTGTAATAAGGTAATATAAGTAACGCTAGCTAGCATCAGTTTTTTGGCGGCTTCAGAAGTTCTTAGTTTGAAAAGTCTAATCGCATGATAAAGCATAAAGATTCCCAGACAAAGAACTATAAGCATAGAAACAATTGATAGTTTTAAATCCCCAGTAAAATTGAAGACAGGTAAAATTGAAACCAAGATAGTCCAAATAGTGTACATGATTATTTGTACAGCGGTCCCCTTATCTTTTTTTCCGGTGGGGAGCATAAAGAATCCTCCTTTTTTGTAATCATCGTATAGAAACCATCCTATTGCCCAAAAATGTGGAAATTGCCAAAAAAACTGTACTGCAAAAAGGATTCCCGGTTCAATTCCAAAATCGTTTCTAGCGGCCACCCATCCCAACATAAATGGAATTGCCCCAGGTATGGCCCCGGCGAAAACAGATAGCGGGGTACGAGTTTTTAAAGGCGTATAGACACAGGTATATAAGAATATTGAAATCGCCCCATACATTGCGGTTTTAGGGTTGATGATGTAAAGAGTAATGATGCCGAGAATCGTAAATATAGATGCAATTAGGAAGGCGGTATTAACAGACATTCTTCCAGCAGGAATAGGTCTGTTTTTTGTTCTATCCATCAAAGCATCCAAATCTTTTTCTATGATCTGGTTGAAAGCATTTGAAGCTCCAACCATAAAATAGCCTCCGAAACACAGTAAGACCAATATGAAAAAATCAACTTTCTCTACTCCTAATAAGTATCCTGCAATAGATGAGAATACAACGCTGACAGACAGTCTTATCTTTGTGATTTCCTTAAAATCGGAAATCCATGAATTAACTGATAACGTTGAATTTGGAGTGTTCAAGAATGTTTAATTTCTCTCTTTAAATGCGAGTGCAAAGATACCTTGAAAAAAAGTTATGAGCAATTGATATTTAAATTAAATAAAGGGGTATAAAGTTTTAGTAACTTTATAAAAAATCTATGAAATCGAAATCCGAAACCATGAAAAAAATTAAATCTTACTCTTTAGTATTAGCTGGACTAATTGGTTTAACTGCAAATTCTCAAAATTTTGATGGTGTAGAAATTAAGACGACCCAAGTGACAGACCATATCTATATGCTGCAAGGGGCTGGAGGAAATATCGGTGTTTCATCTGGCGAGGATGGTATTTTTGTAATCGACGACCAATTTGCGCCTTTATCCTCAAAGATTTTAGCCGCTATAAGAGAAATCAGCGATGCCGATATAAAATATTTGGTCAATACGCATTGGCATGGAGACCACACTGGTGGGAATGTAAATATGAATGCGGCCGGGGCCACTATAATCGCTCATGACAACGTAAGGAAAAGGTTAGAAGAAACACCTAAACCAGATAGCACATACGCACCAAAAGAGGCGTTACCAGTCATTACTTTTAATGATAAAATGCATATCCATATCAACGGAGAAGAAGTTGATGTAATACATGTTGCAAATGCTCATACCGATGGAGATTCACAATTGTATTTTACTAAAAGCAATGTTTTACATACCGGAGATACTTATGTTAACAAGAGCTATCCATTTATCGACCTGAGCTCTGGTGGCTCCATGGATGGTTATATCAATGCGGTAAGAACAGCAATCGTCTTGATTAACGACGAAACAAAGGTTATTCCTGGACATGGTGAACTTTCGAACAAATCAGAGTATGCCGTGTTTTTTAGTATGCTTATAAACATGCGCGATTCTGTTCAGAAGGCCATTGACGCCGGTAAAACTGAAGAAGAAATTGTAGCAGATACCACCATCACCGCAACATTTGATAGACTTGGATATGGCAATGGATTTATAAGTTCTGAAAAGTTTAGACAAACAGTATATTCAAGCCTCAAGGCTTCGAAAAAGTAGATTATAAATCGAAATACCAGTTAAATAAGTCAGTTCTAAGTCCGATAGAAAACCAAAAGGTACTGCTCTGATGAGTTGATGCGGTATCCATTATTGGGTCAAAATCCCTGTATATTAGGTTGGTAAAAAGCTTTAGGTTGGTGACTGGATTAATAATATATCCGGCTTGGACTTCCCCGTGAAAAACATTGGTTGTATTACCCTGACCAACTTTTATTCCCGTATCTCCTACTCTATCATTTTCTGTTCTATAGATATCACCGCCATAATAATCGCCGTTTTCAGAATCGAAATCAAAACCACGTTTACCGAAAATAAATTTTGCATCGCCATACCACCTCTTATAATTATAGCGACCAATAACTATAAATTCACTAAAATTAGCCCCCAATAGATGGGCCATTGGCTGGTTAGCGTGTCCGTAATTTAAAACAATGGTATTGTGGGAATAGGTGTAAGGTCTAACCCTATTGTATTCTAATTGAAGCATAAGATCTTCAACCTTAAAAGCATTATAATACTTAGCTCCTATTTGATATCCAAACTTGTTTTTCCAGCTTTTATTCCCGCCTTTCACATCACCCAATGAAAATTCGTCCAACACAAACTGACTGTAGAAATTAATGCTACTATTAAATTTATATTTTGCAGATGCACCAAGGATGGCATTACCAGCACCCTGACCAGTTTCAAACTCTATGGCCCTATAAAAAATGATTGGGTTCAAATAATTTGCATCAAATCCTCGATCGTTTGTGTTGGTCCATATAACTGATTCAAAGAGTCCAACATTAAGCTTTTTGCTCACATTAATACTTAAATAATGATTAGCCATATATTTTCGCTTATATGTCTTTTCTGATATCACTTCTGGTCTTACATCACTTAGCCACATCCAGGTATTAGTGTATTTAATTTTCCAGAAATCTGTATTCAGCTTTAAAAAGGTATAAGGACTTGTGAAGTCAGACTGAAATAAGGAACGATAACCATCGCCTATGAAATTTTTTCCATGCCCAAACTGAACATTAAAAACACTTGCAGGAGAATATGAAAGATATGCTTCTGCTACCGGATAATCATATGCATCATCCTTAAACTGCTTTGCAATGCCTCTTCCAGGTATTAAGACTGGGTCGGGGCCTTGAGCCTTAATACTTTCTGCATACTCATTATAGTACTGGGCAAACCTGCCTTGACTTTCAAACACAGAGGCAGAAAAATTAAGTTTATTTCCTAAACCACCTTGTATAATAATTCCTCGAGTGTTGTTGAAAGTGGTATCAAAATCTGCTTCAGAATCCTTACCAACTTGAAGGTCAAAAATTGGATCAGCCACAAACCAATAATCATCACTTTGTACTCTAACTAAATGCTCATTCCATAATTTCCTTTCCCACCAAGCGTCAGAGCCTTTAATCATTGATTCTTTCTCTGCTTTAAAATCATAATATTTCGCCACATCATCATACAAAAATGGCTTTGCCGCAGTATGACTATTGGTCCCAACCATGTTCATGTTAGCATCGAACCTTGAATAATAGCTATGAGTAAAGGGAATATTTAATTGGCTGCTATATTCCAACTTTTTATAAGGTTGAAGGCTTTGAGAAACGCTATCATACTCTTCTGAGATTACCTCCTCTAAGCTTTTCTCTTTTATAATAGCCGATTGCTCTACAACGGAATTCACTATCGTTGCGGGGTCCTCCAAAGGGATTTTAATGGTTAAGGAATATTGAAAATAAATTGGTCTTCCATTATAAGTGCCGGGTTGCAGTTTAGGAATTTCAGAAAAAACACTAGTCGTCTCTTCCTTAAGTTCGTCATAAATAGCATCTACATAGAGTACCTTAATCTGTCCTTCCTTATCTACTTCAAAAAGAACCTTAATATCACCTTTATATTTTTCATCATCTACCTTCTGTGGTACATCAAAGTTTTCAAAAATGAATTGATTGATTTTATTGTTAAAACAAGTCTTTAAATCGGCTACCGCTTCATTTTCACATTCAGGAAAGACAGGTGATTTTTCGTAGGTATCAATATTTTGGGAATACGACAAAAAGCCCGAAATCAATAGGAAAAGCAGGAGTATTTTATTCATAAAGTTGAAGCAATCTTTAAAAAAGGAAAGATACTATTTTTTTGATAACCCCATAAAAAAACCGCGGTCAACAAGACCACGGCTTTCTATATATAAAACGGCTCAATCTTGAACCTTAAATACAATTGGAAGTTGATAAATTAACCTTACAGCTCTTTCCCTTTGTTTTGCAGGCTGCATATTAGGAATCAATTCAATCACGCGCTTTGCCTCTTTCTCCAAATTTTTAGTAGGCGCACGGGTGATGATGTCCTGTACCTTTCCTGATTTATCAATAGTAAATTGAACAGAGATTTTCTGAATGCCAATTAATCCAGAACCATAACCCGCGTCGGAATTAAATTGCTTCTGTATTAATGTAGCAAGTTTCTCGGACATGCACTTTCTTCTTTCTTCATTGTTTGTAGAGCTTTCGCAACCAGGATAAATCGGAACTTTTTCAACATTAATCATATTGAACGGCTCATCAATTTCCTCCGGCTCGTCAATAACTTCAATGCTTTCAATTTCTAAAGGAGCAGAAGTAGTTTCTGGATTCATAAACTCAGTAATTAACGCATCGGGGGTGTTATCTATAACCACTTCTAATTTTTGACCCTGAAAAATTACTTGCTTCTGAACTTCTTTAGGTTTTTCCTTGGTCTTCTCGATTACGAAGTTAGTGGCCAAGGATGGCTCGGTAGTCTCCGTCCAATCAACATTTTCATAGGCAATGGTTGCGTTTTTAAAATTCATTTCGAGAAGCGAGTACACTCCCAGTAGGCAGAGTATAAGCCCAACTTGAAAATAAAGCGTAGAGTTTGTTCGTAGATTTACTTCATGCTTTTGAGATTTCGATACAGGAAAAACGCTCTGGTCAGCATTTTTCGGTGTTTTGTTAAGATTTTTCATGATAATGAAATTTAAATGTTAATATTATGCTAAAATCTCAACAAACGTACCAAAAGCAAAATCCCGTCTAATTTCTTAGACGGGATTTAAATATATTGTAAAAAGTTATTTTTAGTCTTGTACTTGGAAAACTATTGGCAATGAATAAGGCACAATTACCGCTTTTCCTCTTTGCTTACCTGGTTGCATCTTTGGAAGTAACCCAATTACTCTTGCTGCTTCTTTCTCTAAACCTGGGTGAGGAGCTCTAGATTTGATTCCAGTAACATTTCCGTTTTTGTCAATTTTGAAAATAACGTTAATACGTTGTCTTCCTGAAAGACCTAAATCCCCAGCTAATTCAGTATTGAATTTGCTAGTAACGAATTTCTGGATTTTATCGGACATGCACTGTTTTTTTGCATTGTTTCCCGCTTCATTCTCACAACCTGGAAAAATCGGCACATTTTCGATAACCGCAAATGGAACTTCGATATCTTCTTCAACTTCGTCCACTTTTACATCTTCGACTTCAATAATTTCGTCCGTCTGGTCAGTTTCAGTAGACTCAATTACCGTTTCCTCAACCTCTACTTCATCTTCAACGATTTCAATTTCTTCTGGAGCTGCAGGCGGCGGCGGCGGCGGCGGCGGTGTCTTAATCTGTTCTGTGATTGGGATTTCCTCTTCTAATTCCGCATCCATATTCAACATACCTATGTCGATATCAGATTTGTCATACGTTTTGTAGTTGATCATAATATTAGTGATCAACAACATTAATGCAAGACCGACAGCAAAGTATAAAGAGCTGTTACGACCTACATCTGATTTTGGGTTTTTCTTCGGTTCCATGCGCGTAAGATGTTTTAAGGAATGCTAAGATAACCAAATAATAGTCAAAAAAGCAAACGATTGTTTTAATTTAACTTGATAAAATCCTTAATTTTTAACAGAAAAATCGCAGATAACGCACCAAGTAGATTGGCTAGCATATCAAAAAAATCGAACGTTCTTTCTGTGGTAACTGTGAGCTGTAATAGCTCAATAATTATGCCGTAAACTGCTGAAGTTGAGAGAGATAGTAATATTATGTTTTTGAGGGAAGTTAATCTGAAGTAATTGTAAGCCAAAAGTGTTAGTAACCCATGGGCTAGGAAATGATTCAATTTATCATCAAATTCAGTTCCTAAAGAGGGAATTTGGCCGAAACTAAAAAGGCTCAATGACGATAAAAAAAGCAGATAACCCACTAAAATCGCAAGAGCCAAATATTTAGGCACCTATAAGTTCTTTGTATTGTTCGGCTGACAAAAGCGTGTCAATCTGTGAAGCATCTAGAATCTTCATCTTGATCATCCAACCTTCGCCGTAAGGGTCCGTATTCACCTTTTCTGGCTCGTTTTCTAAGGCTTTATTAAATTCTATAATCTCTCCGTCTATTGGCAAAAAAAGGTCAGATACGGTTTTAACTGCTTCAACCGTACCAAAAATTTCTTCTGCTTTAAGTTCTTCATCCAAGGTTTCTACTTCTACATAAACAATGTCACCAAGCTCTCCTTGAGCAAAATCAGTGATTCCGACGGTTGCAGTTTCGCCTTCAATTTTAACCCATTCGTGGTCTTTCGTGTATTTTAAATCTCCTGGTACGTTCATGTCTTTAGTTTATTATAGTGGCGCAAATTTATATGTTTAGCTAATTAAATTCAATTATTAATTGCCAAAATTATACCTCAAGGTTAGACCAGATCTAATGGTGGTTTGAGGGAATGCTGTAGAAATTGCATATTCTGAAAACGAATAATCAAAATAGAAAATACCAGTAAGGTTTTTGGTGAATGCATAGTCTGCCGCAAAGCCTAATCTCCAAAGTGTTTGTCCAGAGGTAATTTGGTTATTATCAATGTCTAAATATCTTATGATGGTTTTGTTATCTCTCATAGAAATATCGGCCTTTAGATTTAAATCACTGGTGATAATCTGTCTTGGTCCCGCCAATTTAGACCTAATCCTAACATCTTTTATTCTATATCCAAGCCCAACAATATATTCTTCACCCTTTATTTCGGTCATAAGATTATTATCAAAACTCAAAGAAAGTACCCGGTCTTTCTTCATCTCAGCCAAAATCTTAATTGAATTCTGCATTTCGAAATCGAGTCTTACTAGCGGACTAAATTGTTCTTCAAGGTTAATATTGCTGAAAAGAACTTGATTCTTATAATTCCCAGCCTGATCTAAAACTTCTGGATCTTGGTTGAAATAAGAAATATCTGAATCTGCCTCTTCATAATCTAGATTAGTCCTAAATTGATTGATCGTATAGCCAGAACGGTAGCCATGGGTCACAGAAAAACGTTTAAATTTCTCCTTGAACCACTTAAATTTCATAAACCCAGTATACTTCAATTGCCAGTTCGGGATTGGGATATCCCTAAAAGCAGAGAGATTAACTTTTCCTGGGTCTGTACCTTTATAGGCAGCTAAGAAAGACGGCAGCAATACGGCTTGATTGTTTTTTCCAAATCCTAAAGGATAACCTTCTGCGTCGGTTTCAAAATTGTTATCTCCGTAAAATTGGGATGCCAATCGGTTTGCGATTACTAATCTATTTTCCCTAAAATCTTGAAAAGGCGCCGATTGGTTTTCGCTGCTGTTAGAGAAAGATGTTTTTATCAGTGCTGTAGATATACTGAAATTACCATAAGAATTATTGATCAATGAGTTGTAATCTAATTCATTATCACCATCTATATCCTCTACCCTAAAACTCTCATTGGTCGTTTGTGAGTATGCGCGACTTCCAGTAAGATCAATCTTTAAATCCTCGATTAATTCTATGTTGGCCGCTACGTCTAAAATGCGGTTGGTTACTTCAGAATACTGCTGATTAAAATCGGGAAAGACCGTTAACCAGCCCTGACTAGCGACATATTCTCTGATATCACTTTGGCTACCAAAAGTATATCCCAAAGTTGGTTTTAGGGTTCCAATAAACCCTGGAGTTCTTAAATAACCTGGTAAATATGTTCCGTTATTCTCCCTATAGTTTATCTGAATCTGTTTAACTGCGGTTAAAATGTCAATTGCAGAATTAAACATTTTTGTCCCTGCACCATTATTGACGATTTCTTCTTCTTGGTTTTGTGGAGTCGCTGCATTTCCTCTTCTAACTGTAGGTGCAGTCCTAGCGTTTGCAGCTGTAGTAGTTGGTTTTTTAACTAATCCAACGTACTTATATAGCTTATCCATACTAAAGGTAGTATTGATATTGTGCGTGTTCGCATTTTGAATAGAGTTGCCTAAATTGTAAGTTCTGGTTATACCTTTATCATCCGTAACGGGTAGATTATTATTTAAGTCAGAACCTTTTTGCCATTGAAAATCTCCTGTATATGAGTAGGTCGCTCTTATAAACTCAAATGTCGGAATCTTATAAAGCGGAAGCTCGTAATTTAATTGTAACTGTTGAGTTTGAATATTCGGAGTTCCCGGATCAAAGAAACCGTCCCACACATCTAAGGTTGGATCTTGCCTTCCATTAATTACATCATCCACAAAATAATTTCTAACGATATTACTGTTAGCTGCCGTAAAGTTGAAGCTCAATGCATTCGTTAAATTGTAATTGATTGCATATTGGGTGTTGAAGGTGTAATTTCTTCGGAAAAGTTCGTCGATACCGATATTGTTTCCAACTAAATCTACTTCCCTAAATTTTTGCTTCGAAAATTGTCTAATGATATCCGATTGAGCAGAGAAACTAGCTGGAAGATAATTAAAGTTGATGTCCTTTAAAATCTTGAAATATTTTCCTTTGAAAAGCGAATCGTTCTTTTTGAAAGGCTCGTAAGGCTTAGGATCAAAATTATAGTTATAAGTTACTCCGGTCCTTATATTATGTTCTAGTGAATTTTCAATTTCAAAATCACGGTGAATAGTTTTGTTATGTGAATAATTGAAAGTGAAATTCTCTACATCGTAAAAATGTGGAATCGCTTCTGCTCCTCTTTGTTTTTTAACCCCGATAAAATTGATGCTTCGTCTCTTGGTATAGTTTTCGTTTACCTTTAAAATGGAATCGCGGTTGGTGGTGTTATCCAATTGAGTCTGAAGTTTTATATCCCGATAAAACTCATCGTATTCTGGAGTGATGATCTCTTCGCCTTGTGCATAATTAAAAGGCACTTGTATTCCCCATTTCTTTGGAAGAAGCTGGCCGGCATTTACATTGGTTACAGCATCGTACTGTATCACATCTTCCCGACTTCTTTCATTAGGACGTTGTTCTACAGAACCAAAACCAATCGTGCTCTGTCTACCCGTAGCGCTTATATTTGCAAAGTCGGCAAAATTTGTATCCATACTGGCGACCGCAGCCCAGCCACCTTCATTATCTAGATCAGATAATCTAAGTTCATTAAACCACAACTCTCCACAGGCATTCATTCCATTGGCGCCAGGGTTTTTTACACCTACCATTAACACTCTAATCTCACCAAAATTTGGATTTCCTTTAATTGCGACTCTTTGCTGTCCGATAACATAAGGATCAAATTCTGGCACTTCGGTAACCGTACCATCAACAACATTGTAAAATGTAGCATCTTCATTTGCCAAAGTTCCATTGGCGATACCTAATGATTTAATCTGCTCAAGAATACTAAGTTCTAAGTTTATTTCATTGACATCTGGCCAAACTTCGGATTCTGAAATGGAGTTACCCGTCGAAATCTGTAAAGGAACTTCTATCTGATAATAGTTTTGAGTAAAATCGTTACCCATTCTAATGAAACCTACTAAATCGCCATCCATAAGACTACCGATTTGCGTTTCAGTTTCCTCTGCGTGGATAAACATCCGCAACTTGTTGTATTGACGCATGTCTACACTGATGTTCTTATAAACCCCTCTCGAATCTTCGGGCTCTAGTTCGCAGACTTCAACAACAAGAGATTGCTCATTCTGTCTTATAATATTGTTGTTATTGTTAAGCTGCTCTCGTCTTACGCCGGGAGGTGATACGTAATTACCATCATTTTCTTGAAGACCTATAATACCAACGCTAAGCTCTGTATTGTCATTATCATTGTTAGTTTCATCATCTAGAGTTAGTGGATAACGTCTCCAATCGCTCCTTACCAAATCTAAGGTTGCAAACCTTAATACCGTGTTTTGAGTAAATTCTTCGAGATATAAACGCGCGAACCTTACTGATCTAATATCTTTTATACCACCTACAGAAGCGGTTGGTTCATTAATCGGCAATCTAAATTGATACCATCTCACCTCACGGTTATCTCCGTTAGGAAGCGTCACATTTCTAATCTTGATATCGTTTATTTGTTCGTTGTTAAGATTTAAACTGCTTGGAGCAACATCGATTATATACTCATAATAACTATTTATGGTATTCATTGTGTTATCCCGGTTGATGTCTTCTACGTCTGGTTGCGCTGTAGATCCTCTATTGGTTTCTGTAAATACATCGGGTGAATTTCCTTGAGTACCGTTGTATTGACGGTATCTTTCAAAAATATTTCCTTCGGTATTCAAGAAATAAGTATAGTTATCATTAGCAGGATCTTCAAATCCGGCAAAGGCAGGAAACTGTTGTGCTTCTTCAATATCATCGAAACCATCATAACCAACATCTTGATTTTCTCTTTCCTGACCTAAAGTGGCGAAGGTGTAGATAAGCGCCTGATTTCTAGGAACCACAGTTCCATATGTTGTTGGTGGCAAAAGAGTGCTGATATTTCCATCCTCTGGAAGTCCATTTTCATATTGCTTTTTCCCGTCCTTAAGTACGTCTTCTGAAATGTTTCCTAAGTTAATGGTTAGTTTTCCACCGGGATTATTCGGGTTATCCAAGAAAGGATCTTGCAACCAAAATTCTATGTATTCAACGTTGGCTTGTTCAAAGTCAGTTGAAGTAATTTGCCGGGTAATACCGGCCCAGCTATTACGAGGATTATCGAGAGTTCCGTCGGAAGCATCAGCAGAAAAGTTATAAGGTCCTCGGTCTGAAGGATAATACACTAAATCCAATGTATTTATTACGGTCGATTGCCCTTGTACCAAATCCACTTGCGGGAAGATTTCATCTATAAAAACCCTTCTAGTGTATAGATTGGAAAGATCTTCGTCTGATAAACCATCCGGTCTTCTTGGTCCGTAAAAAATCGGGTCAATGGCATACCAGTTCATAAATGCCCGGTCGTAGCCATTTTGCACACCATTTGCATCTTCTTCACCTAGAGAATAACTTCTACCCAAACCTATGGGCCTACTAGAAAGAAACCATGACTGCGGGGAAAGTAAATCTATAGCACCTTGCGTGCCTTCAAAATCATCTACGTAAGCCGTAGCTTCATTATTAAAATCGGTTCCCTTGGGAGCTCCAGGAAAAAGATAGGCCACTTCTCCTCTAACGGAAAGGTTAGATGGGACGTCAGTATCTAGATTCGGGAGTTTATTGACCAATCTCGTAAAGAATGGAACTTCGGTAGAGAAATTACCATTCGCGCCAATGATGGTATTGTTAATCGGCTCGGAATTATAATTCGCTTTTTGAGTTATCGGTCTTTCGCTTAGGTTTAAGAAAGTAGCGCCCAAAAGAAAATTGTCACTCACTTTATGCTCAACATTTACCCCAGTAAATCGGCGTGTTTGCTGTCCAAAAACCGCATTATTTTCAACTGAAACATTTATTGGCGTGTTTGAAGCTTTTAGAGCTTCATCCAAAATCTGAACCCTACCCAATTGATAGTTTACCGTATAATCAATCCCTTCAACTAGCGTACGTCCATTTGCGGTTACCACAACCGAACCTCTCGGCACATTAAAGGCTCCTAAAGGAATGCCGTCGCCACCTTCAGATTTATATCGTCCTTTAAGTTGAAATTTATTTTTATCAGCTTCATCTAAAGCAGCAGTTTTTGTTTCCTTATAAAGTATGTCGTAAACGTATTTTTCCTGGTTTGGATTGGTGTAGATATCAGCTTCATATTCATCATCGTTATTATTCGGATTTCCATCATTATCCAAAATGTTGAAAAGATATTTACCAAACGGTTCTACTTTGGTGAATATAATTTTACCGTTCTGAGTAAGTACGGTCAATCCGGGAACAAAATCAAAAAATCCATCTCCCTGTAGTTGTGGATCATTATTATAATTCAACCTATCCAAATGAAATAACCGAATCAAAGGCGTATCCACAATCTCGGAATCGTCCGAAGGATCAAAGGGCGAGTTATTATTGAAGGTCGGAAATGAGGTTCCTTCAACCGGGGAAATATAATTTAACGGGGAAGCTTCCGTATAGAATATGTTAAGCCTAAAATCTTCCTGACTAAGTTGAAAAGCACCGGTATCGTAGATGTTTTTCATCATCAAATCCCAAATCGGCTCTTCCACATCGGTTATGGCGCTCTTTAGCATCTTAACCACCAATGCGTTGTTATTAATGATTTGGTTCCCTGTTCCTTGATCCACCGTAACTCCCGTTGCATCGACTCCATCATTGGCAAATTCACCCACCTGGTAAACTTCACCCCCGACAGCATATTGAAATGCTACACCCAAGATTTCATCGTTCAATAATCGTTGGTTTAAGGAAATATATCCAAGACGTTCGTTTAATACGTAATCCCGACCTAACTCTAATTTTCTAGCATTTTCTAGTTTTCCGAAATCGAAACCTTCATTTGCGGGAACGAGTATTCCTTGTTCAACCGTAGTAACATCACGGACAGCATTGTTTAGTTGTGAACCAGCGCCACCGATATTGGTCGGGTCAAAGTCGTTGTTGCCGTTATCTGGATAAGCACCGTCACCAACATTTACAAAACCTGCGGGTGGCTGATCTAATCCGATAATCTTGGATTCTCCCAAATCTTGAAATGCGACTAAGTTCCTTACATTATCAGTTCTATTTGTTCTATTTGTTACCCAAACTTCAATCCTGGTAATTTGGATGTTATTATCTATAAAAGGATACCTCAACATCGCTTTGTCGTAGGTATTTCTAAAATACTGTGCTAAGAAAAAGTGCCTGTTCTCATCGTAATCCCTAGCGAAGAATTCAAATTCTTCTAAAGTTCCTCCACCTTGGGCAACGACCGATTGTGATTGTGATTTTTGTTCCGAGAAAACAGCAGTCACGGTAGTTCTACCAAACTGTAATTCGGTCTTAACTCCAAAAAGACTTTGTGCTCCTGTAATGAGCGAACTATTGAGTGGCATACTAACATTACCTACTTCAATCTTTCTTAGAATATCGTCTTCTGTCGGGGTATATTCAAGTTTTATGAGATTCTGGAAATCGAAGGTAGATTCGGTATCATAATTGGCGGTCACTTGCAACCTTGTACCGACTTTACCAAGCAAACTCAAACTGATTCGTTGATCAAAATCAAATGAAAAATTACTTCTATTACGAGGCGAAAAAGTGGGATTATCTTGTTTTGTGTAAAGAATCCCTAAGTCCATTTCTACCGAACCTTGAGGAATCACTTCAATTGTATTTCCACCAAATATGGATTCAAAAAAACCTGAGTTAACGTAAAACTCTGGCAAAAGATTTTTCTGACCTTCTTCAGAACCTTCTTTTTGTCCAGAGACTGCGTCAATCTTCGTTTTATAATAATCCTGCATACTCTCCCTAATCACCAGCTGTTCGTATTCTTTTGGAGTAAGGATCAAAGGATAATTAATATTGAAATTTCCGACCGTTTCGGTGTAGATATAACGGTCAGTAAGTGGGTCGTAAGTATATTTTGAAACTATACTATTAGGATTTGGCATATTGATGCGTCCCAATGAGTAGCCTGTACTTGTAGTGTCTAATGCTGATTCTGGCGTAGGTTCTACTGGCGTTTGTTGAGCCATAACCCCCTCTGCCATTAGAAATGCCGAAGATAAAATAATAAAATGACGCGCTAATTTTGATAGACTAAGGTTAGTAGTGCTCAAATCAATTATAAGTTTTTTAAGGCTTCTTTTATAATAGTTTCTACATTGGCATCTGGACGATTGGATAGTATTTTATCAACAACACGCTCGGATTGTTTCCGGTTGTACCCAAGAACTTCCAATGCAGATAACGCTTCATCTTTATCAGTATTGCTTTTATTAACAGAAAGTTCATCTAGATCGTAAACTTTAATGATTTTATCCTTAAGATCAAGAATGACCCTTTGAGCTGTTTTTGCTCCAATACCTTTAACCGATTGGATTACAGAAACTTTTTCCATGGCTATAGCCTCCTTAACTTCAGTTGGGGTTAATGATGAAAGCATCATTCTTGCGATACTTGCTCCAACACCACTTACAGAAATTAATAAACGGAAGATTTCACGTTCTGCAGTCGAAGAAAAACCATACAATGTATGAGAGTCTTCCTTAACTTGAAGGTGCGTATAAAGCTTAAGATCTTCTTTGTCCGGAATCTGAGAAAAAGTATGAAGGGAAATGTTCAACAAGTAACCAACCCCGTTACAATCGATAACAACATCGGTAGGATTTTTTTCTACCAATTTCCCCTGAATGTGCGTTATCATCTAATATCTTTAGTTAAACGCTCAAATGTAATAAAATTATTTGCATTACAAAGTCTGATTACTTACCAGAAGATTTAGCTAATTCTTGCTCCTTTTTCTCTTTTTGTTGAGCATCTATAACAGCAATTGCTGCCATATTCACAATCTCATCTACGCTAGCTCCAAGTTGAAGAATATGCACTGGTTTTCTCATACCCATCATAATCGGTCCAATGGAGTCTGCGTTGTTTAATTCCTTTAAAAGCTTGTAGGTGATATTGGCAGAGTCAAGATTCGGGAAAATAAGTGTGTTAACCTTTCTGCCCGCAATCTTTGAAAATGGAAAAATATCTTGCATCATCTTAGTATTGAGTGCAAAATCGGTTTGAAGCTCACCATCTACCAGAAGATCAGGATAGTACCGATGTAAATAAGAAACAGCTTCCCTAACTTTTGAAGCTTTTTCGTTACCAGAAGAACCAAAGTTGGCGTAAGAAATCATGGCCATTACCGGTTCCATCCCAAACATCCTTACTGTTTTGGCCGTCATTTGGGCAATTTTTGCAAGGTCTTTCGCCGGCGGATCTATATTGATAGAGGTATCGCTCAAGAACATGGGACCTCTTTTGGTCATCATTAAGTTGGTTGTCGCGACCCTTTTGGCTCCAGGTGCAAGACCAATTAATTCTAACATCGGTTTTACTACGGTTGGGTAACTTCTAGAATAACCAGAAATCAGTGCGTCCGCATCGCCTTCGTTTACCATCATCGCGGCAAAATAGTTACGCTCGCGCATTACCTGTTGAGCAGAATATAAAGTAACACCTTTGCGTTTACGCTGATTCCAATAAACTTGAGCGTATTTGTCTTTACGTGCTTCTTCTTCATCCGATTTTGGATCAACAATTTGAACATTGGCATCGAACTCTATACTGCGCATTAATTTTCTGATGGTCTCCTTTCTTCCTAATAGTATCGGTTTCGCGATTCCTTCATCATAAACAATTTGGGCCGCCTTAAGAACATCGAGTTGGTCTGCTTCAGCAAAAACCACGCGCTTCGGATTCATCTTGGCACGATTAAGTAGCAAGCGGACAATTTTATTATCCGACCCCATTCTTTCTAGAAGTGTATCAGTATATTTTTCCCAATCTGTAATAGGTGCTTTTGCTACGCCACTTTCCATTGCTGCTCTTGCAACCGCAGGAGGAACTTCAGAAATAAGTCGTGGATCAAATGGTTTTGGTATTATGTAATCTCTTCCGAAGGCTAAAAAAGTTTCGCCATAGGCAATATTTACCTGTTCTGGAACTGGATCTTTAGCCAAGTTCGCCAAAGCTTTAACCGCCGCCATTTTCATTTCTTCGTTTATCTTGGTAGCACGCACATCTAATGCCCCTCTGAATATAAATGGAAAACCAAGTACATTATTAACTTGGTTAGGATGATCGCTCCTACCCGTTGCCATAATTAGATCTTTTCTAGTAGCCACCGCTAAATCATAATCGATCTCTGGGTCTGGATTTGCCATCGCAAAAACGATTGGGTTCTTTGCCATGGTAAGCAACATATCTGGAGTAACAAGGTTGGCCATTGATAAGCCAATAAAGACATCGGCTTTCTTCATCGCCTCATCCAACGTATCGATTTTTCTGTGGGTTGCAAATTCACCTTTTTCTGGTGACAAAATGGCTCGGTCATTTCTAATAACACCCTGACTATCGAGCATAACCATATTCTCTCGTTTAGCGCCAAAGGCCTGATAAAGTCTGGAGCAAGAGATTGCCGCAGCGCCGGCTCCGCTAATAACTATATTTACCTTATCTATTTTCTTTTTAGCGAGTTCTAGCGCATTTAGCAATGCGGCTGCAGAAATGATGGCGGTACCGTGCTGATCATCGTGCATAACTGGGATATCCAGCTCTTCCTTAAGCCTTCTTTCAATTTCAAAAGCTTCTGGCGCTTTGATGTCTTCTAGATTAATTCCTCCGAAAGTGGGTGCGATATTTTTGACTGTTGCAATGAATTCTTCAACATTTTCTGTTCCTACTTCAATATCAAATACATCGATATCGGCAAATATCTTAAAGAGAAGCCCTTTACCTTCCATCACTGGCTTTGATGCTTCGGGTCCGATATTTCCAAGACCTAAAACCGCAGTTCCATTAGAGATTACCGCTACTAAATTTCCCTTTGCCGTATACTTATAGACATTATCCGTTTTCTTAGCAATTTCGAGACAAGGTTCTGCTACACCCGGAGAATACGCTAAGGACAGATCTCGCTGGCTGGCATATTTTTTGGTTGGTACAACTTCTATCTTTCCGGGGGTAGGTTTGGCGTGGTATACCAAAGCTTCTCTTCTCTTGCTCTGTTTGCTCATATTGAATGGTTAATTAATCTCTACGATTTCTAGAATCAGTAATTAACAAAGGTAAGGGAATACTAGGTCTATAAAAAACAAAATGACCTTTTGATTATTGCGAATCTAGGTAGGTTTTTTATAAGGCTTTCTTGCAGTTAACTGTTATGTCTGGACAGAATGAATTCGGAAAAAGCACCGGTAGCGATTGAGTATTTCGTTAAATTGAAAACGGTAAAGAACAGATCAATTTTAATCTATATTTGAATTATTTTCGTGCCCTATTTTCTGATAGAATTTTAATATGAACTTTAAACAGCTGTTGTTTTGTTTCCTGCTACTCTGCGCGGTGACCAAAGGTCATGGCCAAGATAATGAGCAAGAAAAAGATTCTACAGATATCTATGAAAAATTAGAGAACTATTCTAAAGAGCGGAAATTTGCCAAATTCTTCCATCGTCTGATTTTTAAGTCGAAACCCACAGACAAACCAAGGAAATCCAAGAAAAAAAAGAAAAATAACTATAAACCTCTCGAAGGCAAGATCATCAGGAATATAGAAATTGATGTGCGCGATCCATTTGGTTTTTCCTTTACGGATTCTACCCAGAAACCTAATAGTTGGCTAGAAAAAACGGGGAACCAAATTCATATTAAATCAAGGAGATTTACGATAAAGAATCTTTTGTTATTCAAAAAAAATAGCCCTTTGGACACCTTAATAATGAGTGAGTCCGAGCGTTTAATCCGTTCTAGGAATTATGTTAGGAGCGTAGAAATTGTACCTCATCTTGTCGCTGCCGGCTCAGATTCTGTTGATGTTAAGGTCAGGGTTCTCGATTCTTGGAGCATTATCCCTAAAGGTTCCTTTACTAGTTCTAGAACCACTCTGCGCGTAAAGGAGAGAAATTTTGTTGGTCTTGGACATGAATTTAACACCAGTGTTACACACAGTTTAATCGACGGCGATAAATCCTATGACTTTAGATATAGCATTAACAACTTTAAGAACACTTTTATAAATACAACCGTTGGCTATAGAAATAACTTGCAAAACTATTACAGCAAATTTATAAATGTAGATAGACCGTTTTACTCGCCTTTGACCAAGTGGGCGGCTGGGGTCTATTTAGATGAACAATATTATCAGGATTCATTACAGATTACGCCCATACAACTAAAGAATGAAAACATTAATTACAAAACGATCGATGTTTGGGCAGGCCATGCTTTTCAGCTTTTTAAAGGAAACACCGAAAACGAAAGAACCACAAATTTAATCACCAGTCTTGGCTATCTTAATGTTGATTACAGCAGAACTTCTTCTTTTGAAACAGATAGCCTGAGGTATTATTCGAGTGAAAAATTCTATTTGGCTTCGGTTGGTATTTCTTCTAGGCAGTTCGTTGAGGACCAATATATTTTTAGGGATGGGCGCGTAGAAGACGTTCCGATAGGAAGTATTTATGCTATAACGGTCGGTTCTCAAAACAAGAATAATCAAGATCGCTTATATCTTGGCGCCAGAATCGGAATCGGAAAGTACTATAATTGGGGATATTTAAGCACAAATTTCGAATATGGGACTTTTGTGAAAGACGCTAAAACTGTACAGACTGCTTATTCTTTTCAGGCTAATTATTTTACCGATTTAATTTCATTGGGTGAAAATTGGAGTATGCGTCAGTTTATTAAACCCCAGTTTTTGATTGGCACCAATCGTCTGGATACCCCTGCAGATAAACTTACCATAAACGGAAGTCGCCCCTTTGATGGCTTTAATAATTTGGATTACAAGAAGAGGAATGAAGCTCGAGTGCCCGGGTTTAACGGGGAATTAATCGGAACCAAAAAGTTTGTTTTGGGATTACAGACCCAGTTTTATTCACCTTGGGAAGTTCTAGGCTTCCGCTTAAATCCTTATTTAAATGTGACTTCCGCTTTGATTGCAGATGAAGAGACAAAGATTTCTAAGAGCAAGTTGTACTCATCTTTTGGTCTAGGTTTTATTATCAGAAACGATTATCTGGTATTTAGCACCTTTCAGATATCCGTCGCGTATTATCCTAATATTCCTGGGCGAGGGACCAATATTTTTAAGACCAATTCTTTTGAAACTGAAGATTTTGGCTTCCAAAGATTTGAACTTGGCAAACCACAACCCATCATTTACGATTGATTATTTGCCGTCTTTTACAAATTGAATATTCCTCGTAAGACCTGAATATTTTGTGCGTTTAACCGCAGAATCCTTGAAAACTTTTTTGAAGGTATCTTCGGTGATTTCTTCCCAATCTTTTTTCGTCATTTCTAAAAGTTCCGGATTAGGATTAAATAAAGGTTCGCTGTGGGATTTGGAAAAACGATTCCAAGGACATACATCTTGGCACACATCGCAGCCAAAGATCCAATCGTTCATTTGGCTTTTAAATTCCGTCGGGATATTTTCCTTGAGTTCAATTGTGAAATACGAAATGCACTTGCTGCCGTCTACAACATAAGGCTCGGTTATGGCTTCGGTAGGACAGGCATCGATACATGCGGTACATGTTCCGCAATGGTCGGTTACGGGAGTATCGTAATCTAGCTCTAAGTCGACAATTAATTCAGCAATAAAATAAAATGAGCCAACTTGTTGGGTTAATAGATTAGAATTTTTACCAATCCAACCAAGACCGCTTTTTGATGCCCAAGCTTTATCTAGCACTGGTGCAGAATCGACGAAAGCACGACCGTATACATCACCAATTTCAACTTGAATATATTGCAGCAGCTCTTTTAGCTTTTCCTTGATAACATAGTGATAGTCTGTTCCATAAGCATATTTTGAAATCTTAAAGGTATTTTGGACTTGAGTTTCCTGGGGAAAGTAATTCAACAACAAGGAAATAACGCTTTTAGAACCTTCAACCAGCAATGTAGGATCGAGGCGTTTGTCAAAATGGTTTTCCATATAACCCATTTGACCATGCATGTTTTTATTGAGCCATTTTTCCAGTCTGGGCGCTTCTTCTTCAAGAAATTGTGCTTTGCTGATACCACAAGACAAAAATCCGAGGCGCTTGGCTTCGGATTTTATTAGGTCTGTATTCTTCTGATTGTTAGTCATTGTAATTAGCTAAAAGCTAATGTACAATTATACTGAGGATAAATCCAACACCTATAAATATTGATGTCGTTTTTGAACCTCTCTAGTCAATAGATTTAAGATCCACCATAGAGTCAATTAAGAAAGTTGCCCAAATATTTGGATTTTATTGGGTCAACGCTCTTGGCCAAAATTAGCCTATTTCTCTAATCAAGTAACGGATTACGCGGTTTAAATACTCCATTGGGGTTTTCAAGTCCAACCCATGCATGCAAAGTCCAATTCTTAAGGTTAGGATTAAAAGACCAAACGTCTAGATCTCCAATAAAGCCTTCTGGCGCCGGATCTAAAGGATCTAAACTCTGGACGGTCACCAAATACTCCACTCCAACAAATTGCATTACACCATTCTCGTCCGGAACGTAAATTAATGCCTCTGGTTTGTCAAGTTCAAACTTATCATCGATAAGAGATGAATTAATGTAATGATGCCCCATTTGAGGAACATAGCCAGTCAAATCATAGTCCCACCCTTGCGCCAGTGCCACTTGATGATTATGGAAGCGCCTCATTTTTGTCGTTAGAAGATCAATCTGATGCTGCCAAGTGTCAAGTTTTTTTAAGGTTTGGTGATCTTCAACCTTTAAGGATTCCATAGGCTGAAGAATCTTCTCCTCTGGTGAGCAAGCACCAAGCGCGAATATACAGATAACATAAAAGAAGTGTAAAAGGCTAAGACGTAGATTTGGGATAAATTCTAAGGATTTTTTAATAGTTTTCATGGTGAATAAATTTGATAGTTTAAAAAGTGATTATTTAGGTTATTCCCTCATTCAAGTAAGAATAAAAGAAAAAACCCGTTCATAAAATTAGTGGGAAAGGGATCCGGATTTTTGGACTATTTGGTCAACTGATGGTAGTATTTAATCAAATAGTGAGGTTTTTACGAAAAGGTGAATTTAGGAGGGAATAATAATATCTGGGATTATTTAAAATTCTGTTGAGATTAGGATTGTGGTAAAATTATCCCATTGTGAATAGGTAATAAGAATTTGGTATCTATTTTTTTAATGACCGTAAAAATTCCTTTGGCGATATCCCAAATTGGGTTTTAAATGCCTTGGTGAACCAAGATGGATCGTTGAAGCCTGTAGAATAGGCTATTTCTGAAATATTCAGGTTAGACTCCGTTAACATTGATTTTGCCTGATGTAACCGGCAAGTCCTAATATAAATCGCAGTTGACATTCCCGTCAAGGCCTTTACCTTCCGGTAAAGTTGGGATTCACTGATCGCGGTTTTATAGGCAAGTTCTTGGATCCCGAAATTGGATTCAGCCAAGTGCTCCAGAATAATACTATTGATTTTTGCTAGAATTGGATGTGCCACGAAGTCAGGGTTACCATTATCTGACTCCGACTTTTGGCCATATTTTTCCCTTAACCGTATCCGTAACTCAATGAGCTTTCCTATAGTAACCAATAACTCTTCTTCTTTAAATGGTTTACTGATATAGGCGTCGGCGCCGTGAGAAATACCATCAATTTTATCCTGTATGGTGTTTTTGGCGGTTAACATGATAATGGGGATATGGTCTGTCAACTCATTATCCTTTAACTCACTGCATAATTTTATGCCATCCATATTGGGCATCATAATATCAGTGATAATGAGGTCGGGAAGAATTTGAAGTGCCAATTCCATTCCCACAATACCATCCGATGCTTCTAAAACGATATATGAGCTTTTACTGATCAAGCTTTTTAAATAGTACCGTAGATCAGGATTGTCTTCGATTATAAGAATTTTTGGTATGGAACCGTCGAGATTCTCATTAATCGAATTTGATGTATTCTGGGAAACCTGTTCAATTGGTTGGGGAAGTATTGGAACAGTTATTCTAAATTCTGTACCTTTTCCTATTTGGCTCGTTACTGAAATCTGTCCGTCTAATTTTTCAACCAAATCCTTGGTCAGGGATAATCCGATGCCGCTGCCAGTATGGGTGTCAGAATTGTCCGGAACTTGGAAATACCGATCAAAGATTTTAGCCAAATCCTTTGGAGCAATGCCGCTACCGGAATCCTGGACACAAAGTTCCCAGGATTTTGTTTGGGTTAAAAACGAGACTTGTATGCTTCCCCCTTTTGCAGTGTTTTTGATAGCGTTAGACAATAGATTTGAAATTATAGTATTAATCACATCCTTATCAAAATTAATACATAAGTAGTCGTGGTTTGATGTGAATGAGATAGTTATACCTTTTAAATTTGCCGCGTATTCAAATGATTCTAGGATGTATTTAATAAAACTAATGATATCAGAGTTCTGTATTCTAAGATTAAAGTAACCACTGTCAATTTTAGAGATCCCAATCATTTTATCCACCAACTGCAATAATTCCCTCCCATTTCGCTTTATTAGTTTCAAATCAGCGAAAATGGCCTTTTGTTCTAGGGATAAGCGTTGGGAAATGGAATTTTCGATACCAAGAATAACGGTTAGAGGGGTTCTAAATTCGTGGGTTATGTTACTGTAAAATTTCGTTTTTAAATCGTCTAGTTGCTTGAGTCTTAAATTGTCTTGGGAAGCGATTTTTCTAGACAGCTGGATTTTATAAAGTACATAAAATGCGCTAACCATCAATATTATTAATAGCATATAAAACAGGGAGGTATTGTACCATGGAGTGGGAATGTAAAAGCTTAGGTTATATCGTAATTCGTCTGGGGAGGGTCTAAACGATTTTTTGAAGATCTTTAAACTATAATCGCCGGGGCTAAGATTGGTAACGTTAATAGTCAACGCTCTATTTAGGGAAATTTTATCCTCATTTAAGGTATAGTAATATTGTTCATTATAGAGTTCATGGTTTAGAGTGTTAAAATCCAAACCTATCGACTTTGTATGTTGTGGGAGTTGGGTGCTTAAGGAATCAAAGCTCAAAGGAATCTCTAGAGATTCCCCATCGACCGAAAAGGATACTAAATACACCTTTTCTGGTTTTGGATTAAAATTCAAGCCATCTAAATTAACAAGCAATATTCCGGATTGGTGTGCTATAGCGAAGATACTATCCGAAATCTTTTCAATAGGTCCATTGATTCTATACTGTTTCGTGATTTTCTCAAAATAGGTTTTCTGAAAAGTCCTTGATTTTAAATTGAAAATCTTCAATGTGCCATCCATCAGCCATATTAGTGAATCGTTAAACGGATAAATTTCTTCAACGTAACCATCCATAACCATTTTTATAGGCTTTTCGGGGTCTCGGCTTAATTTATAACCCATGCCGTCATGCGTCCCTGCCATCCAAACGCGTCCTCCTCTGTCTTCCAAAACACTCGATACACCTCTTAAATGCTCTTCAATTCTTTTTCCGCTTTCAAATATACTGTCCATAGGCATTGCCAAATAGGTTTCTGAACCTCTACATAACCATAGATTTTCTTGAGAGTCTATAAATAACTTGTTAACCCATGGATAAGCGATAGTATCCTCTTCAGAGAAGTTTTTATAGTTTTTTATAGTACCTGAAGGGGTGATTTTTTGGAGACCTTCTTTTCTTGATCCCACCCAAATATTCCCATATTTATCTACTTCGGTATCTTCTATGGATGGGCTTGCATAGGGCAATTGGGTCTCGAACTGTTTTATTTTCTGGTCTTCAAAATCAAATTCTAACAGATACGGATCATTTACCAGTAGAAAAATATTATCTGTTAAACGCTCTATGTCCGTAAGGTGAAAGTATTTGGACTCTTTAAATTCGATGGGAAGTGGCAGAACTTTAGTTTTAAGATCCTTTAGGTTCACCACATAGATTCCCTCAGATCCGAAGCCCACGGCAATTAAGTGATTTCGATGAAGTATAATCCTTTCTAAATTTAATTGTATGTCAAATTCAGATCGCTTAGTTAGAACAATGTTTTGGACAAGAGGATCGGTTATGGAATATTTATACAATCCATAGTGAGTACCGTACCAAATATTATTGTTTTGGTCCTGAAGCGAAAATCCTTTTAATAAGCCCCTATCAAATTCATTTATTTTTAGCTGAATGGCCAATGAATCTTTTGGGAGAATTATCACTCCTTGTTCATGGGAAATGAGGAGATTACTATTGAATTCAGCAAGGGAGGTAACACCTTGGTTGGTAGCCTTATCGAAGATATTAAAATACATTTGGGAGAATGTTCTCTTTTTGGGATCAAACCTAATACAGCCACTGCTCCAAGTGCCATAGTACAAAAAGTCATTGTACCAAGCCATATTACGGACTCTGTTTCTCTCGGTTTTTGGGTCCGGGCCATCTTTAAAGTGTTGGATGCTACCAGCCTCTATATCATATTTTATTAACCCTATGATTGATCCAACCCAGATTGTTCTAGGAGATGCAGGTTCTAAAAGGATAGCTGTTGCCTTGTTGAATAGGGGATGATTACCGTCAAAATATATTTCGAAATTAAAGTTGTCATTTGTATCAATTCTCCCTAACCCTTGATTGCCCACTACCCAAATGCAACCCCTGCTATCATGTAAAATATCCTTTATGACAGGATTGAGCACGCCTTGGTAGATGCGATGTTTTTTGAGTCGACTCTGGTTTATGCTTGTATAAAACAACCCCCGGGCAGTACCAACCCATATGGTTTGGGAAGAAGGCTCATATTGAAGGGAATGTACAGCATTGTCCGCTACAGTCGTATTATTATCAAGGGGTATAGCGATAGGTACAAATTCAGATCCATCAAATCTTACTAGCCCCTTACTGGTACCTACCCACAAAAATCCATAGCTATCCTCAGCCAAAGCTGTGATTTCATTTGACGGCAGTCCGTTAGTGACTGAAAACCTTTGAAACTCTTGAAAATTTATTTCTTGGGAGTGTGAAGTAGAAAAAGTTGCGAAAAGAGATAGCCGCAACCAAAAAATCAATAATGGCCAGAGTTGATATTTAACCACATACCCCATACAAACAAAAGGCTTGGAAATCCGATATTTAATGTACAAATAAACCTCACTATTTCAAAAATAATAGCGTATGAAAATTCTTTAGCCAAAACCATCAACCAATAGTGAGAAAAAATGGCTTAAAACAGAACTTTCGAAAATTCTGTATGTGATTCAATCCATTAATTGACAATCCAAAAGTATGATCGATCGATTTTTTCTAAACAAAGTCAACTTATCTCCTCATTCTTATATAGTGCAATAATAAAAAACCGCCTAAAAAGGCGGTTATACAATCAAATCTTAAATTTTTCATTGAACAAGAAGTCCATTTCGAAGTGAAAAATCCAACATTCTATCTTTGAGTGCTAAGGATTTAAAGGAGAATGATGTTCGTGAACAATTTTCCATTCACCTTTTGTTTTGACAAATAATAAAGAAGTTTGTTCTCTAACAACAACAAGATCTTCTCCAAACATTAAATGAAAATTAGAGTGAAAGGTCATATTAGCCACATTGCCATAATAAACAGCAATTTGAATATCCAAGGCTTCGAATTTCACAACTTCTGTTACAGAACCGATAACGCCACGTTCATAAGCTTCGTTTTCTTCACCACCATTCCTTAGCTCTCCGCTTTTAAATTCGGTAAACTTTGGTCCATAAGCATGAAAAGAAATAAGCTTGTCAAGATCGCCCTCTTTAACACTTTGTACTATGCCCTCCCAGGTTTCTAAGACCTCTTGCTCTGCTTGAGGAAAAGTTTGAGAAGTTACGGCTGCTGTGGAAGTAGTTGACATCTTGGATGTAGACATCCCTTTGGTGGCCAATGCTGTTTCTTGAAAATTGTCCTCATTGTCCGAACACCCGAAGAATATAAAGGATGTTAGAATTACTGTAAATACTAGTTTAGTTTTCATAATAAAATTGTTTAAATGGTTAATGATTAAAAAATGTGTAAAATCAATTGAATAAAAGCTCACTATAAGTTTACTATATATGCTCTCGAAGAGCCCAAAACCATGGACTACAGATAGGTCATTACTTTCCTAAAAATCCATTTATGTTGTTATCGTCCATATCTAGTTTATTTTTTTCAAGTTTTACCAAATTCTTCGATTACAGCATAAAAATATTCCATGAGAAATTTATTTTTTAGGTAATAGAAAGCCTAGGAATAATTATGATTATTCTTTTAAATATTTGAAAATAAATTAGTTATGAAATATTAAAATGATTTTTTAGGATTCCTCTTCATCTAACCCATTAATCCGTGTTCGGTTCAATATTTTGATTAACGTGAAAAAAGTTTGATGGGTCATACTTCGTTTTCACATCTACCAGCCTATCATAATTTCCTTTATAAGAGGCTTTAATCCGTTCTTGACCTTCATCCATCATAAAGTTAACGTAGGCGCCGCCCATTGCGTAAGGCTTCAAAGCATCAAAATAGTTTTTGCACCAATTAGTAACCTTATCCGCATTGTTAGGGTCTGGATCTACTCCAACTATTGCTTGGGACCAACGGGCTTCACGATTGGACCATGCAGTATCAGCACTTTCCATTTCATGGACTCTGCCATCAATTGGATATAGGTGGGTTGTTGAGAGCATCGACGGAATTTTTGAGCCAAATTCAATATTAGTCTTAATAGCATCTAAACTTAATTCCTTAATATAATGCGCTCGCCAGTACCATTGCAGCCCAGGCGGATACAATCCATCGAACATACCGTTTAAATTTTTCATGGGAATATCACCCACAAAATCGAGGATAGGTGGTCCAAATTCTCTTATGGGTTTAAAGATTTCTTCTGCCTTTTCCCGGGGTCCGGTGTAATTCCAAACTACTCCACAAACGTTTTTGTTCCATAGGTGTTCTGGAAAAGGCTCTGCAGGGGGCACAATTAAAAACGCAAAAAAACCATATAAATCGTTAGAAGCATTTTTGGTGATTTTATCATAGAATTTCATGGCTTCCTCTGCCTTTTCTATCGGCCAAAACATAGGTCCTGCATAAACATCCTTTACTTCCAAAAGTTTAAACTTAAAGGATACCACGACTCCGAAATTGCCCCCTCCACCTCTTAACGCCCAAAATAGGTCAGGATTTTTGTCTTTATTGGCAGTCACCACTTCGCCAGTAGCCAGGACTACTTTACATTCTAATAAATTGTCTATGGTTAATCCACCCTTTCTGCTTAAATAACCAATTCCTCCACCTAAGGTTATACCTCCTATTCCGGTGGTCCCGACAATTCCACTTGGAAGTGCGAGCCCATGTTCATAGGTTGCAGCATCTACATCGCTTAAGGTATTGCCAGGTTCTATGATGGCAGTTTGTGAGGTTGGATCTATAGATAATCCTTTCATATCGGAAAGGTCAATGACCAAACCATCGTCGATCAAGGCAAGGCCTGCTCCGTTATGCCCGCCACTGCGGATAGAAACTTCCAAATTGTTCTTTCGAGCAAAATTTACCGTATCTATCACATCGTCTTGATCTTTGCACTTTACGATGATTGCCGGCTTTTTGTCAATCATTGCATTGTAGATTGACCTCGCCTCATTGTAATTGTTGTCCTCTGGCAAAATTATGGTGCCATCAATGGAGTCTTTTAATTGGTTGATTTGATCTCTCATGATTGTAGTTTTAAAACTCTATCTAATTATAATATATAAAGAGTCACAGAAAATATATCCTTAAAATTAATAAGGAAACGAGAATTGAACCTAGGTGAAATCGTTCAAAATCTTGAACGATTGATTCATTTAAGAAGAAAACAAGAAATTAAACTATTTTAGATGGGCAGATACCGAACTTTTGAGTAAATATTTTGGAGAAGTAGGACGGGTCATCATAGCCCACTTTGTAGGCTACCTCGGAAACATTAAGGTTATTGTCCTTGATGAGGTTAAACGCTGTCCGCATTTTAAGGTCTCGAATAAAATTTTGAGGAGAGCGTCCTGTGATGGATTTTATTCTTCTATATAATTGAGGCCTACTTAGACCTATTTCTTGGCTTATAGATTCTACCGATAATTTGTCGGTCGTTAAATTTGCCTCTGTGTAATCGCAGAAATCTCCAATCAAGGTTTTTTGTTTATCATTCAAAACCTTTACTTCCGATTGATGAAACTTTGCCAATTGAAATGCACATAATTTTTTGAAACCTTGAGACATTATAATTTGACTTTCCTCCGCAATCAAGCTCAAGCGTTTGCCATAAATTATAGAATCTTTAAAAAAACCATCGGACATAGTAACTGGCTGACCTTCGGTAAGGCCAATCTTGTAGTTTATATTCCAATTATTTTCTCCACGATGTTTATTGAATAACTCTTGAATTGCTAGAGAACACTTAAATGCGTTGTCCGATTTCTCAAAAACGGCCAAAATGCTATCATCAGAGAGGTTTTCTATTGATTCACCTTCAAATTCATTTATAATTTTGATGGCCTCATTCCTTGGTACTACGGGGAATATAAATTTATCTAAATTAGAATGATTACTTAATGTGGTATTTACTACGATATCCAAAACCATGATAAACCGAAAGCCTGAATCTATTTCCCCGTTGTGGTTATAGACAATACCATGATCTACAGAAAGATCATCTCCCATAAACAGGTTTAGCAATCCTGGCTGTACTTCAATAATATTACATGCAACACTCCCATGCGCCTCTTCATGAACTCTTTTACACGCTTCGGGATTCGGCCCTTCAATTAAGCAAAATACAGACCCCGTCTCCTTATTTACCCAAAATTGATGGTATTTTACGCCATACTTATCCTGGGTTGCTTTATCTGTTATGTGCGCAGCTTTTACCTCCTCTATTGTGACTCCAGGAAAGATATGATAATCCATATAAATTGGCATAGTCTTATTTATTAATTGATAGACAACAGTTTAACAACATTTTAAAGTTAATAATATTAGATTAATATAGAACAAGTACATCAAGGGAAATTTATACTTCAATCCTCTTTATGGTTATTCTTAGTTCCTTTTTGAGAATTTAATAATTACGTTCTTAGGTTTTAAAGAAATCAGGGGTGTAATTTCAATCTCTGTGAAATCTGGGATTAGCGTATAGTTTTTTACAAGTTTAGTGATTGCCAAAATCATCTCGAACATCGCGAAATTGTTACCGATACATTTTCTAGGTCCTGCACCAAATGGAAAATATTGAGACGAATATTCTCTTCCTCCTCCTTCAAATCTCGCTGGATTAAATTCTTCTGGACTTTCCCATAAATCTGGATGCCGATGGATTTCATAAATCGAAAATAAGAGATTGGAGCCCGCTTCAAAATGCAGTCCTTCAAAATTGTCTTCTTCAACATTTACCCGATCGATAAAATACGCTGGAGGATATAATCGCATCGATTCTTCCAAAACTTGCTGAGTGACTTTCGCTTTCATCACAAACTCCATTAAATCATCAGTTTCGTTCTCGATAGATATAATTTCATTAAAAATCTTTGTTTGCCACTCTGGGTTAAGGGCTAAAAGTTGAGTTGTAAAAGACAATGCGTTAGAAGTAGTTTCATGTCCCGCCGTAAAAAGTATCAAAATTTCATCAATGAGCTGTTGGTCATCCATGGGATTGCCGTCTTCGTATCTGGCATCTAACAACATGTCTAACAAATCATTTTCTCGAACGTTGCTCTCTCTTCTGTCATTTACCATTCCACCAAGGATTCTCCTCGCTTCTTCGGTTAAGTCGAGATAGTGCTGAAGTTTTCCACTGCTCTTAAACCACCATTTAAGGTAGGGCTGCCGCAGTTCTTTAACCAGCATTTTTTGCGCAGATTCTGTTATAAACTGAAGTCGATTTATTTCTTCAGCATTGGCAGCACCAATAAAAAGCGATTTTACGACAGTCTGAAATGCCAGATCGTTGAAAATAGGAAACAAATCGATAGGCTCGCCAAAGGTAATTTTAGCGTATTCACTCGAAATGGCCTCATCAACTGAGTCTAAAAGATTCGCCAGATTCTTTTTATGGAATGCGGGTTGAATTAATTTTCTCTGTTTCTTCCAGTGTTCTCCTTCTGAGGTTAGAAGTCCATTGCCAACATATTTGGCTAAATCCTTAGTTTGAATCTGGGATTTTGTATAGTTTTTCTGGTTCTTTTGAAGAACATATTCGGCTAGAGCAGCATTTCTAGAAAAAATAACTGATTTGTTAAGTCCAATCTTTAAGCGGAAGGAATTTCCTTTTTCTTGAAAATTTTTAAGATGAAATGGAAGTGGATTTTTTAGAATGTTAGCCGAATGCCGCAAAAATCTAGCGAGTGATACTACGGGAATTGATTGGGCTTCTTTCAAAAGGTTTTTCTATAATTGGTCAGTTCTAATTTACCTTTATTCTACGATTTTAATTGTTATATACGTGGTAAAACTAACTTAAACTTTACTGAGAATAAAAAATCCGGAGCCATTGGGTTTTCCGGATTAAACACTTCCTAAATTAACTTAAGTCTTAGCCTTTGTGTGGCTCTTTCTTAGCAGTCTCAGGACTAATAATAGTACTCACCTCCATTATGGAATTTGCGGGAAATCCTCCCTTATCTGCATGTTCCTTTACTACTTCTTTGTTGATAGCTTTATACACGCAATAAATCTTATCTTCGGCCACATAACTATGAAGCCATTGAATTTTGTCGGCCCCCAAATCATCCAATACGCTACATGATTTTTGGGAAATCCCAACTAGATCCTCCATAGAGGTGTCGCCAACGTCTGCAATATTTCTTTCGATTACATAGGTTTTTAATTCATCAGAAGTTTTCATTTCTGTTTCTGTCTCAGTTTGCCCATATCCCAGTCCTGTGACCAAAAGGATTAACATGACAAACAAAATCTGGAAATTGTTTAACATTTTTTTCATTGTTGAAGAGTTTTAGAGAATAAATAAGATTGCATTTAGGGGCTCAAATGCTTAAACTAAAGGTAGTTAAAAACTCCTGAAGTTTTTAAATTTCTTTATATATATTAAACATGCCGTAGGACCAGTGAAGTGGGGACTTAGAACAATCCGTGCTGGGTATTCCCTTTGATTTTTCCTAAATGTTTATACGCCAATTCGGTAACTTCACGACCACGAGGCGTCCGCATAATAAAACCCTGCTGGATCAAAAAAGGTTCGTAGACTTCTTCAATAGTTTCTGAGCTTTCACTTACGGCAGTTGCCAAGGTGGTGATACCGACCGGTCCTCCTTTGAATTTATCGATAATGGTACTTAGGATTTTGTTGTCCATTTCATCTAGACCATATTTATCTACATTCAATGCTTTAAGAGCAAATTTTGCGATTACGATATCGATAGTACCATCACCTTTTATTTGAGCGAAATCTCTAACCCTTCTTAATAATGCATTTGCAATACGTGGTGTTCCTCTACTTCTACCAGCAATCTCTACCGCGGCTTCCATACTGATAGGAACGTCCAAAATCGTAGCGCTCCTTTGTACAATGTTAGTGAGCAATTCGGTGTCGTAATATTGAAGTCGACTGCTAATACCAAAACGAGCTCGCATTGGCGCGGTTAAGAGTCCTGAGCGCGTGGTTGCGCCAACTAAGGTGAAAGGGTTAAGATTAAGTTGAACCGTCCTAGCATTAGGCCCAGATTCAATCATGATATCTATCTTATAATCTTCCATTGCAGAGTAGAGGTATTCTTCAACAATAGGACTCAAACGATGGATTTCATCTATAAAAAGCACATCGCGCTCTTCTAGGTTGGTCAGTAGACCGGCTAAATCTCCTGGCTTATCCAATACAGGGCCAGAAGTCACCTTAATGCCAACATTTAATTCACTTGCAAGGATATGTGCCAAAGTGGTCTTACCCAATCCCGGAGGACCGTGGAATAAGGTATGGTCCAAAGCTTCATTTCTAAGATTCGCTGCCTTTACAAAAATCTGAAGATTTTCCAGAACCTGATCTTGACCTGTAAAGTCATCAAATGTTATGGGTCTGAGTTTTCTTTCGACGTCAAATTCTTCGGGTGTAAAATTATCTCCGCTGGGGTCTAGATTTTCGTTCATAGCACTTCCCGCGCAGGCGGAAATCTTTATAAGATTTTATAAATATTTTGGTAAAATCAAAGATAGCCATTTAAAAATTGTTTATAAACGTAATTCATAGCCTGGTCCAATATAAATTTTAAAGCTTGAAACTTGCGTCATCTAAAAGGAACGGCCGAACAATGGAGGAAAGGGGTTTATGAGATTGCAGAATTCTGTCTAAACTTTTCATCAAAAAACCCATCAGAAATTGATGGGTTTTAGATTATATTGTTCGATGCGATTTTCTATAAGACTTCATGAGATACCCACATTCGTGGGTATTTAATGTTGTAATTCCTCTTCACCCTCTTTTAAAGGAATGTTTTGAGGTACAAAATCTTCATCGTATCCAGGCTTACTATAATCATAAGCCCAACGGTATACGTGTGGTATTGGTCCTTCCCAGTTTCCGTGGATATGTTTCACCGGCGCAGTCCATTCTAAAGTATTTGATCTCCAAGGATTTTGTACGGTTTTCTTACCGTAGAAAATACTGTTCACAAAATTATAGATAAAAACCAATTGGAAGATTCCACCGACAATCGCAAATATTGATATTATGACGTTTGCGTCGTGGGTATCATCAAATAATGGGAAATTTGTATTGGTATAATATCTTCTTGGAAGACCCGCCATACCGATAAAGTGCATCGGGAAAAATACCCCATATGCACAGACCGCAGTTACCCAAAAGTGAAGATAACCCAGGTTTTTGTTTAGCATTCTACCAAACATTTTAGGGAACCAATGATAGATTCCGGCAAACATTCCGTAAAGGGCAGATATACCCATTACCAAGTGAAAGTGAGCCACAACGAAATACGTATCGTGAACGTTAATATCCAATGCGCTATCCCCAAGAATAATTCCCGTTAAACCTCCTGTTATAAAAGTTGAAACCAATCCAATAGAGAATAACATTGCGGGATTGAGCTGCAAATTACCCTTCCATAATGTGGTTATATAGTTAAATGCTTTTACTGCTGAAGGTATCGCAATCAATAAAGTGGTAAAGGTAAATACGGATCCAAGGAATGGATTCATCCCAGAGATAAACATATGGTGACCCCATACGATAGTAGAAAGGAATGCAATCGCTAATATTGAAGCAACCATCGCGCGGTAACCAAAAATAGGTTTGCGTGAGTTTGTCGCGATAACTTCGGAAGTAATTCCTAGTGCTGGCAACAATACGATATAAACTTCAGGGTGACCTAAAAACCAGAACAAGTGTTCAAACAATACTGGAGAACCTCCTTGATAATGTAATACTTCACCTTGTATAAAGATATCCGACAAGAAGAATGACGTTCCAAAACTTCTATCCATAATCAGCATTAAAGCTGCAGATAAAAGAACCGGGAATGAAATAACCCCGATGATTGCAGTTATAAAGAATGCCCAAATAGTTAGCGGCAATCGTGTCATAGACATTCCTTTTGTTCTAAGGTTTATAACAGTTACTATGTAGTTAAGTGATCCTAGCAATGAGGAGGCAATAAAAATCGCCATGGATACAAGCCAAAGTGTCATACCCATACCTGATCCACCTTGGGCCATTGGTAATGCACTAAGAGGGGGATAGATTGTCCATCCTGCAGCAGCTGGTCCAGCTTCAACGAATAAGGATAATACCATAACCACACTAGATACAAAGAACATCCAGTAAGAAACCATATTAAGAAAGCCAGAAGCCATATCTCTGGCTCCAATCTGCAAGGGAATAAGTAGATTACTAAAGGTTCCACTTAAACCTGCCGTTAAAACAAAGAATACCATGATGGTACCGTGAATGGTTACCAATGCCAAATAAATATCGGCATCCATTACACCATCTGGTGCCCATCTTCCTAGTAATGCTTCAAATAGAACATTAGGCTCCTCTGGCCATGCAATCTGCATACGCATCATCATGGACATTACAACACCAATGATTCCCATTATAGTACCAGTAATTAGGTACTGTTTTGCAATCATTTTATGGTCTTGACTAAATATATATTTAGTTACAAAAGTTTCCTTATGATGGTGCTCATGTTCATCATGACCGTCGTGATGGCCATGTGTTCCTTGTCCTTGAGCAATAGCGTCGGGGTGTGCTGACATAATGTTATCTCAGTTTAAATCTTATTCTGATATTGTTGATGCAACTTCTACTTCTGGAGTATTAGTTGTTAGTGTGCTGCTAAATGGTTTTTGGGTTTTGATCCATTCGTCGTATTCTGCTTGAGTCTCGACGATTATTTTCATTTGCATGTTATAATGGGATTTTCCACAAATCTTATTACAAAGTAATAGATAATCGAAATCGTATCTTAACTCTTGACCACGTTCTTCAATTTTCTTAGCATTCTCTACCCTTAATTGATTGATGTGAGTCACCTTGTCGATGATATCTGGATTGTCCCTCATATCTTCGGTTGTTACTGTAGGAGTAAATCCAAATTGAGTAATCATCCCAGGTACACAGTTCATCTGTGCTCTAAAGTGCGGCATATATGCAGAATGCAAAACATCCTGAGAACGCATTTTAAATAAAACCGGTCTGTCTACTACTAAATGTAATTCAGTAACAATAACATCGTCCATCGCATTTGGGTCAGAGTTATCTAAACCAAGAATGTTTGCGTTGTCAATATCAATTAATCTTACGTTGGCCATACCAAGAACATTGTCTTCTCCAGCGTATCTAGCTTTCCAGTTGAATTGCTGAGCATAAAGTTCAACCACCATTGGGTCATCTTCTTGATCAATATTCATAATGCTCGTCCAAGTGAAAAGTCCGTAGATAATTAAACCCGCTAATACAATTACTGGTATGATTGTCCATATTGCTTCTAGTGTGTTGTTATCGGCGTAGAACAATGCTTTTCTTCCTTTTTCACCTTTATACTTATAAGCAAAATAATGAAGGATGAATTGGGTAACGGTCTGAACAAAAAATATGATAACCATTGAGATAATCATAAGATTATCTAGACCAGGCCCATGTTCTGAAGCTGCATTAGATACAAGTGGTAAATCTCCCCACTTTGCAAAGGATATAATGGTGATAAGATAAATGAAAATCAAGAAACCTAACATTAAGTAACCGTTGATTCTATTATCTCTATCATTTGCGACTTGGCTTCTATCGGCTGTACTGACTTGGGCCAAATCAAATATCTTCACCATCTGCCAAATGGCAACGGCTATAAAGATTACAATTATTATAGGTAAAAAAGCAGTCATTGTCTTTTCTCTTCTTTAATAGGTTCCTTAAAAGTGAAAATGTTCACTTTCCTTAATAAATGGGTTTCTCTTCATCGTCAATGGTGCCTTAGTCAAGGCGGTAAAGACTATAAATATAAATAGTCCGCCAAACAATAAAATCGAGCTTATTTCTGGGATACCAATATACCATCTATCTCCAACTGTTGCGGGCATTATCATGTTAAAAATATCAATGTAGTGACCTATTAAGATTACCAATCCGGCCATCACCACAAACCAAGGGATTCTCTTATAATCCCTGTTCATAAGGACTAATATTGGGAAAATAAAGTTCATTACAATCATTCCCAAGAATGGTATCTTATAATCCGTGAAACGGGTCACAAAATAAGTTACCTCTTCTGGAATGTTTGCGTACCAAATCAACATAAACTGTGAGAACCAAAGGTAAGTCCAGAAAATACTGAAGGCAAACATAAATTTAGCAAGATCATGCAAATGGCTGTCATTTACTAACGGCAAAAAACCTCTTGATCTTAAATACATCGTAACCATTGCGATAACAGTGATACCACTAACAAACATACTTGCGAAAACATACCAGCCGAATAAAGTACTAAACCAGTGTGGATCAACACTCATAATCCAATCCCAAGACATCATTGATTCGGTATAAATGTAGAATACTAAGAATGCCGCTGAAATTCTAAAAGATTTTATAAAGTATTTATTATCGTCCGCAGTATCTTGAGCGATTGAGTATTTACGTGAGAAATGTCGATATAATGACCATCCAGTTATAAAAATCAATCCTCTAATGATAAACCATGGAAGATTTAAAAATCCTGATTTATTTTGAATTATTTCATCATTAGCAACAACTTCAGGGTCCATCCATATAAATATATTGTAATGACCTACAGTTCCCGAAAGAACTGCAATTCCCAATACGATAAGTGCACCAGGTAAAAGGTATGCAGTAATTCCTTCCATTACTCTTAGAAGCAATGGTGACCACCCTGCTTGTGCTGCATATTGAATAGCATAGAAGGCCAGCACTCCTAATGAAATCATCATAAAGAAGAAAGCTGCAACATACAATGCAGACCAAGGTCTGTTGGCAATTTGATGTTGTACGTGTTCTACGTGCTCTTCGTGATCCATTGCATGGTCTTCAACCGAAACAGAATGTCCATCGTCCCCGTGAGCTTGGCTTTCTAACAAACCTTGACTCTCATCGTTCGTTGCTTCGGAATTCATTTCAGAATCACCCGCTTCAATATCTACTTCTGATTGAGAACGTCCATAGTCTGCAGAGGTTTCATCGATGTACATATCCGATTGTTCAACCTTAGAACTTTCTAATGATTGTTCTTGTTCTGATCTCGCATTTTCTCCTTCAACACCTTCACTATGGTCATTTATATGATCATCCGTATGCACGTCCGTCATGTGGGTTGTATTTTCCCCATGGCCGCCACCATGCTCAGAAGCCTCTGCTTCTAACATCGTTTCTACTTCCTCAAAAGATTTATGTGAAGTCAGAAAACCATAAATAACACCAATTGCACCGACGATCATCAGTACTATGGCTACGGTTCTAAACCTACTTGAAAATGTGTACATATTATAAGTTATAATCTTTTCTTTTCTACTTAATTAGATGCTGCCCCTGTGGGATTCTCTGCCATGGCGGTTGCGTTCGTCGCAGTTGCAGTAGTATCAGTTGTAGCTGCTCCACCACCTAATTCACTCTTCAGTTTAAGCACATAATCTACAACTTGCCATCTTTCTTTTTCATTCAACTGGTTGGCGTAAGAACCCATTGCATTTTTACCGTACATAATTACGTGATAAATGCTACCTTCGGTTAAAACTCTTCCTGGATCATTGTATGCAGGAACTCCAAGAATCTTCTCTCTACTGACCAAAATTCCTTTTCCGTCACCATTTTTGCCATGACATACTGCACAGTAGATATCGTAAAGTGCGATGGTTTTTATATTTCCAAGATCGGTTGAGTCCAATGGATTTTTTAGATTGGTTGTTGCCAATTCGTAGCCTTCATTGGTGTTTTCATAATCGTATAATGTAGAACCTCTTGGTACCGTACCCGCAGCAGGGACCATCGCTTCTTGGGTGTCTGGGAATACATCGTAACTACCGTAAGTTTCATAGCCAACCGGTTCGTACATGTTAGGCATAAATTGATAATTGGGACGTGAATCCTTCTGACAGGAAACCACGAAACCAAACATTAAAACGATAGCGACAAATTTTATTAAGCTTCTCATCTTTTGTTAATGTTCATCATTAGTAATTAGACTTACTTCTACGGCTCCTGTTTCTTTCAACAGTTTAAACATATCATCTTCATTACCTCTTACTGCCACTTCGATCAAGAAATGGTCGTCCGTAGTTCTAACATCTGGGTTTTCAGCTTTTTTAAATGGCCACATTCTACTTCTTAGATAAAAGGTGATTACCATTAAATGAGCTGCAAAAAATACTGTTAATTCGAACATAATTGGCACAAAAGCCGGCATGTTTTGTATATAACTGAAACTTGGTTTACCACCAATATTTTGTGGCCAATCATCGATCATTATATATTTCATCATAATCGTCGCAACGGTAAGACCGATACAACCATAGATAAAGGATGCTATTGCTATTCTTGTAGGTGCTAGGCCCATTGCTATGTCTAGTCCGTGAACAGGAAATGGCGTATATACCTCTTCAATATGGTATCTTTCTGCCTTTAAGCGTTTTACGGCAGACATTAAGACATCATCATCTGTATATAGAGCGTGAATCACTTTAGAAGTTTCCATTGCTACCTATTATTAATTAATATTTGCGCTTGTCCTGCCCAATCATCGTTTTCTGCTCTTCCAGGGAAGTTTGCCGTGATTGAGTCTAACAAGTCATATTCTCTTTTAGTCATATTGCTAATCTGCTCAAACGAAAATATTCCGATTCCGTTAAGGACTTCTTCCATTTTCTTACCGATACCGTTGATAAGTTTAAGATTATCCTTGGTTTGGGTGATAGGGTCGAAAACTCCAACGTTTTCTAGCAATATTTCAATGTTATCCGAAGAATCTACTTCCCCAGCAGAATCTATATAAGGCTCATTTGCCATTGCTCGGGCATGGATGCTAGAGGTTCTTGGATCTGATCCTTTACCAACCAAAGTTTCGCCAGAATCTCTTAGTCTCTTATAACGTTCTCCAGAAGATTTTAAAATAGTTTTAACCTCTGCTTGTGCGATTACAGGGAAGGTACGTGCATATAGTAAGAACAGTACAAAGAAAAATCCAATGGTTCCAATAAAAATCCCGATATCTACAAATGTTGGTGAGAACATTGTCCAAGAAGACGGAATGTAATCTCTATGCAGTGATGTAACAATGATTACGAAACGTTCAAACCACATGCCAATATTCACCACAATCGAAATAAAGAAAGAGAACATAATACTGGTACGTAATTTTTTGAACCACATAAATTGTGGTGAAAATACGTTACAGCTCATCATCGCCCAATAAGCCCACCAGTAAGGTCCAGTAGCTCTATTAAGGAAGGCATATTGTTCATACTCAACACCAGAATACCAAGCCATAAACAACTCAGTAATATAGGCCACACCAACGATAGAACCCGTAATCATGATTACGATGTTCATTAACTCAATATGTTGAACTGTGATATAATCTTCTAGGCTACATACTTTTCTCATGATTATAAGAAGAGTGTTAACCATTGCAAATCCCGAGAAAATAGCACCCGCCACAAAGTATGGTGGGAAAATCGTGGTATGCCATCCCGGTATTACCGAGGTGGCGAAATCGAATGATACTATCGTATGTACAGAAAGTACCAGTGGTGTTGCAAGTCCGGCAAGTACCAGAGATACTTCTTCAAAACGCTGCCAATCTTTTGCCCGTCCTGTCCAACCGAAACTTAAAAGTGAATATATTTTCTTTTGAAACGGTTTAACCGCTCTATCTCTGATCATTGCAAAATCTGGTAAAAGTCCTGTCCACCAGAAAACCAATGAAACAGAAAGATAAGTGGAAATTGCAAACACGTCCCAAAGTAATGGGGAGTTAAAGTTTACCCATAGAGAACCGAATTGGTTCGGGATAGGAAGAACCCAATATCCTAACCATGGTCGTCCCATGTGAATAATCGGGAACAGTCCAGCCTGGATTACAGAGAAAATCGTCATTGCTTCTGCGGAACGGTTTACCGCCATTCTCCATTTTTGTCTAAAGAGCAATAAAACCGCAGAGATTAGAGTACCAGCGTGACCGATACCTACCCACCAAACGAAGTTGGTAATATCCCAAGCCCAACCGACTGTTTTGTTTAGACCCCATGTACCAATACCAGTAGAAATGGTATAAATTATACAACCGATTCCCCATAGAAAGGCAATTAGTGCTATAGAAAATACAATCCACCAAGATTTATTTGCTTTGCCTTCAACAGGTCTAGCCACATCTACCGAAACATCGTGATATGATTTTTCTCCTGTAACTAAGGGTCTTCTAATAGGTGCTTCGTAATGAGACGCCATAATCCTTTATAGTTGTTTCTTTATTAATCAGTTCAATTAAACGTTTCTCACTTTAGTCTGGTAGATAACGTTAGGCTTAGTTCCTACACTTTCTAACAGGTGATACATACGTTCATCTTGTTTCAATTTCAATATATCGCTCTCCTTGTTGTTGATGTCACCAAAAACAATAGCTCCATTATTACAAGCTGCAGAACAAGCGGTATGGAATTCTCCATCCCTAACTTCTCTTCCATCTCTCTTGGCATCAAGAATAGTTTTCTGTGTTTTTTGAATACACATAGAACATTTTTCCATAACACCTCTAGATCTTACTACCACATCTGGATTAAGAACCATACGTCCTAAATCATCATTCATATGGTAATCGAACTCATCGTTCTGTGCATATAAGAACCAGTTAAATCTTCTAACCTTGTAAGGACAGTTATTTGCACAATATCTTGTACCTACACAACGGTTGTATGCCATATGGTTTTGTCCTTGTCTTCCGTGTGATGTTGCCGCTACCGGACAAACAGTTTCACAAGGTGCATGGTTACAATGTTGACACATTACAGGTTGAAAAGCTACTTGTGGATTATCCGATGGATGCTCCATTTCTTCTAAACCACCTAGAGAACCATTATCTCCCCATAGACCTGAAAGATCATTTTTCTTCTCGTTATCATTATCAAAAGAGTCTTCAGATGAATAATATCTGTCGATTCTTAACCAGTGCATATCCCTACTTTTTCTGATTTCTGACTTACCAACAACTGGTACATTATTTTCAGAATGACAAGCGATAACACAGGCACCACATCCGGTACAAGCGTTAAGGTCAATAGACATATTAAAATGATGTCCTATAGATCTATCAAATTCTTCCCAAAGGTCAACATCTGGAGAAGTTACAGGAGTTTCCACGTGATTAAGGGAAACTACTGGGATAGAATTCCAAACCTCTTTTGGTTGGGTACTAAAAATTTCTAAAGTCGTTTCTTTGATAATATCTCCACGACCCATTAATGTATTTTGAAGTTGAACGCAAGCAAATTCATGCATGCCGCCAACTGCTTCTATCGTAACATTTTGTATGCTGCTAAAGTTTTGATATAAAGGATACGCATTTACACCTCTCTGCATTTCTTCTTTTAATCCTTCTTTTCTACCGTAACCAAACGAAAGTCCTACTGAACCTCTTGCTTGTCCTGGTTGAATGATAACAGGTACATTTTCAACAGTAATACCGTTAACCGTAACATTGGCATAGCTACCATTCAATGCACCATTGGCAACGTTCTCATTCTCTAATCCTAAATCTTCTGCGTCTTTACTACTTACAGTTAAGTAATTATCCCATGAAGTTCTGGTAATTGGATCAGGGAATTCTTGTAACCAAGGGTTGTTAGCCTGCTGGCCATCACCCATCCCAGTTTTAGGATAAAGTACAAGTTCTAATCCTTCTGAAGTTGATTCGCCTAAAGCTCTTACCGCATCAGTAGAACGAATTGCCGTTCTTCGGGTCGTTGTATTTTGAATTGGCTGTGATCCATTTGTCTGAAAGTTTGAAGTCTCAGTATCTTCACTCTCTGTGGCGACAGCAGCAGTCCTTATAGACCCGTTGGTGTTGTTTGCTCCTTGAGTTGAAGAATCCATAGTACCTTTCATAGAACCGTTAGCCATGAAGATTCCATCGTGCAAGGCTTGGTTAAATGAACCTCCTCCTAATACGGAAGAAGACCAGTTTTCTTTTATGTAATCGTGATATGATGTATCATTACCGTTCCACTTTAATAGAACATCCTGAAATTGTCTAGTGTTGAATAATGGTCTAATTGCTGGCTGCATTAAACCATAATGACCGGTTTTAAATTCTACATCGCCCCAAGACTCTAAGTAATGAGGAGTTGCAGCAACATATTGAGAAGCTAACGCAGTTTCATCGGCTTTCATAGAAAATGAAATCGACAATTCTGTATTTGCTAAACCTTCAACAAATTCTTTTGCATTTGGTAGAGAATAAACTGGGTTGATACCGCACATTATTATTGCGCCAACCGTACCAGCCTTCATATCATTAACAAGAGTCATAACCGCTTGGTCATCTCCTTGTCTCGTCATGATTGTAGTTTTTGGGTCGAAAGCACTACTAGAAGCATTCATCTCTAAAACAAGGCTCTGTGCATTCTCGTCAGGTAAGCCCGTTACTACCACACCATTTCCGCCCGCAGCTTTCATTGCATCTGCTGCTTGTTTCAACATGGTTTGTGCTCTTTCTGAAAGATTTCCAGCTACTGCAGAACCTCCACCCATATAAGAATGGAAGGTCGCCAAGGCGTTTTTAACTTGACTTGGCTTTAATGCCACACGCTTATCGGCATTTGCACCAGATAAAGACATGTTAGACTCAAACTGAAAATGTTGAGACATTTTTCCATTGGTAGGGATACGTCCTCTAGAATATCCAGAATCAAATCCTCCACCTTGCCAATCTCCTAAGAAATCCGCTCCGAATGAAACGATAACCGCAGCTTTAGAGAAATCGTAATTCGCTAGACCTCTCTTACCATATTTTGCCTCATAGGCATTAAGCGCTGCATTTTCTGAAATCGTATCGTAAACTACATGCTTAACATTACCAAATTTTTGGGTAAACTCACCCACCAATTTAGTAGTAGAAGGACTAGCAAAAGTTTGTGTCAATAACACAATGCTCTTACCACTTGCCTTTATATCATTTAATTTTTGAGTTGTTTCAGATTCAAATGTTCCCCATGTGATAGCTTCTTCGCCTCTCATCGGTCCTTGAATCCTTAAACTATCATATAAACTTAATACTGAAGCATTAACTCTGGCATTTGCACCAGCTACTTCTCTAGATAATTTATTGTTATCAATTTTAATCGGTCTACCTTCTCTCGTTTTTACAAGGATACTTGCAAAATCATATCCATCTGCAATAGAGGTCGCGTAGAAATTTGCAACACCTGGGATGATTACATCTGGTTGAACCACGTAAGGTATGGATTTATGTACCGGTCCTTCGCATGCTGCAAAGGTAGCAGCCGCAGTACTAAAACCTACGTACTTTAAGAAATCCCTACGCGTTGTCTGAGAAGCTTCCAATGTTGGCTTATCACCAAGAAAGTCCTTAGGAAGTTTTTCAACAAACTCGTTTTGTTTAAGAGTCTCAACAATAGAGCTGTTCTTTTTCAGCTCCTCAACACTTTTCCAGTATTTCTTGTTTGATGACATATTCTTATCTCGCTATTAGTTATTGTTATTAGTTAATAGTATAACTATAACCTTTTTTTTTAATTTTTAATAATGACATTTTCCGCATTCCAGTCCACCCATCTGGGCAACCGTTAACTTATCTACACCGTATTTTTTGGACAACTCGTCGTGTATCTTGGTATAATACTCATTTCCTTGAGTAGCAACTTCGGTCTCACGGTGACAGTTAATACACCATCCCATAGTTAAAGGAGCGTACTGATACATCACTTCCATTGTTTCAACCGGTCCGTGACAAGTCTGGCATTGAATCTGCCCAACCGTAACGTGTTGTGAGTGGTTAAAATATGCGAAGTCTGGTAAATTATGAATCCTTACCCATTTCACTGGTTTGGTCTTACCTGTATATTGTTGGTTAGCTTCATCCCAACCAACCGCTTCATATAATTTCTTAATCTCTCCAGTGTAAAACTCTTTAGAATATTCTGCTGTTGTCTCTCCATTGTATTCGTAAATGGACTTATGACAGTTCATACAAACATTCAGAGCAGGTATTCCTGAATGTTTACTGACCCTTGCAGAGGAGTGACAATATTTACAATCTATCTGATTGTCCCCAGCATGTATTTTGTGAGAATAATGTATTGGTTGTATCGGTTGGTACCCTTGATCTACTCCAATTTGCATAAGGTAACCATAAACAAAATAACCACTTACCAACAATAAGAGTATCGCTGTAACCAAGACCAAAAATTGATTTTGAACAAATGCTTTCCAGATTGGAGTTCTAGATTCTTTAACCGGAATCTCAACACCTTTTTCTACGGCAAATCTCGCCAGTGTTTTTCTAACTAGGATTAACGCAACCGCTAAAAGACCAAATAAAACAGCAAGCGCAAGAAGTATCATTGTATTAGAATCTCCACCACTACCTTCTTGCGAAGTTGGGGCAGCACCAGCATTAGCTGCAGAGGCATCGGCAACCGGTGCTTCTTCTGCCGTATACGCTAATATATCACTGATGTCTTGATCGGTAAGAGTTGGGAAAGCCGTCATCGCAGTGCCTCCGTATTCTGCGTAAATCTCGTTTGCATAAGCGTCGCCAGCGGCAACCATACCAGCACTATTATGAATCCAATTGGTCAACCAAGTTCGATCTAAACCTTCCTCCGCTGCTAGACGTGCCTCAACGTTTCTCAAAGCAGGCCCGGTCATCTTGTTATCTAGTCTATGACAAGCCGCACAATTTGTGTTGAATAAAGTTTTCCCTTTCGCAGGGTCTCCCTCTTGCGCAAAGGCAACGTTAGAAAATGAAAGAAGAAAAACAAAACCAAAAAGAAGACTGGTTGAGGTTAGTTTCCGAGTTATCACCTTTTTCATCTTTAAATAATTTCGGTTTTAGAGGTGATTTGTATGTTGTCAATCATATGTATATGTGGAGCAAAAATACTTATATGCCTCATTTTATATTTTTAGTTGAATAACCTTCTCAAGTTTGGTACGGTTTTTTCAATAAATCTTGAAAAAAATGCACTTATAAAATATCAGGCAAAAGTAATACTTAAAGTCTATTTAGGAAATGTTACACTTCTGTTAATTGCTAATTTATAAACATTCTAAATAATAAATCGAGTACTAATTCTGTTTAATAAATTTACCTTTGATAAAATTTAATTTCTCTATGAAAAATCACCTACAAAAATTTGGAATTATCTCTATGATATTCATGGGAATAAGTGTTTCTTCTTATTCTCAAAAGGGAACAGTAACCGTAGATCAAGATAAAGATATCGCAAAATTGTTAGAATACAAGAAAGATTTAAAGACCATAGATTTTTTTAAAATTCAGATTTTTAGCAGCTCAAATCGTAGCGAAGCGGATCAGGTAAAAAATAGTTTCTCGAGTAGTTTTGGACAATGGCCGGTTGAAGTTATTTACGATACGCCGAATTTTAAGGCACAGGTCGGAAACTTTAGAACGCGACTTGAAGCGGATCGCGCAATGCAGCAAATAAAATCGAAATATTCGAATGCTTTTATTTTTAAGTCGAAGAAAAAATAGTTCCTTCTACAGCATAAAAAAAGCGGCTAATTAGCCGCTTTTTTATTTATATACTTTCAACTTATTTAAGTTTCTTCTTAACCTGTACTTCTTTGAAGGCTTCAATGATATCGTTCTCTTCAATATCGTTATAGTTCTTCAATTGTATACCACAGTCATAACCTTTGGCAACTTCCTTAACATCGTCTTTAAATCTCTTAAGCGAATCTAATACTCCTGTATGGATAACCACACCATCCCTAATCAACCTAATTCCGCTGTTTCTAAATATCTTACCGCTGGTAACCATACAACCTGCAATCGTACCAATTTTAGATATCTTGAAGGTTTCACGGATTTCTGCAGTACCTGTAATTTCCTCTTTAAGTTCTGGAGACAACATGCCTTCCATCGCATCCTTAAGGTCATTAATGGCATCGTAGATAATAGAATACGTCCTGATATCAATTTCTTCCTTATCTGCAATCTGTCGGGCATTACCCATCGGTCTAACATTAAATCCGATAATAATCGCATCTGACGCAGTTGCTAAAAGCACATCACTTTCTGTAATTGCCCCAACACCTTTATGAATAATATTTACCTGAATTTCTTCAGTAGATAATTTCTGGAACGAATCTGTCAACGCTTCAACTGAACCATCCACATCACCTTTAAGGATTATGTTAAGCTCTTGGAAATCTCCAAGTGCGATACGTCGTCCAATTTCATCAAGAGTAATATGTCTCTGTGTTCTAACTGACTGCTCACGTTGTAACTGTGTTCTCTTAGCAGCGATTTGCTTGGCTTCACGTTCGTCTGCAAATACATTAAACTTATCACCTGCTTGTGGCGCTCCGTCTAATCCTAGTATTGACACAGGAGTAGAAGGACCGGCAACTCTAACTTCCTTACCACGCTCATCGTGCATTGCCTTAACCTTACCGCTATTTTTACCGGCAAGAACATAATCTCCAATTTTTAAAGTACCAGCTTGAACTAGTATCGTAGAAATGTATCCACGTCCTTTATCTAAGAATGCTTCAACCACAGTTCCTGTTGCAGGCTTATCTGGATTAGCTTTCAATTCTAAAAGTTCAGCTTCAAGAAGAACTTTTTCTAGTAATTCTTTTACGCCAGTTCCCATTTTTGCAGAGATATCATGAGATTGGATTTTACCTCCCCAATCTTCTACCAATAAATTCATTTGGGCCAGACTTTCTTTTACTTTTTCTGGATTAGCGCCTTGCTTATCGATTTTATTGATTGCAAAAACGATTGGCACATTCGCAGCTTGGGCGTGAGAAATCGCTTCTTTCGTTTGAGGCATGATATCATCATCCGCCGCAATAACGATAATCGCTAAATCCGTTACTTGTGCTCCACGAGCCCTCATCGCGGTAAATGCCTCGTGACCAGGTGTATCTAAAAATGCTATTTTCTGACCATTGTCTAGAGTAACACCGTAAGCCCCAATATGTTGGGTAATACCACCAGATTCACCAGCGATAACATTCTCTTGCCTAATATAATCCAAAAGAGATGTTTTACCGTGATCTACGTGACCCATTACGGTGACAATCGGTGCTCTTGGTTTTAAGTCTTCAGGTTTATCTTTGTTAACTTCTACTGATTCTTCTAAATCTGCAGAAACGAAGTCCATTTTATATCCAAACTCATCTGCAACAACCGATAAGGTTTCTGCATCTAATCTTTGGTTCATCGTCACCATCATACCCAGAGACATACAAGCCGAAATAATATCGGTTACAGATACATCCATCATCGTAGCGACTTCACTTACAGTAACAAATTCTGTTACTTTAAGGATTCTGCTTTCTGCTTCTTGGATTTCCTGATCTTTTTCAGTTTGCTCTCTGTGCTGATCTCTTTTCTCTCTTCTATATTTGGCACCTTTACCTTTAGAGGATTTCCCTTGAAGTTTCTCAAGAGTCTCGCGGATTTGCTTTTGCACATCTGCTTCAGTAGGTTCTTCCTTAACTAGAGGAGTACGTCCTTTTCCTTTAAATCCAGGTTTTTGATTTCTTCCGGCAGGCGATGTTGTTCTCCTGTCGGTAGTAGTTGGTGCAGTACCATTCTTTTTACTGATTCTACGACGTTTCTTTTTATTCGCGTCGCTTCTATCGTTAGCTTTAACTTCCTCTTTTTTCTTCTTAGGACGTTCGAACTTAGATAAATCGATAGTTTGACCCGTAGGTGATGGGCCAGATAATTTCTTATAATTTGTTTTTAAAGTCTCTTCTTCATTAGACTCCGAAGCAGTTGTAGTAGGTGTTCTATTTTCCTTCGCTCTTGCCACAGCTTTTTCTACAGCAGCAGATGGAGTTTTAGCTTCAACCTTAGCAGGTTCTGCTTTTTTCTCTTCAACTACCTCTTTTTCCTGCTTCTCTTCAGCCTTTTCTGGAACATCTACTTCTACTTTCTTCTCTTCTACTTTCTTTTCTTCTACAACTTCTTTTACTTCTTCTACCTTAGGCGCTGGAGCTTCTTCTTTAACCACTTCTGGCTTAACTTCTTTTTTGGGTTTATCAAGGTCTATTTTGCCGACCTGTTTAGTACCAGCCAGCTCAACTTTAGCCTTAACGATCTTGCGTTCTTCTGCTCTTCTTTCTCTTTCTTCTATTTCTTTCTCACGTTGAAGCCTCAATTCTTCCTTTTCCTTATGCTTAGCCTCACTTACTTCTTCTGATGCCTGTTTCTTCTTAGCATCCGTCTGAAATTCGTCAGAAAGTGTAGAATATATGTCTTCTGAGATTTTGGTATTAGGGCTCTTATCGATGCTTATACCTTTGGAATCTAAATATTCCACGGCACGATCAATCGAAATATTGAGTTCTCGTAATACCTTATTTAACCTAATTGTTTGAGCCATAAACTACTTGTAATATACCTTAATATGTGTTATTCTTCAAATTCTTCCCTAAGAATCCTGATAACGTCTATAATTGTTTCTTCTTCTAAATCGGTTCTCTTAACAAGGTCTTCAACATCTTGCTCTAGAACACTTTTCGCTGTATCTAAACCAGCTTTGCTAAACTCATCGATGATCCATCCTTCAATTTCATCCGAGAATTCTGAAAGCTCAACATCTTCTTCTGCACCTTCTCTAAACACGTCGATTTCATAACCAGTCAATTGTCCGGCCAAACGAATATTGTGACCACCTCTACCGATAGCTTTAGAAACCTCTTCTGGTTTTAAAAGAACCTCGGCACGTTTGTTCACCTCATCTATTTTAAGAGAAGTTACTCTTGCAGGGCTTAACGCTCTTGTTATAAAAAGTTGAAGGTTGTTCGTGTAATTAATAACATCGATGTTTTCATTTCCTAGTTCTCTCACGATACCGTGGATTCTAGAACCCTTCATCCCTACGCAAGCTCCTACTGGATCAATTCTGTCATCGTATGAATCTACCGCAACTTTAGCTTTTTCACCTGGAATCCTTACTACTTTCTTAACGGTGATTAGACCATCAAAAACTTCTGGAATCTCCTGTTCGAACAGTTTCTCTAAAAATACAGGAGCCGTACGAGACATTATAATGGTTGGCTTGTTACCTTTTAATTCTACACTTTCTATAATACCTCTAACATTTTCACCCTTTCTAAAGAAATCGGAAGGAATCTGTTTTTCCTTTGGAAGGATTATTTCATTTCCTTCATCATCTAAAAGAATGATGGCTCGGTGTCTTATATGGTGAACCTCAGCGGTATAAATCTCGCCTTCTAATTCTTTAAACTGCTTGTAAATATTGGTATTATCGTGTTCGTGGATCTTGGAGATAAGGTTTTGGCGTAACGCTAAAATTGAACGTCTTCCTAAATCTATCAACTTTACTTCTTCTGCAACATCTTCACCAACTTCAAAATCTGGTTCAATTTTTTGAGCTTCGCTCAGGGAGATTTCTTGGTTAGGTTCTTCAACTTCATCATCTGCAACAACTATTCGATTTCTCCAGATTTCTAAATCTCCTTTATCTGGATTTATGATTATATCAAAGTTATCGTCGTCTCCATACTTCTTCTTTAAGGCACTCCTTAAAACATCTTCCAAAATAGCCATTAGGGTAACCCTGTCTATAAGCTTATCATCCTTAAATTCTGAAAACGAATCGATTAACGCAATATTTTCCATAATTACAACTTAAAATTTTATTATAACTTTCGCCGTCTCAATATCTCCATATTCAATTTCGGCCTGCTTTTTTATTGTTACTTTACCTTTACCTACCGGTTTTGGCTCACGCGTTTTCCATTTTAAAAGAATCGAGTCTTCGCCAACACTAGAAAGGGTACCTTCTACAGTCTCTCCTTGCTTAGTTTTTATTTCGAGGTCACGACCTATATTTTTATTGTATTGCCTTTTATGGACCAAAGGAGAAGCTGCGCCTGCAGAGGTAACTTCTAGCGAGAAATCGTATTCTTCTCGATCTATATTGTGCTCTATTGCTCTACTGATATAGACGCAATCATCTACGGTAATACCGTCGTCGCCATCCAGAATAACCCGGATTGTGTTGTCTGCCAAGATTTCGAAATCAATCAAGAAAAGATCCTCCCTCTTTGCGAGAGCATCCATTAATAATTCTTCGACTAAATCTTTAAACATCTCCTAGTATAGAAAGAGGGGACTTTCCGTCCCCTCTATTATCTTTTTCAAACAACGGTGCAAATATACGACTTTAATGTTGAAATTTCCAAGTAACATCAGACTGAATTTTTCGATACCTTTATTTAATAACCCCTACCCATCTTTCTATGAAAAAAATCTTAGTGCCAACTGATTTTTCTAAAGAATCCGAGTACGCTTTAAAGGTAGCAGCACATTTGGCTAAGCAATTCGATTCGGAAATTTTCTTGCTCCATGTATTGAACTTACCGCTGACCACTGTGGATACCATGAACACTCCGAGTGCATTACCTGAAGCGATGTTCTTTATGCAATTAGCCCATAAAAAATTTAAAAAAATGATTAGGCAGCCTTATTTAAATGGCATTAAAGTTCATGAAAAAGTAAAGCGCCACAGGATTTTTGACGGGATTAACGAAGCCTGTGAGGAGAACGAATGCGACATTATTATAATGGGTTCCCATGGTGCTACTGGCTTTAAGGAAATGTTCGTAGGTTCTAATGCGGAAAAGGTGGTAAGGACAGCAAAAATTCCGGTTATGGTAATAAAAAGACATCATGAAGAATTTAATGTGAATGATTTTGTATTTGCTTCAGATTTCAAAAAAGATAATATTGAGACCTATAAAAAAGCCGTGGGACTTGCGAAACTTCTCAACTCGAAAATGCACCTATTGATCGTTGATCTGCCGGGAAAATTTGACAATCATGAGCAGGCTAAGCAGCGTATCAAAGATTTTATCTTGGGCCATGAGTATGATAATTATTCTATCAATGTAATTGCTGCCAATACTGTAGAAAAAGGCATCCTAAATTTTTCAAGAGAGATAGATGCAGACTTAATAGGAATTAGCACACATGGTCGACAAGGAATATCCCACTTTTTTAATGGAAGCATTAGTGAGGATATCGCCAATCACGCCAAAAGGCCAGTGGTGACATTTAGGATTCCGGATGAGGTAGGAGTTAGGAGTTAGGAGTTAGGAGTTAGGAGTTAGGAGTTAGGAGTTAGGAAATAAAACCATTGTGGACCATATTATGTATGCCATAAACGGCAATCAGTGAAAAATGAACATAAAATGGCGAACCCGAGCATCGGATAAAATCCTTTCTCGTCGCCAATGACATAAATTTTGGGTTTGTTCTTTTCATAGGCAATATCCAAAAAATCCCCAGCCTTAAGTTTGGCATTGGGTGATAGCGGTGGCCGTTCGCAGTTCTCCGGAATTCCTATCCTTAAACAGAAGCAACATTTCTTCTTCCTTTGAAAAAAGACACCATTTCAAACTTAAGAATCTGTGCCTTAACTTATATGCCATTTCTGTTGGCATGTCTATATTTAAGGATACGCTTGACAGTGATCCACGTAGGAAAAGCGGCAATCGCAATAATGATGATGTAAATGAAGATCATAATTAAATTTTTAAGGGTTTTTATTCATTTTAATGGGTCTTGATAGATATGTCCTAAATAAATCAATATCAAATAATTGCAGTTAATTCAGACCCGTCTTTCAATTTTAATCTACTCACTTCGGCAATGACATACGCAGGCTGTTTTAGCTTGTGTCCTGCGTTATTATTCCGATATCTTATATTTATCGGGTAGCATTTGTTCAATACAAGCACTATCAGGACGTATGTACGGCTTATTTAAAAAGTTAATGACCATTTTGTCAAAGCACTCGGGATTACTCAATCCGTCAAACATGTGGGACATTGTCGGAATCGTTATAAGATAACCATTTGGCAATGTTTGCACTATCTGTTCTGCCATTGAAGGGGGTGTGACGGGGTCAAAATATCCCGAAAATACAATGGTTGGTATATTTGATGTCAAAGGCTCAAAGAAGTTAGCGGGAACAATTCCCTTGGCCCAATTACGACATGCGTGCTTTTGCTGCCGGATTCTATAATCTCCCATGAATGTTCCTATCGATAATGAATCTGCTTCTTGCATAGAAAAATAAGGGACATCTTCTGTACAGGATACACTTAAATATAGGCCGTCTGCAATAAAGTCGTTATATGAACTCTCACTCGGAAAGAGTGATATAAAAGGTTGCCAATTACCCAAATAAGATTGATGAACAATAAAAGGAATTTGCCTTAATCCAGATGGCATATACATCAGTGAACGAATCTTTGTATGGAATGAATACCAGGGAATGGTAACTTCTTTGATTTCACCATTTTCGCTTTCGTATTTGTATATAAAAGGCCTTGCTTGTCCTCTTGTCTTTAGGTCTTTAAATTCATCTATAAAATTGGGAAAAGCGACGTTACACAAGGAATCACTTTTACAGTCTTCAAATAGTTTATTTAAGGTTGCCTCTGCATACTGTGCATGATAAAGCGGCACTCTTGAATAGGTTGTTGTGGGAGACCAGAGAACACAACTTTCTACCGCTGCCGGAAACATTTTCATAAATACCTGAGCTAACCTTCCACCAAAAGATAGCCCGAACAGATTGATCTTATCATACCCTAACCATTTCCTAATTTCTTCAATGTCAATTGCCATATTTGTAGTGTTATACTGGGCTAAATCTGCAAATTTGGATAGGGAATCGTAGCAGTCCTTTACATCTTGGATTGGATACATTTCTTTAAACTGTTGTTCGAGACTTTCCTTAAATTGAAGCTGACGACAATGTAGTGGATTTGAATTTCCGGTCCCTCTGACATCAATTAAAACGATATCATGTTCTTGCCTATACGGATTATTACTTTCCGCAAAGAATGACGCTCCATTGGTAGCTGCTACACCTGGGCCACCGTCAAAGAAAAATATGGGCGATTTTGAATTATTCTTATGGATTGCTGGAATCACGATAATATTCAAATCGATTTTTCGTCCTGAGTTAGTCTGTCTGTTTTCAAAAACGGAAAATGTTCCGCATAAAACTGTCGAGTCCAGATCACTGGAATCGCACACCTTTAATTTTTCAGATATAAGGCTTTGATTTTTGTAAATCGAGCAGTTATTACATAGTATGGCAATTGATAGGATAAGTATCAATTTGAAAATGGTAAGATCGGCGCTGACATGCCGAAGGTCTCGATATTTCATATACATAAACTGAAGCATTGATTGCATATTTTGTTTTCCTTTAAAAAATAAAACCATAACAGTGTTGAGGTTATTATGCTCATAATTCAATCTTTAAAAATAGATGTCTTTCTTTTTGAATTTGAAAACGCTACAAACGATTATTGCCATTGTTAGCGGCTGGTTATTTATTAATCTTCCCAATTTACGGATACTAATTCCATTGAATCTGAATATGTAAATGACCAATATGTCACCTTCTTGGCAATTATTTTATAGTAAAGGATTTTTTCAATCTTTAAGCCGTATAACTCAATGTGTTTCGATTTAAATTCTGTTTTGCCCAAAAATTCAAGTCTTTCAAAGCCCTCTAAAATTTCCTCTAAGTCCTCAGGGTCAAAGCCCGAGAAATTTATCAATTGGTATAAATCGCCACGACTATACTTTTTTTGAGCTACTTCAGCAAACAGCTTTTCTAACTCTTTAGTTCTTTCAATTTGTGTATCTGTTTGAACATTTAATTCTGAAATTCTTTTGAAGTCGTCAACAAAGTAAGATGCTATTTCGGCAGTCAACTTAAATAATTCTGATTGCCATAAGTTGCATAAAATTATGATTTCTAAATCAGACTGAGGTAAAAGCGTAATACTTGAACCAAAGCCAGTTCTGAAGGCTCCTCCATGTTCAATAATCAATTCGTTTCTGAATATATATATACCAACCATACCCGTAGGGGATATGCTTTCCATTGTTAAGTAATCCGGCACTAAACATTTGGTTTAAACTTCCCGCATTAAGCAATTCAGTATTTTTCAATGCCAAATTCCATTTTATCATATCGTTTAGTGAAGTAATTATACCAACATCGGCCCTGCTTTCAGCTGCTGGCGGAATATCTTCTCCATTTTCTAGTACTCCATTGTTCCATCTGTATCCTGATACCCGCTCAGGAACAACGGTACGATAGTTATACACAGAGGTAGATGACATTTTTAGCGGATCACAAATTCGCTTTTTCAAAAAGGAACCATAAGTATCTCCCGTCACCTTTTCAATTACAAGTCCAAGAAAAAATGGCCCACTACTATAATTGAAACCTTCACCCGGTTTAAAATAAAGCGGATATTCTTTCTGCACAGAACTCATCTTTTCCACCGTGTGGTTTAAAAAGAAATAGGCTGTTGGTTCATTCCAGTCGTCCCTTAATCCTGAAGTGTGGTTCATCAAATGAGATAATGTCATTTCATCCCAAGATGAAGGCAAGTCATTGAGATATTTGGAGAGCTTATCATTTACTGATAGTTTCCCATCTTGCTGAAGCATTAATATTGCTGCGCATGTAAATTGTTTTGTCATTGAGGCTATCTCAAATACAGAGTTTTCGCTAACCGGAGCATTAGTCTCCACGTTAGATACCCCATAAAGACTTTTCTTAATTACCTGTCCGTTTTGAACTATTGCAATTGCCATTCCCGGAATATGTTGGTTGGACATACGACTCTCGATTAGTGAATCAATTGCATTTGATTGACTAGTTGATTGAGAATAAGAACTGACACCCCATAACAGTAATGTATAAGTAAAATACAGCTTTTTCATATAGTTTTTATTGCATTGAAATTGAACTGTTTCATGGACTTTATTATCATTGTTCAATCCTTTATAGAATTAAATGTCTTGCTTTTTAAAGCTTTTTTCAAAAACATTGGTATAAAACTACAGTGTTGAAGTGTCTATATCAATACCGAGAATGGGTGAGAAAAAAGAGAATATACCCGGAAAGGATTTACTAAACAACAAATGCCGCCATATCCTTTAAAAAGATAATAGTTGAATTATTTTATCTCCCAATAACTTTAAAAAAAAGATATATCAACCAGGAATACAAAAATTAAACCTGTTTGATTTCATAGCAATGACTGACAATATGTTGGAAAACATTCTTAGACTGGGTCCTATGTCCCAATTTCCACAACACTCTTCCATTCTCCATTTTTGTTTTTTTTCAAATTTGGACTGCCCACTGACTGATTCATTAAAATACAGCTACGAGTTCAATTACCTTTATGTATTTTGATGGTTTCTTCCGAAAACCCCAAAAACCTAGCAGCATTATTATAAAAAATATCCTCTTTTTGTTGCATTGTTAAAAATTCCACCGCGTTGACACTGTTCACGGCAACATCAATTGTGTCTGGCCAAACGATCTGGTCGGTCCCGAACATGATGCGCGAGCCAAATCCAGAGTCGATCAAGGCTTTGAGGTAATTGTTAAGTTCGGTCTGGGGCAACAGCCAATTGAGTACTGAAATGTCCACATAGACATTTGAATGAGCGTACAACAGTGCTTTTAAATCCTCAATGAACGGCCAACCACCATGCATGATATACACCTTTAATTTTGGGTATTTGACCATCACGTTTTCGAGCTGCGTCGGATTGGCGTTATAGCTGCGCATACCTCCTAGCATGTCGGGCATAAGATGAAACCCGTTGTTTGGGCCTCCTGGCAAGATGTGGAACCCGATGGGAATGTCCAATTCTTGGGCCAATTCAAAAAAAGGCAGCATTGAAGGATCGTCTGCAAGTTTACCTACATAAAATGGCGCCAATTCGGCAATAACCTGCAACTGCCCATACTTATGAAGTTTTCGGAGTTCCTCCATTGAGCTGCTCTCGCGACCTATCATAATGGTTTCAGGGGCTTCGGAAATCCACAAATGGCCAGCAGTAACCATCGCCTTCACGATGTTGTGTTTGCGCATCTTTTCCAAAGTCTTTGTTTTTTTGTTCTTCAGGGGAACTTACACCCTGAAAAGTTTCCCCGCGCAGTGTAGGCGGGTGTGTCACACCAAATAGTGGGTTGCCCTCAGTATAGGCATGAAGGTGCATGTCAATGATGGGACCTTTATAGACTTTCGATGGGTTCCCTTCTGTCGATTTTAAGTTCGTGGAATTTTGGCCAGAACAGATTAGTGATAAAAAGACCAAAGTAAAAAAAGTGCAGATGGAAGGTTTCATAATGTTGGTTTTGAAATGTTTATAATAAGGAAGTATAAACCTTAAGGATAATGCTTAATGGTTGTAATCCAGGTCTATACAAATTTAAATATTTTAAAAATACAATTAGAGTTTATCAAATCTGTGATGCATCAACCGTGAATCATGCACCGTTAAATGTGTTGTTTTCCCATTATTATCTATGTGAAATTTTACCCATGAACTAAAACTGTCTCCCGGAAATTTATCAATCCACATCCTGAACTCCTCATTGATATGTGGTTCCAACTCTGTATCTGCAATATTTGAACGTTTTACAATAAGATTATTTTTTTCATTCAACACAATAGTCCAATAATTATCCAGATGCGGGCTGTAATATTTACCTTCAAAAGATTTGAGTTGACCTGTTGTTGGCTGCCAGAACTGGGCCTGATTTTTTATCAGGTTAATAATCTGATTGTTTTGGTGAATATGCGCCCAGGCTTTGTTATTGTCTGCTTTATCTGGGGAAAATTCTATATAAGAAGGATACTCCACATCTTTGAAAACACCCCAAGAGATATATTCCAGCGGAAAAATTTCGTTGCCCCATTTCATTTTCAAGGAATCATTATCAATCAAAAGTTCAAAGACTTCTGTCCGTTTTTCTGTAAAACTTTCATACGTTACCGAATCCTCTTCTAGATAAATTCCTGTAAATTGTTTCAAATCTTCAAATGAATATTGAACCTTTTCTTTTTTAAATAATTTATTTGAGAAAGGTGGTTGTTTAATGTCCAGCAGATGGGATAATATCTTCTCATGGTACGGAAAAGTGGCACCGGTTTCATTGCTCAATAAGATTACGGTAATCCCCTTATTTTTAACGCTGCTCAGATACGAGTGATCACTAACTCCTTGATGTACATAAATTTCATTGTTGCCCAAGGATTTTTCTGTGTATCCGAATACATAATCTTTATCCCTACCGGGCATAAGCTGTGGGTTTACAAATAAGCTTTTTACTGCATTCGAAATAAAAGAAGTGCTGTCTGCATGTGCAGCGGCCCATTTTTCCAAATCGTTTACTGTTGTTGCAATATAATAATTGCCCCCGGGTGAGGTTTTATCGCTTGTCCATGTTTTATATCCGTTTCCATAATTATAATACTGAAGAGCAAAACCTTCTATCACGATGTCTTTATCATCATGCAATAAGGTCATATTCATTTTTAAAGGATCAAATAAATTAGTTTTCATCCATTGCTGTAAGTTCTGGTCTGAGGCTTTTTCAAGAATAAGCCGCAACAGTCCAAAATCGGAATTGGAATACATATAGCCCTTACCGGGTTCTACTTCTGCTTTGGGTTGCCTACACAGAAAATTTAAAAATTGCGATTTGTCAAAACGGTTGGTCATACTAGCCTGCGACAGCAATAAATTGGCCCATTCATCGGCAAAGCCGCTACGATGGTTTAGTAAATCACGGATGGTAACAGGCTCACTCCAAGCAGGAAGCTCTGGGTAATATTTTCGAACCTTGTCTTCCAGCTTTAACAATCCTTCCTGCTCCATTAGTACTGCAGCAATAGAAATAAATTCCCTTCCTTCAGAATAAGGTAATCTTACCACGGTATTATGGGAAAATGGCACTCCAAATTCCAGACTTGCCAGGCCATAAGCTTTCTTCGCAATCACCTTTCCGTTTTCAATGACCGTTACAGCAACACCGGGAGTCGTTTTGTTATAGGATGAAAAGATGCTGTCTAGTTTTTTCTCTAAAGCTTTATTTGTTTTTATTGGCGTGTTGGTAATTTGGCTGAACCCTGAAGTGTGAAAACAGAGTAACAGCATAAGACTAATAATAAATTTGTAATTCTCCATGTCACTTTTTTATGGTTGTTATTAGAGTTGATTCCTTCACCAATACTCTTCAATACATTTGGTTTAAATAAATTCTTTTGGATGCTTCTTATGAAAATCCGTATCATCTTGGTATGCCTTTGCTATTGCCAGTAAACTTGCCTCGCCGAACAGATTTCCGATAAAAGTGATTCCAGTGGGTGTTCCTTTGTTGGTAAACCCGTTAGGTACAGTTACAGCAGGATGTCCAGTAAGATTAGTAAGCTGAAGGTTTTGATACGCAATTGGCGGTGTGTTGTCGGTGCTGCTGAAAGGTGCGACATACACATCCACCTCTTCAAAGATTTTTGCTGCAGCCTGCATCAGCAATGTTCTGATGCGGTTGGCTGTTACAGCATCCACCGCCGGCGCTGTCCTGGCCATACGTGCCAGATTGCCAATACCGTCCGTACCTTGCACTGCCAGCAAAGCATCCTGTCCCGTACGTATGAATTGATCCCAAACTGAACCCACCTCTCCATACCAACATACCATTGTTACGGCATGTATTGGGTATTGCGGCAATTCTACAGGCTTTAAGTCAAATCCTAGTTGACGTAGTTTATGCAGCGTAGCAGCGTCATTTGATTTTTCTTCCGGCAGTGCATGCTCCTCATCAAAAGCCGCTTTTAAATAACCAATGCGTATTGTCTTTATTTCAGCGGTAGCATTCCAGTTAAAGGGCATTTTAATAACACTCATATCAACATCATCTTTTCCATGAATTTCATGTAATACAAGAGCACAATCTTCTGCAGATCTGCATATAGGGCCTACCTTATCAAAACTCCAAGCACCAGGCATTACGCCGTGACGACTTACTCTGCCAAAAGTGGGACGCAATCCTGTAACACCGCACTTAATTGCTGGTTCAACTATAGAGCCACCTGTTTCAGTACCAATGGAAAACGCCACCAAACCGGCTGCCGTTGCTGAGGCAGGTCCTGCGGACGATCCGCCGGAACCTGCACCCACATCCCATGGGTTTTTAGTCTGCCCACTAAACCATGTATCGGAATATGCCAGCTCCCCGGTTGAAAGTTTAGCAACCAATACCGCACCTGCTTCTTCCAAACGGTTTACTACCGTTGCATCGTAGTCAATATGCTGTTCTTTAAAGGGACTTGCGCCCCAAGTTGTGGGATACCCCTTTTTGCTTATAATATCTTTGGCTCCCCAAGGTAGACCATGAAGAAGACCCCGATATTTTCCTTCAGCTATTTCAGCGTCAGCTGCAACCGCTTGTTCAAGGGCTAAATCTTCAGTAATGGTAACAACACAATTTAGGAGTGGGCCATGCTTTCTCAACCTCGTTAGATACATTTTCGTTAACTCCAAAGAACTAACCTGCCTGGTCTTGATTAAATCTGCTAATTGCAGGATATTCCAGAAGGCAAGTTCCTCCAGGGTATTTGGCCGTGTAAGACCCCTAATTATGCTGGTTTGTATGGGTAGTTGCTCTTGGCTGAACATCATTCCAGGTAATATGGGGTTGAAGTGCAAAGCAGGGGCCACATCATATCCCAAATCTACCTCGTGCAGTTGCTCATACAGTGCGTGATTATTGTTTACCCACTCCAGCATTTTTTCACGTTGTGCATCTGTAAAGTGCACACCGGAGATATGTTCGGCAGCTTCAAGCATTTCCTTTGTTATGGAATGTGTTTTTTTCTCCTGCAGCTGTGCCCACAGCACTCCCGGAAGCAGGGTGGACGACAATCCGAGTGTAGCAAAAAGAGAGATGAACTTCCGGCGATCGGTTGTTAATATATTTTTCATCTTGCCGTAATTATTTTGTGCCGATTTATATTAGTTACATTTAATTAGAAAGCCGATTGTATTTTTTCATAACCTGCTTTAGCTTTTCGTGAGGTATGGCAAACCACTTGTTGGCATTAACACCTTCAAGATCATCAGCAGCTATCAATACATTGATGATGGCTTCCTCTGTAGCTTCTACTGTTGCTTTATAAATCGGATCGAGATGCCACTTTGGTAAGACTTTCCAAGATTGGCTTGTCCACCTATTATTGTATTCAGGTTTGGCAGTACTAATGGCTAAAAAAATTTCGCCTGAACCTGCCATTGAATAGGTGCCTGTTCGGGCTATGCCATGTGTGATTCTTTTTGCTACCTGCTTTAGCTGGCCTGGCAATAAAGGGGCGTCGGTTATGACTATTGCAATGATAGATCCATCGGTGCGGGCATCTTCATGGAAGACAGGTTCTAACTCCTGAATTTCTTTTCCTACAGGAACACCAGCAATAACCAGCTGATCTCTTCTGCCAAAATTTGCCTGCACAAAAACGCCTAATGTATACTGCACAGAATCTATCGTAAATATTCTTGATGCCGTTCCGCTGCCTCCTTTAAAATCATATAGCCCCATGCCTGTACCACCGCCTACGTTTCCTTCTTCTATATTGCCAGTTTCTGCACCATCTAATGCTTCCCATACATGTTCTTTTTTTACGTGGTAGCCATTAATATCATTCAACCCACCATCCCATGTTTCACCAACGATAGGAAGTCCAAAGCTGAAATCAATAGATTCATTTTCAGAAAAATTTTTAAAGTTCCATTCCCCGATAGCATCCCTTACAACTCCAACGCTATTTGTATTGGTTATTCCGATCGCTCCCCCGCCAAAACCATAATCTTCGATATAGGGAAGACCTGTCATCTCACCATCACCATTCAGACTAAAATAGGCAGCCGGATAACTTCTGTTTGTTTTTCCCAAGGGTAAAATTACGGTTACACCTGTTCTTACCGGTCCCTTTCCAATTTCTAACTTACCCGAGCCCGAAATGAGGGTTTTATAACCCACTTCTACACCCTGTACATCTGTTATTGCATTGAGTTTGCCGGGTGTGCCATCGAAAGGAATACCAAGGTCTCGCGCACGTTGAGCATAACTGAATATCGTTATCCCAAGAAAATAATACACTAATAATTTTTTCATATTGAAAGGGTTTATAAGTTCATGTCCTTTAAAAATCTTTGAAAATGGGTAGATTTCATGGCTCTTAATACGGTCCAAGTATTGTTTTCAAAAAATCAAAGACTACGCGCCATCCCACTTTAGGTTTTCTTCAAAAGGAAAAATCTCCGGGACTCTTAACGTCCAACATCATTTTCGGCTTTAACAGAGGTTAACTCTCTTTTTTTAATATAGGAAAACGTTTCCTATACGTTAATTGCCGCCAGATCCATTCTATAGGTCCGTAACTAAAATATTTTAACCAGTACCTGCTGAAGATTACCTGAAAGATGAAAATAATAAAAGCAAAAGGTAAAAATAATGCGGGTCCAATATATCCGCCCCAACCTAATCCCACCTCATAGAAGATAATAATCCCAAGGATAGTCTGCATAATATAATTGGTCAGCGCCATTCTTCCAACAGGGGCAAAAATTAGTAGCTTTGTCTGTCCATTTTTCTTAATCCAGTACAGACATAAGCCTGTAACATAAGCAAGGGCCAAAGGGACAACACCTAAAGCATAGGCTACTGTATTGAGCATATCCACTCCTGGCGACCAGTTTTCTCCCCATATAGAATATACCATTCCAACATTGGCGGGGATACCTATTATCAGTCCATAAATCAGGATTTTTTTGAATAGGTTTTTATATTGATGGAGATTTGCATAGATCTTATTCCTTCCCACATAATAACCAAGCAAAAACATCCCAAGTACTTTTGGTATCCGGTTGGAATCTAATATTCCTGTAAAGCGGTAAAAAAGACCCGATTGCTGCCAATTCCTATATTCCTGCCATCCACTCCCATCGCGATAAAGATATCTTCTAAAACCATCATCTAATGGAATCCCGGTGCGTTTATCAATACTTATTGCAATACTTTCCAGCCACCCACCTAGCCTGAAGTCAAAGACCATCTTTGCTGCATCGATTAGTATCGGTGAGAGGATCAGTAATCCAGAAAATATCAGTAGCCACCGGTTACTTACATTGATAAATAAAGGCAGAAGCATTCCCAGCAGCGCATATAAGATCAGGATATCCCCTTCCCAGAGAAAATAAATATGAATAAGACCAATAATAAGTAGGTAAAAAAGTCTTCGGTAAAATACCTTAAATGCGTTATGTCTTTTTTGCTTGAGCCGTACTAAAATGATAGAAAAACCTATTCCAAACAGAAATGAAAAAATGCTGTAAAATTTACCTTCGGCCAAACCTATTTGCAAAGCAGAAAGATATTTATCAATTGGATAAGTAGCGATTTCCTGCTTCATATCCACGGTAAGGTTACCATAACCTGAAAATCCGATTATGTTAATCACTAATATCCCCAATAATGCAAAACCACGCAGCACATCCAGGATTCCTGCCCGTTCATTATCTTGTACCGGGGTGGGGGATGATGTAAGATTCACTTTATAAATGAGAGCCATATAGTAATTATATTTTTAAGTGGCATTTAAATAAAGGGAATTTGGAAGAATCCCCAGTAGGATCATTGACAGTAAAAAAATAGTTTGTTTTTTCATGATTTTTGATTTAGTTTATGAATGTTGAACAATAATTATAAATTTTTGTGAAATGCTTTATGCAAAGTTTTTAGTTTGGAACTCCTGATTATTCATCGATTTTACTTATTGAAATAAAAAGACGCAACAGTGTTTACAAAGAATCCGATATCCTCCTCATCAACATTGGAAAGAAGCACAACTGTAAGGTTTTCATCAGGAAAATGCGTTAAACCAGAAGCAAATCCTAGTCCACCACCACCATAATGACCGATGCGCTTTTTTCCCTGAAAAGGTGTTAATCCGAAGCCCAATCCAAAATTTGTCGGCTCTCCATTATTCAACCGTGCGTTTGTCCACATAAGTTTCCAGGTGTTTTTCTTCAGTAATTTTTCACTCCTGAACGCATGGTGCAGTTGTACCATATCAAGAGCAGTAGACATAATCCCAGCATTTGCAAATTCATCCAGTTCAAAACGTGGCGCCAGGTAATGCTCGCCGTTTCTGAAAGCATAGCCTTCCGCACGGTTCGGAATCAGATCCGTATAACTTACCAGTCGTGAATGACGCATTTGCAATGGGTCGAAGATTCTTTGCTTCACAAAATCTTCATAGGAAGTGCCGGATAATTTATCTATTAGCATCCCTAGCAGATAAGGACCTGTATCACTGTAAGATGTGCTATCGCCGGGTGCAAACAGAAGCGGCATACAGGCTACTTCTTTGATATAATCTCCACGTATATAATCACGTACATCTTTTCCAACAACACATGGAATTTTTTTATAATCTGAGGGACTGCTGATGCCGGAAGTGTGGGTAAGCAGTTGACGGATGGTAATGGGTTTCCATGATTTTGGTAATTCTGAAATATACTTACCAATGCTATCATCAAGTGACAGCTTTCCTTCCACCGCAAGCATCATAGTTGATATTCCTGTGAAAGATTTAGTGATAGACGCAATGGAAAAAACCGTGTTTTCTTTCACCGGCACTTTATGCTCCAGATTGCTGTAACCATATGCTTTTGAGAAAACGAGTTTGTCATCTTTCATCACAGCCACAGATAGGCCGGGGATATTTTTCTCTTTCATTTGCTGCCGGATGAAAGAATCCACTTTATTGTCATTTAAAATCTTTTGAAATTTGTTTTGAGCAATAGCCGGAAGGCTGAAGAACACTGCAATTAGAACAAAAAGTACTAGCTTCGATTTTTTCATTTAAATTTTTATTTAGTTGTTAGGTGACATACTTGATGCAACTATTTCACTAGAGTGGTATGATCTGCTATTATTTGCCAACGATTGTTACGCCACACCCACGTTGTTGTATAGCGTTTGGTGATATCAAATGCCTTTCCATTGTTAATTCCTCTGTAACGCACAGTACCTGTTTCCACAGCAGCATCGTTGTTAATAATCCTAACCTCCTGGTTCAGCATATCCGCGGAATATAAATTCAGCTTGAGATTTTTATAATCTTCCAAGCTTTCTTTTTTGTCAGAGGCTACGCCATCTCTGCTGGTGTAGATATATTCTTTGGCCAATAAACTATCTAAAGCTGCAATCGCACCACTTTTTTCCAATTCCTCATATGGTTGTCCGGATTTGAGATGCTTCATGAGTTCATTGTACTCTATACCGGCTTTTCGCACATCTTGCTCCAGTATTTTAGGATCTTTAAATGGCTGCAGCTTTATCCCCATCTGCATTACTAAATCCAGATGATCGGCCACATGCTGATGATTGACGCATTTGCCATCTTTGAAAGTAAAAATGTCAAGTCCGGGAACTTTAATCGCTTTTCCCAAAGGATCTTGCCTGAACATTTTTCGGCCTGTATGCGTACCGGTATAAATAACTTCCGTAATCACTTTATCACCTGAAGCAAAAATATCAGTGATGGTAGCTTTGAAGTCAGGGAAGGCTTCACGTTGAAATGCTACCCCTTTTTGAAAGCCTTCGATGGTAAAATCGTCACCATGTTTTGCATTGGGATGATAAAAATCGGCAACCGCCTGCAGGTTGCCTTTGCCCCAGACTTCTTCCCAATAGCTGCGCACTTTCTGGATGTTGGCTTCTTCTTCTACGTTTTTTATTTCCGTCACGGAAGATTTAGCTACATCTGTTCCGGAAGATTGGGATACCGTTGCGCAAGACGCAAACATCAAAATCATTAAGGTAATCCGCAAAATTGTTTGTTTCATGATAATGTGTGTTTTAAATATTTATGCATTGCGATTTTAATACTTTTGGGAGTGTCGGCCGCATACCCTTTTTTTCTTTTGCTCTCCAAAACCAAATTCCCGTTCCATTAATTTTCTAAATCCTTTTTAAATTGCTCAATGACCATAACTGAATCCTTCACCTTAATTGTATAGGCAGTGCCTAAATGAATGGTTCGTTCTGCTGCCGCCCCGGCCAGTTCGATTTCTATCCTGGTATACTTTGGTACTTCATTCTTTTCTGTTATGGTATAGTAAACCGATGGATTAAAGGCATGCGTAAATCCGTTTGCCTGCTTTTCATAACCCATGGTCTGTAATGCCGATTCCATTTCTGTAAACTCCTGCTCGGTAAGTTGCACATGCAATGATTTTAATTTCTTAAACAATTTAGATTGTGTAGCTGTGTCCCAAGAATTCATAAACTCCTGCATGGGCAAGCCATTGTTGATAAGCGAATCGTTAAAACCCCAGTTTTTATATGCTTGGGCTGAGTAGGATGTGAGTAGGGGAGTAAAATTTGGCTGAACCGGTCTGGTTGAATCTTTTTTTCTGTAAGGCATAATTTCCCCTAAGGAAAAATCTCCTCCCTCAAACGTATGCTTAATTAAAGAATCCCGATAAAACTTCTTCCATCCAAGCAGCAAGGAATCGGCTTTCCCTGGTCTTCTGGTCTGGAAAATCATCACTCCACTTCCGGCTTTATCCGCCCAGTATTCTTTTGCTAGGCTAATATGTAGAAAAGCTTCCCTACCCGTAAGATAAATATCATAGCTGGGCTTGGAATACATAGTGGTATCCTGTGACAAAACCGCAAATTCATTGGTAAGAAAACTGTCTTGCAGAATAGCATGGAATGCTGTGGAATCCAGGATAAGGTCAACATGCCCCAGATCGGACACGGGCACAGGTAATAATTTTTGTTCCTTTTTGCAGGCACTTAAGCAGCAAGCTGTAAGAAGAATTGTAATGATCTGTTTCATAAAAATTGTTTTGGTTATTTGTTGTTTAGAGTTGACTGGAAATATTTTTTTCATTGTCTTTCATTTATGCATTTACCATATTAATATTAAGGGTAACTCCGGTCGCAAATCTTTTCTTTGCTTTTGCCGACCATAATCAAATTCCAGTTCGGCATAATTCTCTGTAGCCCTTACAAACTTGAGCATAGGTACATTAGTGATGTATTTTTCTTTTGGCGGAATAGCATTTTTAGGTCCATACAACATGGCTTTCGTCAATATTTTAACCCCATTTGAATGGTCAAAAAGACCCGGTGATTGTTCTTTACTTTTTTGTACCCATTGGTCATGTCCCATATACGATGGAATTACAAAAAGATAAGTTGATAGTGTATCATCTTCATCTGTAATGTCATTAAAAAAACTACCTTCCTTTGCCCAACTACCAGCCGGTTCCGGTGGCGATGCCCTATTTGGAATTGGAATGCTATCACCCACACCGGGTGCCCGTCTGAATGCGAAACCAAAAGGACTTACTGGATTGCCGGAAAACCATGTTTTATTCTTTGACTGTTGCAATGCTTCTTTTGAGGTATATGAAACTGAAACATCAACATAGAGTATTTCCAAGTAAGCATTCTCCAGTAGTATAGTTCTCGATGATTTGCCTTCACCTGTAATATGAAAGACTTTCGGATTAACAACAAATCCTGCTTCCGTCATTAACCTGATTGTTTCTTTACCCTCATCGGGAACCAAAAAATAGATGTGGTCAAGAATAATGGGAGATGGTTCGGGAGGAACAAATGCAGAAACTGCTTTTTTGTTGCTGCTGCAGGAAATTAGAAAACCCATGGTTAAAATCAGATATGAAAATTTCATTGTTGTTTGTTTTTTATTGTACATTTTATTTTCCATGATGCCTATCGATTTCTTCCTTGCTTAACTGAAGAAACCGGGCTGCATTATTATATAAAATATCTCTTTTTTGTTTGGGTGTAAGAAAATCTGCTTTTTCAATTATATCTATTCCAATATCCAGCAATTCCGGCCATATCATCTGGTCTGATCCGAACATTATTCGATTACCAAAACCTGCTTCTATGATCCTTTTTATGTAGTTATAAAAAGCAGTGTTGTTCAGATCTGAATTGATGCCGCTGATGTCTACATATACTTGAGGATGCACCCACATCAGCGCCAGCAGTTCGTCTATCATAGGCCAGGCAGCATGCATAATATAAACTCTTAATCGCGGATGCTTTATCAGAACTTCTTCTAATAACAATGGGCTGTGTAATTTGGCTCTAACTTTTTCCCAGCCGGTGCCGGGCCAGTACGGTGCACCCATTGGTGTAGGACCAATATGAATGCCAACTGGAATATTCAGTTCTTCCAACACCGCCCAATATGGGGCAAGTGAAGGATCATTGGGTGGTGTGCCTGCATACTGTGCCATTATTTCACCAAACACCTTGTACTTTCCCGAGCCAATCAACTTTCGAACAGAATCAGGTGATGGATTAGGACCACCACCTCTATATGCCAGACTTGAGATAATCCTGTCCGGTGCAGCGGCCTTCCATTGTTCGATCAATCTACCACTGGAAACAGCATAAACATTCCGGCGCCTCATTATTTCAAATGTTTTATTCATTACATCTGCATCTGTTTTTTGCGACAGGATCAAACGTTTACAGGAAGTGTCTTTCATTAATGTTTCAAACCATTCAGCACCTGTAGCAGATACCGGCCATTCATCTACATGAATGCAATATGGTATCGGTGGAGGCCCGGCAAAGTTTGCATGATTAGAATGCATGTGCATGTCAATGATGGGCAGAGGATTTGTTTTGCTTGTAGTATTTATTTCGCTAGCTTTATTTTCAACATCCTTCTTATTTAAGGTTGTCTGACTTAAAGAAGTAGCTGTGTAAAATAGAAAGACCAAACAAGCAGAAAAATATTTTGCGATTCTACAATTCATAATTAAAATGTTTGTTTCCATAAACTATTTGTTAAAATAAAAAGAGGCGATTTCGTTTGCCATATCATTAATTAAAAAGTCATTATTCGTGTTATATCCTTTACTGTCGGCATTCGTTTATATTCGTTTTTGAATGCTTCCGTCTTTTATTTCCATTCATCATATGTTCTTTTTTATGTTTTCTACATGATTACTTCCACTTTTAGACACTAGGTATATCCACCACTCTTTTTCTGGCCTGCTGCGGTTTTCGTTTTGTTATATCTATCTATTATTTTTAACAACAATTTTTTAGGTTCGGTTATGTAATAGTTTTTTTATATCAGCCTTTTATAACTGTTTCTAAAAAAGTCTGTACTATTTCTGATCTTCCCAAAGGTTCTAGGAAACAGGTAAATAAATTTACCGCAACCGCAAGATAGGTCGCGGGATGTTTAAGTTTATGGTACTTCCATGCCGCAAGTAAGAGCAACCCAATGATGATTGCTTGGGTTAGATATAGAGGTAGCATAATGTGAATATTTGGCCAATCTTCAATATGAATTTTAACATAGAGATTTTGTATCCCACGGCCCAAGGCGGGCATCATGATCAAAAAAACTGTTGATATCAGCCACCAAGCATGATCTTCCAAGCTTTTCCTCTTGATAATACTTTTTATCACCGCAAAGCCGAAGGCAATGATCATTACAAATTCGACAGCAGCAACTCCCATAAAGAACCAATCTTTAAAAGGACCGAACCTCTCTGGCATTTCCAATGAGTTTTGTGCATTTAGAAGGTCTCTATGTAGCATACTAAATGCTGTAATACTAACGCCGCCGGCCAAAAACATGCCTATGATGCCGTTGGTACGATGCAGTGCCATTTTTCCATGCGTGGCAAAATAGGGCTGGATGATTAAATAGAGGTACCAAATGGTTCCGGTCCAATAATGTATATGAACAGACCAAGCATTATCAGTAAAATCTCCCCAATAATCTTTATAGATTCCCAATTGCATGATCACCATCGGAATGATCATCCATTTATATAGGTCTTTATATTTTACCATTTTTTGTTATCATGGATTTTGATTTTAGTTTATTTCCCATCATGGGTTGGCAATCATTAAATTCGTTTTTAGATTCTTGCATTTTTTATGACCGTCTCACGTGAAAGCGTATTGGAAATGTCATCCAATGGATTTTTATTGAGCAATCAGGTTTCTGATCTCCTGTTCGTCGTTTGCATTGTTTTCGGCACAGCTGAACATAAAAATTACTGCTAAATACAGGTAATAAATTTTGAATGTTTTCATAAGGGTTGTTGGTAATGATTAATATTATTTTAAAATCGAAAATGGATTTTGCGTTTCAAATGATAGGAAATACTCCAAAAACATTCTTAGTAAAATTGCAACTATATAGATTACAAGTCAATACCGAGAATGGGGGAAATTAATACAGTAATGATTGTTATACTTTTTTATGAAATCAGAAAAACTTGACAATAAGGTCTCTGTTAAGAATGTATTCTCAATCGATTTTTTATACAGAAAGTGTTTGGTTTTGAAAAGGGATCACTAATAAATTGTAAAACCATATTCTCAATACAGTCATCTGAATGAATTGCGGCGTGTAAGGCCCTAGGAACGGTTATGTGAAAACCATTTTTCAATGTTTCAAGTGCAATACACCAAATAAAAGGAATAACGCAAATAAGCTTTGTTCTGCCCTAATCAAAACAAGGAAAGTCACCTATCCTTTTTCTAGATGTCGTGTAAAACTGCCATTCTATCCTTGACAATAGTCTTTCTATTTTAAATGCATTTTTTTTATAAAAGTCGTTCCTGAAGGGCTTTTGCAACCGCCTCGGTACTCGAATGCACGTGAAGCTTGGCGTAGATATTTTTCATGTGTGTTTTGACAGTTTCTACAGAAACATCCAATTCTTCAGCAATCATTTTATAGCTGTTGCCTAAAGTCAATTGTAGCAAGACCAACTTTTCTTTTTCAGTCAAACTGTAATCCAATGGAGTGGAAGGCAGTAGGTTCATTTTAAATAATTGTAATACCCGACGAGCAATGGAAGGCGTCATGGGTGCGCCACCGTTTTGGGCGTCTTTCAATGCTTCTATATATTCTGTGGGTGAACTTGTTTTTAAAATATATCCTGATGCACCAGCACAGATAGCTCTAAATATGGAATCATCATCAGAAAAAACGGTTTGAATGAGCACATGAATTTCCGGGAAGTTGTCCTTGATGATCTTTGTGGCCTCAATACCCGAAATACCAGGCATTTCAATATCCATCAAACAAATATCGCAGTCCGTTTCCGATAAATTTTTGAGAAGATTTTTGCAATTAGGGAACGCACCCTCACAATGAAATTCTGGGGTCAAATCAATCAAAAATTGCAAGCTTTCGCGCAAATGTTTGTTGTCTTCAAAAATGCAGATGTTCATCGTTTGAAAATTATCTACAAGTATAACTATTCAAGACCGTCTGTGAAATCCCGAAATTGGGGGATATAGGTTATGACAACGGAAAACTTAAATCCACGGTTGTTCCAATTTTTTGACCCGAAACTATCTTGAGTTCACCTTTCAATTCGTTCGCCCTACTCTTCATGTTATCAAGCCCATTGCCCTTTAGAACGGTACTTTCATTAAATCCAATACCCTTATCTTCTATATGCATGTGCAGCTTTTTGTTTTGAACCGCAATGATGATGTTCAAAGCAATCGCTTCGGCATATTTAACCGAATTGTTTACGGCTTCCTTAAAAATAAGGAACACATTTTTGTTTTGCTGCATGGATAGATGGAGTGTGTCTAAATCGTCCGCGGAAAAGGTATACGACATTTTGCGCGCCTGGCACAAATCGTGTAAAAATCTTTCCATACGTTCTTTAAGACGTGTATGTTCTTGGGGTTTGAGCATCCATACGATATCGCTCATTTTATCCATCGTTTCTTGTGCATTGGTACTGACTTTTTTTAAAATTTCTTCTCGGTTTGCCAAAGTTTTATCGCCAGCCATTTTGCTGAGGAGATAGATACTGCTTAAAGAACTACCGACCTCATCGTGTAAATCTGCGGCAATCTGGTTCCTGAACTGTACTTCCTTCATCCGTTGTTTTAATTTATTTCTGTATAATAACATCCATATACCCAACGAGATAAATAAAATCGGAATTCCAAATAGGAAAAGCCAAAATCGCTGTTGCTTTATCTTTTCCGACGTAATTATTTTGTCCTTTTGTAGCAGAGCGATTTGTTTTTCGTTATTGGCTTTATTATAATTTTCCTCGATTGTCTTAAACTTAGCCTGAATTTCGTTATTCCTTATACTATCATTTAGTGCCACATATCGGTTTGTGTAGTCTAAAGCTTTTTCATATTGTTTAATGCCGAGATAATAGGTTGCCAAGTTCTTATATGCCGCAGCCTCTTTGCTAACAGATCCCATATCCTTAAAAATCTGAATGTTCTCTAACATACTATCCTGAACGATACTTTCTTGGACATTCGCCTTTTTCAATGCTAAAATTTCGAGATCTGTTGAATACATAGAAGCATTGTCTCCTAAATTTTTTGCTAGCTCTTTACTCTTCACAAAATAATTAAGAGCAGAATCATGGTCATTTTTGAAAGCGTATACTTTACCCAAATGTTGATTTATTTTAACCTCGTCTGTAGAAAGTTTTAATTCCCTGCTTATCGCAAGAGCGTTAAAATAATGTTCCAGCGATTTATCATAATTCTTTAATCCCATATAAATCCTTCCAAGAGATTGTTCTGCATTTCCTAAACCACGTTTATCTTGGAGCTCTTCCTTAAGCATAATTGACTTATTTATGTATTGTAGAGCAGAATCAAAACGATTCATTTCTATATAACATTCACCTATATTTTGATAACAAAATGATTGACCTTTCTGGTTTTTGATTTCATCAAAACCTTCTAGCGCTTTTAGATAATAAGTTAGTGCCATGCTAAAATCCGATAGTCCCAAATAACTATTTCCAATATTAATGGCTTGTCCAGACGCTGCAGAGAGATTAGATCTGCTTAAGGAGATTTCGTAAGATTTGATGAAGTTGGGAAGCGCCTCCTTCACCCTGCCGCTTTTTTTGTAAAATAAACCTACGGTAGAGTAGTAATTTCCCTTAACGATATCTGCATCTATACCAACAGCACCATCAGATAAATCTTTTAATGCCTTGAGATAAATCATTGCACTATCAATCTGCCCCTGATTCTGATTTATGCTAAGAAGTTGGGAATAGGTTGAGCTCAAATACCGCTGATTGTTGGTTTTTTGGCCTAGATATTTTGCTTTCCATAAATAGAATTTCGCCTGCTCGACATCTGTTCTAACATATTCCATAGAAATATTGTTCATTGCCTTTAAAACATCATTTTCTTGGTTGCCAGTTGAAATAACCTGCTTAAGACTATCAATCTGTGATTGTTGAGAGTGGCAAATAAAAGGAATCACAAAAATTACGAAGAGGCTAAAAACATTGTAAGATTTCATAACTAACTGGTAATTACAATCAACCAATGAAAATTACCATTTATTTCAGTTGAAAAATAAACTCAGTTAGGATTTTTTAGTAGAATTTGTTTTGAGACTATTCTATCTTAAAAAATAGATCCAGATATTCAGAAATGGCGGTAGTAAAAAGTCCTAAAACAAAAAATCCCAACCTAAAAAGATTGGGATAAATTGTTAAGTTGGCCTACTAGGGCTCGAACCTAGACTCTTCTGGACCAAAACCAGACGTGTTGCCAGTTACACCATAGGCCATTACCTATTTGAGGCTGCAAATTTAAGACAAACTTTCACTTCCGCAAATGAATTGATTAAAAATAATCCTTTTTACCTAACCTTAACTTAAAAACAAAACCGTTTCGCTTAATTATTAGTAAATTCGCGGCAATTACAACTAAATTAGCTTATGTCGCATTTCAATTTTAAGAAATGGAATACCATCCTGGGATGGGTCGTGTTTGGAATTGCTTTTCTCACCTACGCCTTAACGATAGAACCTACAGTAAGTTTCTGGGATGCTGGCGAATACATCTTAACCTCTTCAAAGTTACAGGTTGGTCACCCTCCGGGAGCTCCACTTTTTCAAATGTTTGGTGCTTTTTTCTCACTTTTCGCATTACAGCCAGATCAAATTGGTATGATGCTGAATATGATGAGCGCTGTAGCCAGTGCATTTACCATTCTGTTTATGTTCTGGACCATTACTTTGCTGCTTCTAAAATTAGTGCCAGTAAAAAATCCTAGTACAAAAGGTGAAAACGAAGATGGTAGTTATGCCTTTACTACCGACCAATATATCGGAATTTTAGGAAGCGCAGTTGTCGGGAGTTTGGCCTTTACTTTTACGGATTCATTTTGGTTTAACGCAGTGGAGACCGAGGTGTATGCGATGGCAACCCTAATTATGGCAGTTCTTTTTTGGCTTGCCCTTAGATGGGAGCAAGACATGAATACCGTTAGAGGGAACAAATGGTTAATCCTGATTTCCTTTGTAATCGGACTTTCTTTTGGAGTTCACTTTATGGGACTTTTGACCATTCCTGCGATGGGTCTTATTTATTTTTTCAAGAATTATAAAGAAGTCAATGCGAAGAATTTTATCATCGCGAACCTAGCTTCAGTTGCAATATTATTTTTCATCTTTAAACTGCTTCTGCCAAATGCCTTGAAGCTTTTTAGTATGTCCGAGATTTTCTTCGTGAATAGTATCGGCCTTCCCTTTAACACTGGGAGTATCATCGCAGCTCTTATCTTAATTGCCCTTTTCTATTACGGATTAAAGGTCACTCGCGAAAAACAAAAGAAGACTGCTAATACATTAATACTTTGCCTTTTATTCATATTCATAGGTTTTTCATCTTGGATGATGTTGCCAATCCGTGCCAATGCACATGTGGTTATCAACGAAAATAATCCTTCGAGTGCTAGGGAGCTTCTCGCTTATTATAACCTAGAACAATATCCTGAAACTCATCTTTTCTATGGTCCGCAGTTCACCGAAATGTATTCTGGAGCTGACGAAAATCAACCTTACGTGGACGACAAGCCTAAGTATGAAAAGGATGAAGCAACCGGAGATTATATCATCGTAAATTCATATAAAGGCACCAAGCAGAACTATAATTCTGAACACGCCTCGCTACTCCCAAGAATGTGGAGCTCGGAGCATGCCGCAAACTATATGATGTTTACGGGTCTAATCGATTTTAAAATTAAGTCGGAATACCAAATGGAAAACCAATTGCGGGATTTGGTTAATGACTTTAAACAACGTGTTGCCGCCGGAGAAATAGATTATGAAGATTATAATGCCTTTTTAAGGGATTATGGTCAACAATATTTAGATGTCGAAAAACCGTCGTTTGGCGATAACCTTGCTTACATGGTAGAATATCAGTTTGGCTATATGTACTGGCGTTATTTCATGTGGAATTTCGTTGGAAGACAAAACGATGTACAAGGAAAATATGACCCTTTTAACGGTAATTGGATAAGTGGAATAAAGCCAATCGACGAATGGCATTTAGGAATGTCTCAAGACAATCTTCCTAGTGATGTTTTAGATAATAAAGCTCGTAATACTTACTATTTCTTGCCACTAATCCTAGGTCTAGTTGGATTCTTCTTTTTACTTGGAAGAAATCAAAAATTATTTTGGACCATGTTGGTATTCTTCCTCTTAACTGGTTTGGCAATACAATTCTATACGAACGTGCGTCCTTTTGAACCCCGTGAACGTGATTATTCGGTAGTGGGGTCGTTTTACGTATTCTCAATCTGGATAGGATTTGGGGTTTTTGCATTAATAAACGCACTACGGAAAAAAGTGAATTTTAAATTCTTAGCTCCAGTAGTGACTATTGCGTGTCTGATTCTGGTTCCGGGTGTATTGGCAGCTAATAATTGGGATGATCACGACCGTTCCGGCCGTGAAACTGCTCATGCAATGGCAGTGCAATATCTAGAATCCTGTGCTCCTAATGCCATTTTGTTCACCATTGGTGATAACGATACCTTTCCACTTTGGTATGCCCAAGAAATTGAAGGTATTAGACGCGATGTTAGGGTAGTTAACACTAGTTTGTTTCAAACTGATTGGTACATCGATCAAATGAAACGTAAAGCTTATAGCAGTGATCCCATACCTTCACAACTGACTCACGATAAATATCGTTATGGCACACGGGATTATTTACCTTATAGACCGATTACCAACGATACACTTCCAATAAGTCAGTTTATGGAATTTATCTCTAGTGACCACCCAAACACTAAGATGAGATTTATTCTTGAGAAAGAAGGTGGAGACGTGAGTGGTTACAATGAGAACTTGCTTAATTCTACCTATTTCCCAACCAAGAACATCAGAATTCCTGTAGATAAAGAAGAGGTTTTGGCCAATGGTACCGTTAAACCTGAAGATGCTGATAAAATCGTACCATACATTGATTTGGAAATTAAAGGTAGTGCAATCTATAAAAATCGTCTGTTGATGTTAGATATACTCGCAAATAACAATTGGGAGCGTCCTATTTATTTTTCTGGTGGTGCCTTTGGAGACGAAGACTATATTTGGTTGAAAGATTATTTACAATTAGATGGATTGTGTTACAGACTTGTGCCAATAAAAACTCCGGTAGATAGAAACAATCCTTTTGAGATGGGTCGAGTAGATACAGATATTATGTACGATAAGGTAATGTCTTGGGATTGGGGTAATAGTGGCGGCAACATTTATCATGACACCGAAACCCGTAAAAACGGAATTACCTATCGCGGTAATTTAGCGCGTCTTATTGAACAATTGATTAACGAAGGCCAACTAGATAAAGCCGAAAAAGTTGCTGACCTAGCCATGGAGAAAATGCCGGTAGATGTTTATGGGTTCTATACTTTACTAGAACCATACATAAGCGCATATTATGAAGTGGGTGCAAAAGAAAAAGCGCGCAAATTATATCAAGAAGTATCTGAGAAATATCAGGAGAAGTTGAAATATTACAGTGAGCTTTCACTAGAAAATCAAACCAGATATATCGAAGAAATCGTAACTGATATTGAGAGATACCGAGGATTGGTAGATGTTCTTTTGATTCAGAACGATAAAGAAGTGGCGGTTAAAGAGACAGAAGTATTCAATAATTATCTTCAATTGTTCAGTCACTTTATGAGTGGGGATGCTCGGGAAGAACCGATGGATGTACAAGAAGATTTAGACATCCCAGCCAGCGTCGATTCTACTGATACATTAATAGGAGCAGACCAATAGTGTGAACATTATTTCTGCAAAGACGCCTGAGCTTGCAAAATATATTCTTCCGAACTATATCTGGGATATAAAAACGGATAAGAAAGAGCTTTATCTCACTTTCGACGACGGTCCTACTGAAGATATTACTGCCTGGGTTTTAGACATCCTAAACGAGTATTCGGCGAAGGCGACATTTTTTTGCATCGGTAAGAACATTGCGAAGCATCCTGAAATATTTGAATCTATCTTAGCCGAAAATCATGCCATTGGCAATCATACCTTAAATCACAAGAACGGATGGCAGACTAATATTGAAGATTATTTGATTGAAGTTGAAAAATGCCAAGAGATGATTAAAAAGTTATCTTCCAATAAAACTCAATTATTTAGACCTCCCTACGGCAAGATTACGCTCTCACAATCAAAAAGATTAAGAGGCTTAGGTTATAAAATTGTGATGTGGGATGTTTTATCATTTGACTGGCAAGCCAATCTTGAAGCAGAAAATTGCTATACAAACGTTAAGCAGAATGCTGCTCCGGGAAGCATCATTGTTTTTCACGATAGCATTAAAGCAGCTAATAATATGAAGTATGTCCTGCCTAAAACCTTAAAATATTTTTCTGAAAAGGGTTACACATTCAAGGCCTTGCCTTAAACGTATTCTTTAAGAATGCCGATTAAAGTGTTTGCATCTTGCTCGCCACTAAATCGCCATCTCATTTCCCCACCTTTGTAGATAATTAGGGTCGGCAAGCCCTTAACCCGAAGAGCTTCCGCAAGATCTTTGTTCTTATCGACATCAATCTTTATAATTTTGGCCTTATCGCCAAGAGCGGCGGCCACATCCCTTAATACCGGATGCATTGCGGTGGATTGTTCATTCCATTCGGTATAGAAATCCAACAAAACAGGAATATCTACATCGATTAATTCACCAAATTTTGACATACACTAAAATTTAATATCTAATGTGTTCGTACTAACCTACATATTTTTTTGAATTGTTAAACAATAACTTCAATATGTAAGGAATATGTTAGATAAAAATAAACAAATTAATGCAATAACAAGCGCTTATGCCGGTTTTGAGCCCTTTTTAAGTTCGATAACGGTCACTTCTGGCCAAATTCCCACCCTACCAGGATATCCGAGATAGCCAAAACCACGATTTACATTTATAAACTGGCCCATTTCTTCGTAAATACCAGCCCAATAGTTATAGCGCCATTTTACAGGACTCCATCTTATCCAACCAGGAATTTCGATGCCAAATTGCATACCGTGGGTATGTCCACTCAGAGTTAAATGATAATGCAAATCATCATTAATCACACATTCTTCCCAGTGGCTCGGGTCGTGGCTCATTAATATTTTAAAATCATCTGGACTAATCCGTTCGGTCGCTTTTTTAAGATCACCTGCCTTTTTAAAACCACCTTTCCCCCAGTTCTCCACGCCAATAAGTGCGATACGGTCACCGTCTTTTTCAAGGTAGCGGCTTTCATTTAACAGAATATCGTAACCCATTTCCCTTTGAAGCGCAATCAATTCATCCAAATTCTGCTGTTTAGCTTCCTCAGAGGGCCAATCGACATAATCACCGTAGTCATGATTCCCCAGTACCGAGAAAACACCATCTTTAGCGGTTAAGGTCGAAAACAAATCTTTCCAGGGTAACATTTCGGTTGATTTATTATTCACCAAATCACCTGTGAATAAAATGACATCGGATTTCTGGGTATTTATAAGATTTATACCGTATTCAATTTTTTTCCTGTTATCAAAACTGCCAGAATGGACATCACTAATTTGGGTTATTCTATAACCATCAAATGCCGGCGGAAGGTCTTCATAATACATCTTATAAGTAAGCACCTTGTAATTATATTTACCTCGATACATTCCATATAAAAGTGATGCAAAAGGAATCATCCCAAGACCAAAAGCAATTTGACTCACAAATTTTCTACGTTCAGGAAGATAAAAGGTATTTTCAGTAGTTACGATTTTGTCATAAAGACCTAATATGAATCTAATAATGTCTTCGGCAAACAATATCGGCACCATAACAATATTCATTGCCATAAATGCTAACAGAAATCCAAAGGCATAACTTTTTGCGGGTGTTAAAACCCTTCCTTCAGAAACCACCAAAAATTGAAAGATAAAGTTGCCAATAATAAGTAGGGCGATTACAATGTATAGAATATGAACCCAGTTATATCGGGTCATGTTTTTTATAGCTTGAAATCCGTAGAATGCGAAGAAAATATATACAAGGACAAGGATAATTCCTCTGGTCATAGTCTAATTTTCGTCAAAGATAATTGAATTTAAGTATAGGTATTTGGAGGTTTGCTTATATTTAACTCATAGAAGTCTTCTGCAATTCAGTACTAACCTAATTATGCAAATATGGACAGAAGAAAATTTATTCGAAACACATCATTATCTGGTGTAGGTCTAGCATTGGCAACTACTCTGACTAGTTGTGCAGACCAGAATCAAAACCAAGAAACCGACGCAGCTACCACTATAAAATTAGATGACCAAGCCAGCTTAAATCTTCCTTTAGTCATTGCCACTTGGGATGTACAGCAAGCAACCAATAAAGCTTGGGAAGTCTTACAGGAAGGTAAATCGTCCTTAGATGCTGTAGAGCAAGGATGCATGATAGAAGAAGCAAATGCCGAAGGCCAGACTGTCGGCAAAGGTGGACTTCCAGACCGCGATGGTAATGTGACCTTAGATGCCTGCATTATGAATTCTCAGGGCGACTGCGGTTCTGTAGTTTATTTGAAGAACTACGTACATGCGGTTTCAGTCGCGCGTAAGATAATGGAAGAGACACCGCACGTTATGTTAGCCGGTGATGGTGCCGAAAAATTTGCTCTCGAAAATGGTTTCGAAAAAGAAAACCTACTGACCGATGCTTCAAAAAAAGCTTGGGAAGAATGGAAGGAAAACAGTGAATATAAACCCATAATCAACATTGAAAATCACGACACTATCGGTATGCTTTGCATTGATAAAAACGGAGATATTTCCGGGGCTTGTACTACAAGTGGTCTCGCCTATAAGATGGCAGGACGGGTGGGAGATTCTCCAATCATTGGTTCTGGTCTTTTCGTAGATAATGAAATCGGTGCAGCAGTTGCAACGGGTTTAGGCGAAGAAGTGGTAAAGACTGTAGGCAGCTTCTTGGTTGTAGAGTTAATGCGTCAAGGGAAAACGCCACAAGAGGCGTGCGAAGAGGCAATCTCCAGAATCGTTAAAAAACCAAATAGTAATTTTAAGGATTTTCAAGTTGCCTATATAGCCGTTAATAAAAAAGGTGAAACCGGTAGCTATTCTATCCATAAGGATTTTAGTATGACCAAATATCAGGACGGCAAGAATGAAACCATCAAATCAACCTACTATATTAATAGCTAAAGCCATTTAATAGTAAGGTCAACTAACTTTTGTTTGAAGGATGAATAGGGAGGCCGAAGCAAATCTGCTGCGCTAATAGTGTGCTGCTTAAGAACAGCCCTAGAATTAGAAAATTCCTTGAAACCAGAAATTCCATGAGATTTACCGATGCCGCTATTGTTGGAGCCTCCAAAGGGAAGGTTTACATTTAAATATTGCAACATATTATGGTTTACACAGGTTGTGCCTGCTCTGGTATTTTCAATAAGAAAGTCGACTGCTTTTTTGTTTTTAGAAAAAATATAGACGGCTAAAGGTTTTTCATTCCTACTTATATAACTAGTACATTCTTCTAATTCCTTAAAAGTGATTATGGGTAAGATAGGGCCGAAAATTTCTTCTTGCATAAGTTCCATAGATTCATCTACGCCTGTGACAATGGTAGGCGAAATAAACGCTTTCGCAGGCTTGGGGCTTGCCAATTGATACAAGGAGGCTCCCTTTTCCTTACAGTCCATTAAAAGGTCATTTAAATGATTAGCATGCTTCTGGTTTACAATCCTGGAATAGGAAGCCGAATTCTCAATGTCATTTTCATAAAAACTTTTTAAAGCATTTTGAAGCGCTTCAATAAATTTAGTTTGTATTGATTCATCAATCATAATGTAATCTGGAGCAATACACGTTTGTCCGGCATTCATAAATTTTCCGAAGGCAATCTTATTAGCCACTACTTTAATATCTACCGATTTATCGATGATAGTCGGAGACTTCCCTCCTAACTCTAATGTTACAGAGCAAAGATTTTGTGCTGCTGCTTCCATTACCTTTTTGCCGATGGCGGGACTACCGGTGAAGAAGATATGATTAAATGGAAGTTTTAAAAGTGACTTCGCAGTTTCTGCATCACCCTCGACCAAGCATACTTCATCCTTAGTAAAAACCTCATGAATTATATCTTTCATCACTTTCGACGTATTTGGAGTAAGTTCCGAAGGTTTAACTATAACTACGTTACCTGCGGCAATAGCAGAGACAAGTGGACAAAGGGTTAGATTAACTGGATAGTTCCAGGGAGAAATAATCAAACACACGCCTTTTGGTTCGTACTTTATATAAGACGAACTACCAAAAAGTGATATTGGGGTCTTTATTTTCTCGTTTTTCATCCAAAATCTGAGATAGTGGATAGCATGCTTAATTTCTTCGATTAACGGTAAAATCTCGGTTAAATCTACCTCTAACTGAGGCTTTTGGAAGTCTTGGTACAATGCATCACGAAGCCTTTGTTTATAAGTGTTTTCAACGCATTTTTGAAGCTTTTTTAGCTTGTTTTTACGATATTGAAAAGAAGTTGAAGCAACTAGGAATTTATTTGCATTTAATCTATCAAATAGGTCTTTATAACGATTTGTAGTAGTTTCTTCCATTAAGAAATAGCGGTTTTACTGGGCTTGCAGCGATATTTATGCATTTCAACGATGTTTTTTACGAGCGCGTTCATCTTATCTAATTATCGTCCCCATTCATCCAAAATATTAATTTCTACGATTAAACTATCGCACATTTGACAAAGAAATAAGAAACACCCCAAATAAAATGAAAACTCTACTTACCTTAATTTTTTTAGTTGCTTTGCCTCTAGCTTCTCTTGCTCAGAATGAAAATGAGACTGTTACGCAAATTAATAGCACTAAAAATGTAGAGACTATCAAAAAAGAGAACGTTAAAGCAAGTGATTCTTCAGTTGCCTATTTTAAATCATCTAAAGATCAATTGCTTTATACTAACTATAAAAAGAGTTCAGATTTAACTAGCATCAAGGCTTTCAGAAAAAGTCTTCAAATTAAAGTAAAGAGTACTTTAAAGTGCTAAGAGAAATTTCATCTTTATAAAATGAAAAAGTCAGCTAATTAGCTGACTTTTTCATTTCTTCTTCTTTCAAACTTTGAACAAGTTCTAAAGCTTCTGATACAACATCGCTACAAAGTACAATCAACGATCCGTCCACTGCATTTTTAATAGCATATTCTACAGCTTCTTTTTCCTTTGGGATTATTTTGGTTGGAGTTTTTTTAGGGTGCGAGCTTATCCCATCAGTAAGCATATTAATTAGCTCTTTCTCGGTTTTACCCCTTAAATGCTTGTCCTGTCTTATAATTATTTCATCAAACATTTCTGCCGCCAAACGTCCAATTTCATTATTATCTTCTATACGTCTGTCTCCTATGCCCGCGATTATACCAACGGTTTTAGTGACTTTTAGATTACTGATAAAATTTTGAAGCGCTCTCATCCCAGCTGGGTTGTGAGCATAATCCAATAACACAGAGAAACGTTTAAACTCGAATAAATTTAGTCTTCCTGGGGTTTGTGCAGGTGAAGGGATAAAAGTTTCTAAAGCAGCTTTTATGTCTTCTAGACTTATTCCTTGCACATGTGCAGCCAATACTGCGGCCAACACATTTTGAATCATAAACTTGGCCTTTCCTCCATAAGTAAGAGGAATGTTTTCTGCCTTCATGATTCGCATCTTCCATTCTCCTCGACAAATAGTTACATAACCATTTTCATAAATTGCGGTGATACCATTAAGACGTTGTAGCGCTTTTATTCTTGGGTTTTCTTCATCCATAGAGAAAAGCGCAACTTTGCACTCTAAGCTTCTACGCATTTCATAGACCAAGTCATCGTCGGCATTTAATATTGAATATCCTTCGGGCAGCACTGTCTCAGGAACTACTGCTTTGACCTTCGCCAATTGTTCTACGGTGTGGATTCCTTTGAGACCCAGATGGTCAGCTTCTACATTAGTGACGATTGCCACATCACATTTTCCAAAACCGAGACCGGATCTTAACATCCCGCCACGGGCACACTCAAGAACCGCGAAATTCACCGTTGGATCCTTTAGTACAAACTCTGCACTAGAAGGACCGGTACAGTCGCCTTTCATCAAAAGTCTATTCTGAATATAAACCCCGTCACTTGTAGTATAACCAACCCTGAAGCCTCTCATTTTGGCTATATGAGCAATTAATCTTGTAGTGGTGGTTTTTCCGTTGGTTCCTGTAACAGCTATAATAGGGATTCTTCCAGTATCTCCTTTGGGAAATAATTTATCAATAACTGGAGCAGCCACATTTCTGGGCAAGCCTTCCGCGGGAGATAGGTGCATTCTAAATCCTGGGCTAGCATTAACCTCTAGTACTGCTCCACCAGTTTCTGATAGTGGCACAGTAATATCCGTAGTCATTACATCTATTCCACAGATATCAAGATCGATTATTTTAGAAATTCTTTCCGCCATCGAAACATTGGCCGGATGCACAATATCTGTTACATCCTGTGCGGTTCCACCTGTACTCAAATTGGCAGTATCCTTTAAGACTAGGCTTTTATTTTTCTCGAGCACTGAATTTAGCTGATACCCATAGTAACCTATGATGGATTTAGTAAGATCGTTAATTGTTATCTGAGTTAGGACCTTCTCATGTCCATAACCTCTTCTAGGATCTCGATTAACTTTATGGATAAGTTCTTCGACAGTAGATTTACCATCTCCTATAACATGAGCCGGTGTTCGTTTTGCGGCTGCCACCAATTTATTATTTATGACTAGCAATCGATAGTCTTCACCTTTAATATATCTTTCGACAATCACTGCCCTAGACACCTCTTGTGCTATTTTAAAGGCTTCGACCGCCTCTTCGTAAGTTTCTATATCGACGGTTATTCCTCGTCCGTGATTTCCGTCGATAGGTTTAATAACCAGTGGGTACCCAACTTTCTCACAGGCTTGCTTTAAACTTTTCTTGTAGGTTATAATATCTCCTTTTGGCACTGGCACTTCTGCCCTTTCCAATAAATATTTGGTATCTTCTTTATCGCAGGCCAGCTCCACCCCAATACTACTAGTTTCACTTGTTACTGTTGCCTGAATCCGTTTTTGATTTGCTCCATAACCTAATTGGCAGAGCGAGTATTTGTTGAGTCTTATCCAAGGAATTCCTCTACTTGCCGCTTCTTCCACAATGGAACCGGTACTTGGTCCCAATCTTTCTGCTTCCCTTAACTCTCTTAAAGCCTGTATATCATCGTCCAGGTCATAATCCTCAGCCGCTATAAGTGCGTTACAAATCTTAACGGCAGTCTTTGCCGCATAACGTCCAGCGCTTTCTTCAATATATGAGAAGACCACATTATATACACCATGTTCCCCGTAACCTCTGGTTCGGCCAAACCCAGTGTCCATACCAGCAATTGTTTGAATCTCTAAGGCAATATGTTCTACAACATGACCCATCCAAGTACCTTGGTCTAACCTCATAAAAAAACCTCCTTCGCAGCCTTCAGAACATCTATGCGACTCCATGGTAGGAAGTAATTTCTTCAATCTTTTGTTAAATCCAGGAATTTTGTTAGAAGGATAGTCTTCCATCTTCCCGAGGTCCAACACCATGACTATCAGCTTGTGCCGACGGATAGACCAATAATTAGGTCCACGCATGGCGTTTATACTTCTTATCTTCATTTTAAAATTTTATGTAAATGTCTAGGTAAGTTCATAAATATATGCATTTTTTCAATAAAAAAATTACCTTATTTTTGAAGACCTAATTAATAATATTGCGGATGATAAATGGAGTTTTGATCCCTATCGGCGGGAATGAAGATAAAGGAGTACTTAGAAAAGAGCGGTTTAGCTTAGAATTCATAGGACAAGGAATATTGTCGCGGGTGCTGAAAGAAGCAGGGGGTAAAGATGCCAAGGTAGTTGTTATACCTACCGCATCTAGCATTCCATTAGAGGTGGGTGATAATTATATTGCTGCGTTCTTAAAATTAGGTTGCAGAACCGTTGAAATATTGGACATACGAAGAAGGGAACAGTCTAACAGCGACGAGACCTTAGAGCTGGTTAAACAAGCAGATTGTGTAATGTTTTCTGGTGGTAATCAGTCCAAAATCATAGAACATATCGCTGGTACCCAACTTCACGATTTACTAATTAAGAGATACCATGAGGATAAAAATTTTGTAATAGCTGGTACAAGCGCTGGCGCGATGAGTATGTCTAAGGAAATGATCGCTGGTGGTAGTAGTAAAGAATCCTTTAAAAAGGGTGCGGTAAAAATGCACCAAGGAATGTCCTTTATACCAAAGCTAATCATTGATTCTCATTTTATTAATAGAGGACGTTTTGGTAGATTGGCCGAAGCTGTGGCAAAATTCCCGAAACTAATTGGGGTTGGATTAGCGGAAGACACTGGACTGATTATAAAAAAAGGAACTACTTTCGAAATTATCGGTTCTGGGATGGTAATCGTTTTTGATGCTCGTACCCTTCACTATAATAATGAGCTATTTGTTAAAAAAGGAATGCCAATGTCGTTGACCAACCTAAACACTCACGTTTTGGCAAACGGCGACCGCTTCAACATTAAGAAGAAGAGTGTAAAGGTGAACCATTACGATTGGGAATCCTTTACGAAACCGACCAAGGTCTAGTCGTTATAAATAGCGAGAAGTTCCTCACCATTCGAGGATTTACAAGCTCTGTACATACCTTCGGTATTAAATGGCATCGCGATATTTCCTTGTGCATCCACAGCGATTAAACCACCATCACCTTTTAATTCTTTGAGCCTAACATGGATGGATTGATCCGCAGCATCTTTTAAGCTTAGACCTTTAAATTCCATAAGGCAAGAAACATCATAAGCAACGACACTGCGGATAAAGTATTCACCGCTACCAGTACAAGACACCGCACAAGTTTTGTTGTTGGCGTAATTACCCACACCAATCATCGGGGTATCACCTATTCTTCCCCATTTTTTATTGGTCATACCGCCAGTTGAAGTAGCCGCGGCAATATTGCCCTGTTTATCACAAGCTACTGCACCCACAGTCCCAAATTTCTCATCCTTCACAAAAGAATGGTCCAATTGCATAGAATCGCTTCCTTTATATTGAAGCCATTGTTTATGTCTAAATTCATCGTAGAAATAAGAGGCATCTTCAATTTTATAATCTTGAGTTTTGGCAAATTGCATTGCGCCTTCTCCAGCGAGCATTACGAACTCGCTTTTTTCCATAACGTCTCTTGCCAACAGAACCGGATTCTTAATTCCATGAATCAACGAAACCGCCCCAGCGTTTAGATTTTTACCTTCCATAATGGCGGCATCCATCTCATGGGTTTCGTCTGCTGTAAATACACTTCCTTTACCCGCATTAAAAAGATGGCAATCTTCTAAGATAACAACCGCTTTTTCTACCGCGTCGGTAGCAGAGCCACCATCTTCAAGGATTTTATAGGATTGGTCCAATGCTTTTTTAAGAGCATCTTTATATTGTTTTTCGAGTTCGGGTGTCATCATACCTTTAACCAAAGTGCCAGCTCCACCGTGAATTGCCATTGAAATCGTGTTCATCTTCATATATTTTAAGTTTGAAAATTACGAATAGCATTTCAATGCAACAATTAAGTTTTGTAGTTTTATGCAAGTCAAAAACACCCTTCATGTCAGATAAAAAACGCCTTTTCCTTGTCGATGCCTATGCCTTAATTTTTAGAGGATATTACGCACTGATCAAGAATCCAAGAATCAATTCCAAAGGCCAGGATACTTCTGCAATCATGGGATTTATGAATTCTCTTCTCGATGTTATTAAACGAGAACGTCCAGACCATTTAGCGGTATGTTTTGATAAAGGCGGAAGTGCTGACCGGGTAGAGATGTACGAGGAGTACAAAGCTAATCGACTTGAAACGCCTGAAGCAATTACCAATGCCATTCCATATATATGCGATATCCTTAAAGCGATGCATATACCAATTATGGTAAAAGAGGGGTATGAAGCAGATGATGTTATAGGAACACTTTCGAGGCAAGCCGAAAAAGAAGGCTATGCTACGTTTATGGTAACACCAGATAAGGATTTCGCGCAGTTGGTTACCGAGTGCGTTTTTATGTACCGTCCTATTTTTGGTGGGGGATACGAAGTTTGGGGAATCCCAGAAGTGAAGAAAAAGTTTGGGGTCGAACGACCAGAACAAGTAATTGACTTTTTGGGAATGATGGGAGATTCTTCCGATAATATTCCGGGTCTGCCGGGAGTTGGCGAAAAGACTGCTAAGAAGTTTATCAAGGATTTTGGCTCGATGGAGGCTCTTCTTGCAAATACCGATAAGTTAAAGGGCAAAATGAAGGAGAAAATCGAGGAGAACAAAGAACTCGGTCTGTTGTCTAAACAGTTGGCTACGATTATGCTAGATGTTCCAGTTGTTTTTCACGCTGAAGATTTTGAACTAGACCACCCAGATTTGGACGCTGTAGCCAAGATTTTCGACGAATTGGAGTTTAGAAGATTAAAGGACAACTTTATAAAAACCTTTACAGAGAATGCCACTGCTACTTCTGGTCTTTCTTCAAACGGAAATGGCTCAGCTCCCTCGCAAGAAGTTTTCACCAACGATTCTTCTAATGCCGGTTCCGGACAATTTTCACTATTTGGAGGCGATGATCAAAAATTGGAAAGTTTGGGAAGCGATAGGAAAACAGCTGAAACGACTTCTCATTTTTATCAGACCATTATGCCAGGGCTTTCAACCAAACTATTTTTGAAAAGTCTGCTCTCTCAAAAAAGCGTTTGTTTTGATACTGAAACTACCAGTTTAAATCCTATCGAAGCACAGCTAGTTGGTATCGCATTTTCATGGGAAGCTGGCAAAGGGTTCTACCTTCCTTTTCCAGAAAACAAAGATGAAGCTCAAGAACTGATAGAATTGATTAGACCATTTTTTGAAGATGAGAAAATCGAGAAAATTGGGCAAAACCTTAAATACGATATAAAAGTTCTTAGAAAATATAATATTAAGGTGAAGGGCAAACTCTTCGATACCATGCTTGCGCATTATCTCATCAATCCGGATATGCGTCATAATATGGAAGTCCTTGCCGAGACCTATCTTAATTATTCTCCTATCAGTATCGAAAGTTTGATCGGGAAGAAAGGTAAAAATCAAAAATCGATGCGGGATGTAGATTTAAAGCTGCAGACAGAATATGCGGTGGAAGATGCAGATATCACCTTTCAACTTAAAGAACATTTTGAAAAAGAATTAGGCGATGCGAACACCCATAAACTTTTTGAGGAAATAGAAATTCCTTTATTAAAGGTACTTGCCGATATGGAGCTAGAAGGAATTAATCTCGACAAAGATTTTTTGAATAGTTTATCCAAAGATTTAGATAAGGATATCATTTCACTTGAAAAGAAAATCTATGATGATGCTGGTGAAGAATTCAACATTGGTTCTCCAAAGCAATTAGGAATTATACTTTTCGAAAAATTGAAATTGGTCGATAAACCGAAGAAAACTAAAACCGGACAATATTCTACGGCAGAAGATGTGCTTTCCTATCTTGCGAAGGACCACGCAATCATTCAACATATACTGGATTATCGTGGCCTAAGTAAATTGAAAAGCACTTACGTTGATGCTTTGCCTGGACAAATTGAACCGAGTACAGGCCGAGTTCATACCGATTATATGCAAACAGTAGCCGCCACAGGAAGACTGAGTAGCAATAATCCAAACCTTCAAAATATACCAATTAGGACGGAAAGAGGAAGACAGGTCAGAAAGGCCTTCATCCCTAAAAATGATGACTATATATTATTGGCGGCAGATTATTCCCAAATTGAATTGCGCATTATTGCCGCTTTGAGCGACGAAAAAACAATGATTGAAGCCTTTAAAAATGGGGAAGACATCCATGCTTCAACAGCTTCAAAAGTATTTGATATTCCTCTAAACGAAGTTACTAGAGAACAGCGGAGCAATGCAAAGACCGTAAATTTCGGAATTATATATGGTGTGTCGGCATTCGGACTTAGTAACCAGACCGATCTTTCTAGAGCAGAATCCAAAGATCTTATCGACACTTACTACGCGACCTATCCTCAACTCAGAAATTATATCTCGGACCAAGTTCAATTTGCCAGAGAAAACGGTTACGTCCAAACGCTTTTAGGAAGAAGACGTTACTTAAAAGATATAAACTCCAGAAATGGAGTGGTTAGAGGTGCAGCAGAAAGAAATGCTGTGAACGCACCAATACAAGGTAGTGCCGCAGATATTATCAAGATTGCCATGATAAATATTAAAGATAAGCTCGATTCTGGTGATTTTAGGACCAAAATGTTACTACAAGTACACGATGAATTGGTGTTTGATGTCTATAAACCTGAATTAGAAATGGTTAAAGAAATCATAAAGTTAGAGATGGAAAATGCTTATAAATTATCTGTCCCGCTAGACGTGACGGTAGATACAGGCGATAATTGGCTAGAAGCCCATTAGACCCATTTATCATTTGAGCTAAGAAATTACGCTTTAAGACCAAACCCTCTTCTCCTTATGTTCGTATATTTTCCAACAATATGAACTTATAAAAATTCAATATGAAAAAGAATGTAGTCAAAGTCCATCACCCCATGGACAATTCTTCTAACCAAAGAAGAAGGTTTTTGAAATTAAGCGGAATGGCATTAGCGGGGACTGGTTTGCTAGTTGCTTGTAGTAATGACGACGATGGAGGGATGAGAAATCCTGACGGAAATGTTTTTGATCTTGGATCAGGAGACTTAGGTATTCTTAACTATGCTTATGCTCTAGAACAATTAGAAGCAGATTTCTATACTAAGGTTGTAAATGGATCTTATTGGTCCGGTGCGGCTGATGAAGAAAAACAAATTTTACAAGACTTATATAACCACGAAGTAAATCATCGTGAATTCTTTAGTGCTGCTATTTCTGCAGCTGTCGGAGCAGACATGTCATTAAAGTTACCAACCCTAGAATTTGATTACGGTGGATTAAACTTTAACGACAGAGCATCTGTATTAGGTACTGCTAAAGTGCTTGAGGATACAGGAGTTGCGGCTTATAATGGTGCTGGACAGTTTATTTCTAACCCAGATTACTTGGTTCTTGCAGGAAAAATTGTTTCTGTTGAAGCACGTCACGCAGCAGCTATTAGAGATTTATTGAATCCAGGATCAGCTGATTTCGCTGGCGACGATCAATTAGATAGCAATGGATTAGATAAAGCTTTAAAACCTGCTGCAATTTTAGATGCAGTTGGAGCTACAGGCTTTATTGTTACCCCATTCACTGCAACAAGTTTAAGAAACCTATAAAAAAGAAAACACTATGAATATTATAAAATTTTTAGACGAGTTTACGAACGAAGGTCTATTGGAAAAAACGACATCAAGAAGGGGTTTAATGAACTCTCTTGGTTCATTTAGTAAAAGAGCAGCATTAGCAGCAGTTCCTTTTGGACTTGCCGGAGCTAGCAGCAAATTATATGCACAGAGCGCTAATGGTGACCCTATCGCAGCTTTACAATTGGCCCTTACCTTAGAATATCTAGAAGCAGAATTCTACAATATGGGAACAGTGAGTGGCGGAATTGTAGAAACTCAAGGATCTGCAGCAGAACAAACAACGTTTAGGCAAATCGCTAAGCATGAAAACCAGCACGTTGCATTTTTACAAGGTGCATTAGGAGCAGATTCAATTGACTCACCAATGTTCGATTTTACAGTTGGTGGTGCATTTGATCCTTTCAATGAGGATTCTAACGTACCTGCTGAAACATCTTATGCACAGTTTTTGGCTTTAGCGCAAGCTTTTGAAGATACAGGAGTAAGAGCATACAAAGGACAAGCTGGTAATCTTATGGGCAATGACGCATTATTGACCGCGGGACTTCAGATTCATTCTGTTGAAGCAAGACATGCTTCACAAGTTAGAAGAATAAGAGGTCTTAAAGGGTGGATTACTCGTAACGAAAGAGGAGCTGGAATGCCAGAAGCAACACAAGATGTTTATAATGGTGAAGAAAACATTATGCAAGGTGGATTAGATGTAACTTCTCTAGGAAGCGGCTCGCCATTTACTGTTGATGCCTCAACCCAAGCTTATGATGAAATACTCACAGGAGATGAAGCCGTAGATATTGCAAGCTTATTTATTACATCTTAAGACTAAATAAGTTCAAATAATAAAAAAGCTGCTTTTATAGCAGCTTTTTTTATGGAGTAAATTGAAATATAAATCTAGAGTACAAACCTATAAGTTGCCTTCAACAAGAAAATATTCTCAGGCTGTTTGTTTAAGATTTGATTGTCGAGACCATCGGTGAGTGACAATCTAGGGTCTGCAAGTCCATTAATTCCTTGTGACCAAACTAAAAATAATTCAGAACCTGGAATATATTCCCATCGTAAGACTAAATTGGATCTAAATTGCACTACCGAAAAGTTTGGATTATCAATTCTATAATCCACTGTGCCGTCTAAATTCTCATCGATATCATATGTTCTACTTCCTTCTGAATAAACAATTTGATTATCATCATATAGTTGATACCTGTCGTTAAGACGCGCTGCAATAGGATTGGTAACATACTTAAATTCTGAGTATCTCCCCCTTGAGATAAAAGGCTGTCCGTAATATTGGATTGAAAGATTAGGATTGATAATATAATTTACTCTTATGGAAGCATTAATGGTTTCATTATTTATCGATGAAATAATATATCTAGGCGATTCATTATAGGAGGTTTGAGTAACATACTGTGTTTTGCTAGGCCTCTTACTATATTCTGGACTAATGGAAATCCGAAGGGCATTTGTAGGCTGGTAGGTAACGTCTGCTTCTATTCTAAACAACGAGAAATTATCTTCTTTAGCCTGTGAGATAACGCCACCCAAACTTGTCCTCAACTTTTTTCGCTCATCTGTACCTACAAAAAGATATCCAAAATTTTCTTGGGAATAACGCCATCTTGGACCTCCTCTTAATTCTGTGTTTGAATATATTCTTGGTTTATGAGCTGCCCCAAAATTAAAGAACCAGTTTTTTAATGTTTGTATATTGCCATTTATCTCATATTGAATTCTATTATAATTACCCTCAAAATCGAATGCTGTAGATTGTTCAAGGCCTAAGCGCAAGCTCCTAAATGCCCCAAAAGGTTTTAAAGTATTATATCTAACATTTGCCTCTTGCCTTATGTCATCTGCTTGACGTAGAAAACCTACATCGTTGACTTCTAGTTCTGGAGAACGCCAAACCACTCTACCATCATAGGTCCAATTGCCACCCCCTTGTCTGCCTCCTTCTAAGCGGCCACCAGTACCAGTTAGTGAAGTTTTAGTTGGGTCTACCTCAACGTGGGAGGCATCCACCCTTTGAAAAAGATGCGTTAGTGAGCGCTGGGTATTCTCGATTGCTTCGGGTGTACCTTGCACGTGACTCACGGCGAAGTTTCCTCCTATATAATATTCCCTATTATACCATTGATGGGTAAAATCTAGACCTCCGGTGTAGGCCTCAGATCTGAGATATTGTAATTCATCAGCGTTATCACGGTTGGTAGCTGTAAACATGCCACCAACAAAGGTATTTCGTTCATTAAAATCCTTTTGCAACCTTCCAATGAAATAATTCGTAAGGGGTTCCACTAATTCTCTTCGCTCTTCTCCATTATTATTTATCGTCGAAAATTCTTTGGCCGTTACGCTTTCCAATACTCCAATGGCCCATCCATTTTTAGTCTTTCCTGAGAACTTTGCGGCTCCCAAAATCGTCGTGTTCTGGGGAAAATCTTCAAATTCACCTGGCTGAACACTGCTGAAACCTTGTGGATTTCTACCGATGCGCCTGCTATAAAAAAGGTTGTCCTGTCTGTCTGCAAACCTAAACTCAAAAATATTCTTATTCTCAACAAAAAACGGCCGTTGTTCTCTAAAGAAGATTTGAAAACCGTCTAATGCAATTGCCGCAGGATCAGCTTCTACCTGCCCAAAGTCGGGATTGACAGTAAGGTCTAAAGTCAAGTCATTTGTAATACCAATTTTTGCATCAAGACCAGCATTGACCTTAAAATCGCTGCCATCCCTAAAAGGGTTTCCCTTCTCCTCCGGGTAACTTTGATACTGACCCACCGTAAAAGGTTGAATTTCCACTTGTTTCTGAGGAATTAGGTCTATTAGTCCATGAAGTTCACCAAATTGACTTACCAAGCCTGCAGAACCAGCAGGAATTCTTTTCCAAATGGATACTTCATTCTTTCTAAAAATGTTTCTGAAAATGTTGATTCCCCATATCTGTTCGTTTTCCTTGCCGAAACGGAGTTGGGTAAAAGGTATCTTCATCTCTGCGGTCCAACCGTCCTCGCCTATGGCAGATTTGGTATACCAAATGGGATTATAACTGTCATCGATATCCTCACCGTTATTTGTCGCAATTTCATCTCCCTTAACCCCAGCTGCAGTAGTAGTGTAGATAAAGGCAGTACGTTTATCATGATAGCTGTCTATAGCAATATTGACCCTATCCCCTTCAAAACCATCACGTCTTGACAACCGCCTTACAATACTATCTGGTTGGGTGTCTAGAGCATGTATAGCGACATATAAAAATTTATCGTCGTAGAGTATCTTAAATTTTGTTTGTTGGTGAGGTGGTGTATTCTCATCCGGTTCTAACTCAATAAAATCTCCTCCCCACTCTACCCTATTCCAGATATCTTCATCAAGCATCCCATCTATGGCTGGCGCTTCTTCATTAAGGATACGCTGGGTGGTATACACTTTAGTTACATCAACTTCCTGCTTCTGCGCAGAAACAGCATATACATTTATTAGAATAAATAAGATTGGAAAAAATTTGAACATGATTTAATTGATGACTTAATAATGATTTGCGGATAAAGCTATAATTACATAAAAGAGTGCTGCCGATTTTAATAAATATTTAACGTCATAGTATATTTAGCAATTCGTATAATCCTCTAAATAACGGTATTTGCATTAGACACAAATTCAAATTACCAACAGTAAATTATTTTGAAAAATATCCCTTTACACTATTTGGTTATCAAATATATAATCGTAAATTTGCAAACTCTTTTTTGGGAGAGGAATGTCAAATCTACCCGTACCAATGCGGGTTTATAAATATTTTTAGTGTGGATACATTAAGTTACAGAACAGTTTCGGCCAATAAGGCGACTGTAAATAAGGAATGGGTTTTGGTTGATGCCGACGGACACAATTTAGGGCGTTTAGCTTCTAAAGTGGCTATCTTATTAAGAGGAAAACACAAAACCAACTTTACACCTCACGTTGATTGTGGAGACAATGTTATCGTTGTTAACGCAGATAAAATCAACTTAACAGGAAAGAAATGGACTGATAAGTCTTATATAAGACACACCGGATATCCTGGCGGGCAAAAATCATTAACTTCTCGTGAAGTATTTGATAAAAACCCAGCTAGCTTAATAGAAAAGTCTGTAAAAGGGATGTTGCCTAAGAATAAATTGGGCGCAGAACTTTTCCGTAATCTAAATGTAGTTGTTGGCGGCGAGCACAAATATGAGGCTCAAAAACCTAAGACTATTAACATAAACGAAATGATATAATGGAAGTAATTCACAAAATTGGTCGTAGAAAGACCGCCGTTGCTCGTGTCTATGTTTCTCAAGGTAGTGGTAACATCACTATCAACAAAAAGGATTTAGCTGTATACTTCCCAACTGCTACACTACAGTACAAAGTAAACCAGCCTTTAAACTTGACAGAAAACAAAGATACTTTTGATGTTTCTATCAATGTATTTGGCGGTGGAATCACCGGTCAAGCAGAAGCTATTAGACTTGCACTTTCTCGTGCTATGTGCGAAGTAGATGCTGAGAACAGATTGATCTTAAAGCCAGAAGGACTTCTTACCAGAGATCCAAGAATGGTTGAGCGTAAAAAATTCGGTCAGAAGAAAGCTCGTAAGAAATTCCAGTTCTCTAAACGTTAGAAAACTTATACAGAATATGGTCTTTCATCAGACCTTTATTGTTTTATATTTTTCAGGTTTTAAACTTGAAGTCATTAAAAATCCAGAAATGGTAATCACTGAGCAAAAAGTTTGTTCAGGATTTGGTTTAGCATCTAAATGAACAAGGCCGTTTATCGCCACTTGCTCATTGGCTAATTTTAAGAACGTAAACTAATACAAACATTTTGAGAGTAGAAATCAAAGAATTATTGGATGCAGGTGTGCACTTTGGCCACCTTACAAGAAAGTGGGACCCAAACATGGCTCCTTACATTTATATGGAACGTAACGGTATCCATATCATCAACCTTTACAAAACAGCAGCAAAAATTGAAGAAACCAATGCAGCATTGAGTAAAATCGCTGCGTCTGGAAAGAAAATCCTTTTTGTTGCAACCAAAAAACAGGCTAAAGAAATCGTTGCGGACAAAGCTGCGGGAGTGAATATGCCTTACATCACTGAAAGATGGCCTGGTGGAATGCTTACCAACTTCATTACTATTAGAAAAGCGGTTAAGAAAATGGCTTCTATCGATAGAATGAAAAAAGATGGTACGTTCGATTCTTTATCTAAGAAAGAAAAACTTCAGATTGACCGTCAAAGAGCTAAGCTAGAAAAGAATTTAGGTTCTATTAGCGACATGACCCGTTTACCTGGTGCGCTTTTCGTGGTGGATATTAAGCGTGAGCACATCGCGATTAAAGAAGCCCAAAAATTAAATATTCCAATCTTTGCGATGGTAGATACAAATTCTGACCCACGTCAAGTAGATTATTTAATTCCTTCTAATGACGATGCATCTAAATCGATTGAAAAAATCATGACTTTGGTTACTGATGCAGTAGCAGATGGATTGGCAGATCGTAAATCAGAGAAATCAGAGAAATCAGAGAAAGAAGGAAAATCTGATAAGCCTAGAGTGAAGAAGTCTGAAAAATCTGAAAAGAAAGAAGACAAAAAAGAAGAGAAAAAATCTGATAAGCCAAAAGCAGCAGCTAAGAAAAAAGCTGCAGTTTCTGACGAAGAAGAATAAAAACATCAATATAACAATTTAAGGGTCGTTACAATCTTTTCGTCGCTAGCTGCAAAGCAGAAGCAGAAAAAATTCTAACGGCTTTTTCTTAATAAAAAATTATAGAAATTATGACTAAAATAACAGCAGCAGAAGTTAACAAACTAAGACAAACCACCGGAGCCGGGATGATGGATTGCAAAAAAGCTTTAGTAGAAGCAGACGGCGATTTTGACAAGGCGATTGAAGTACTTCGTAAAAAAGGTCAAAAAGTTGCTGCAAACAGAGCTGATAGAGAGTCTACTGAAGGCGCTGCCATTGCAAAAGTAAATGACGATAACACCGTTGGTGTAGCAATCGTTTTAGGTTGTGAGACTGATTTCGTTGGTAAAAATGAAAGCTTTGTAAAGTTAGCTGAAGATTTGGCGGAGCTTGCTCTTAAATACGATAGCAAAGAAGCTTTTCTGGAAGCAGACTTTAATGGGTTGAGCGTTTCTGACAAATTGATCGAGCAAACTGGAGTTATTGGTGAGAAATTAGAAATCAATGCGTTTGAAAAAGTTGAAGCTCCTTTTGTTGGTTCATATATCCACGCAGGAAATAAAATTGCAACTTTAGTTGGTCTATCCACTAAAGCTAAAGGTGCTGATGTTGTTGCGAAGGACGTGGCGATGCAAGTTGCTGCAATGAACCCGATTGCATTAAACGAAGAAGGTGTAGATGCTTCTACCATCGATAAGGAAATTGAAATCGCTAAAGATCAATTACGTGCAGAAGGAAAGCCAGAGGCTATGTTAGACAACATCGCAAAAGGTAAGTTGAATAGATTCTTTAAAGACAATACGTTAGTTAACCAAGATTTCATTAAGGATAGCAAACAAAGTGTTTCTCAATATGTTCAAACGATTGGTAAAGACGTAAAAGTTACCGATTACAAGCGTGTAGCCTTAGGTTAATTTTATTGAAAATATAGAATTGAAAGCCCCATTTTGGGGCTTTTTTATTTTTAACCTTTTCTTGAACAGATTTTATTTTCTAAAGTTTGGAATCATATAGGCCTTTTAATTAGTTTTGTCATACTCAAAAAAACACTCCTTGATGAAATATAAAAGAATCCTCCTAAAATTATCCGGTGAAGCGCTCATGGGCACAAGGCAGTACGGCATTGACCCTTTAAGATTAGCCGAATATGCAGAGGATATTAGAACCATCATCGAGAGTGGCGTAGAAGTAGCCATTGTAATCGGTGGTGGCAATATCTTTAGAGGTGTTGCTGGCGCAAGTAACGGTATGGACCGAGTACAAGGAGATCATATGGGAATGCTAGCTACAGTTATAAACGGTTTAGCATTACAGAGCGCCTTAGAAGATGCCGGAGTACCTACCAGATTACAATCGGCCATTAGAATTGAAGAAGTTGCCGAGCCTTTTATAAGAAGAAAGGCAATACGACATCTCGAAAAAGGCCGAGTGGTAATCTTTGGTGGAGGTACCGGGAATCCATATTTCACTACGGATTCCGCAGCAGTTCTTAGAGCAATTGAGATGCAGGCAGATGTAATTCTTAAAGGAACCCGCGTCGATGGGATTTACAATACCGACCCAGAAAAAGATACCAAAGCCATAAAATTTGATCATATTACCTTTGCAGATGTAATTAGAAAAGGACTTAAGGTTATGGATACTACCGCTTTCACTTTAAGCCAAGAGAATAAGTTGCCCATTATAGTTTTCGACATGAACAAACGTGGAAATTTATATAAAGTAGTTTCTGGCGAGAACGTAGGAACAAAGGTTAATCTATAAACTAAAAGGCATTCTTTTTGAGAAGTAGAATTTTCAATATTTAAAATTATGAACGAAGAAATTAAATTTATTTTAGATACGGCAAAGGAAGCAATGGACGCCGCATTAAAGCATTTAGAAAAACAATTGGTAAACATTAGAGCTGGTAAAGCCAGCCCTGCAATGTTAGGTAGCGTTATGGTAGATTACTACGGTAGCCAAACGCCATTAAGCCAAGTTGCAAATATAAATACCCCAGACGGCAGAACGATTTCTGTTCAGCCATGGGAAAAGAAAATGATACAGGAGATAGAACGTGGGATTATGCTTGCAAATTTGGGCTTCAACCCAATGAATAATGGTGAAATGGTCATTATAAATGTTCCGCCACTAACCGAAGAAAGACGTATAAGCTTAGCAAAACAGGCAAAAGCTGAAGCAGAAGATGCCAAGGTCGGGGTTAGAAGTGCCAGAAAAGATGCCAATAACGAGATTAAAAAACAAGAAGAAGCTTCTGAAGATCTCAAAGCAAATGCCGAAATCGACATTCAGAAACTTACCGATACCTATGTTACCAAAATAGACAGTATTTTAGAGCTGAAAGAAAGAGAGATTATGACGGTATAACAATCCACCGGCATCATCCTTAAACTTAATAGGATTATTAATACTAAGCATTACCGACGGGTAGTGCTTTGTTTTTTCCTACCTTTGGCCATCCTTTTCCAACTTTATGTTTAAACTACTCACACAAGGATTTTGGGAGGTTGTTGCAAGAAAGGTTTTGCGAAACAAAATCGGGATTCTTGTTGCCATTCTTCTTACTACAATATTTTTCGCATTTCAGTGGAAGAATATGCGATTTACCAATACCGAAGCTAACTTACTTCCAGACGACCATGAGGTAAATATCGTCTATAATAATTTTTTAAAAGTCTTTGGAGAGGAAGGTAATCTTGTAATCTTAGGAATTAAGGATTCTACACTTTTTACGGTAGATAAGTTTAATGCTTGGCAGAAGCTAGCAGATGACATAAGAAAATATAGCGAGGTAGAATCTGTCATTTCTTTGAATGACCTTCAAAGTCTAGAAAAGGATACCACAAATTCTAGATTTAATATCAGGCCTTTTGTAAGCGGTAACGTGAACTCACAAAAGGAATTAGATTCCCTCGAAAACGCTCTCTTTACTCAATATCCTTTTTACGACCATTTTCTTTTTAATTCTGAAACAAAAACAGTTAGGACAGCTATTTACCTAAAAAAGGATATCGTTAATACCTCGATTCGGAAAGATTTCATCTTAAAGAATCTGATCCCCCTTATTGAAGATTATCAAGATAAAACGGGTCTAGACGTTCACACCTCTGGGATGCCTTACATCCGTACCTTAAACGCAAAAGTCATTATCGACGAGATTGGCTGGTTTATTGGCGGCGCATTATTCGTTACTTCATTTATATTCTTCCTTTTCTTTAGGTCATTTAGAGCCACTGTAATCTCTCTAGTAGTAGTATCGGTGGGTGTAATGTGGACCTTCGGGATTTTGGGACTGTTCCATTATGAAATTACGGTCTTGACCGCGCTTATACCGCCTTTAATTATAGTAATCGGTATTCCTAACTGTATATTCCTCATAAATAAATATCAAAATGAAGTTAAGCTTCATGGGAATAAAGCAAGATCATTACAGCGTGTCATTACAAAAATCGGTAATGCAACCCTAATGACCAATGTCACCACAGCTTCAGGTTTCGCCACTTTTATCCTGACCGAGAGTTCGCTTTTAAAGGAATTTGGTACCGTGGCAGCGCTGAGCATTATAGCGATTTTCTTATTGTGCATTCTTTCTATACCGATTATCTATTCGTTTTTACCATTTCCAAAAGACCGCCACCTCGAACATTTAAATAAAAGATGGATCGGTGGTTTTGTTGAATGGATGGAGCGCATGGTGAGGACCAGACGTATCGCTATCTATTCGGCTGCGATAGTGCTGCTGACCGCGAGTATTATTGGTATTTTCCAGATTAGGATTTCTGGGAGTTTAATTGAAGATATGCCACACAATACAGATTTCTTCGATGACATTCGCTTTTTTGAAAATGAATTCGACGGGGTAATGCCTCTGGAAATCATGGTCGACACCCAAAGAAAACAAGGCGTTATGAAACTGCCGACCTTGAAGAGAATGGAGGAGCTAGAAAATCTGATTATCGAAACTCCAGAACTTTCTAGACCTATCTCCGTAGTGAGCTTGGTAAAATATTCTAAGCAGGCGTACTATAATGGGAATCCAAAATACTATCAACTCCCTACCAGCCAAGAAAATAGTTTTATACTCACTTATGTAAAAAATTCTAAATCTGATTCTAACTTAATCAGCAATTTTATAGATAGTACTGGACAATATGCCCGTATCACAACCTTCATGAAGGATATTGGCACTGACAGGATGGAGAGGATAGAAGAGGATTTACGGACAGAAATCGCCAAGGTTTTTCCGGCGGATAGATACAATGTCATCCTTACCGGAAAGGCATTAGTGTTTCAAAAAGGGACAAAATATTTGGTAAAAAACCTGATTATTTCTTTAGCACTAGCAATCTTTTTGATTTCAATCTTTATGGCTTTTATGTTTAAATCATTAAGGATGATTCTTGTTTCCTTGATTCCAAATCTTTTACCCTTATTGATAACCGCTGGTATTATGGGATTTGTGGGTGTACCATTAAAACCTTCAACCATACTTGTTTTTAGTATTGCCTTCGGAATATCGGTAGACGATACTATACATTTTTTGGCGAAATACCGTCAAGAACTTCAAGCGAACGACTGGAAAATTAAGATTTCAGTTTACAATGCGTTGCGAGAAACTGGGGTTAGTATGTTCTATACTTCAATAGTTCTCTTCTTTGGATTTTCGGTCTTTATGATTTCTAGTTTTGGCGGAACGGTTGCCTTGGGGGCTTTGGTATCTGTTACCCTACTGTTCGCAATGTTGTCTAATTTACTTTTACTTCCATCTTTGCTCTTGTCTTTAGAACGACATATTGCAAATAAGAAAATATTAAAAAAACCCGCTATAAATATCATTCCTTTGGAAGATGATGCGGATGAAGACAAGCATTAAATCCTGCCTAAATAATATTAAACATTTATCTTTGCATCTTAAATTTTACTACCGATGAGGTTACACACCGTTTCTGAACTATTAAAGAAAGAAAAAACACTTCAAGATATAGAGCTTAAAGGCTGGGTAAGAACTTTTAGGGCGAATAGATTTATCGCTCTAAACGATGGTTCTACCATTAATAACATTCAATGTGTGGTAGATTTTGAAAATACCGACAAGGATATTTTGAAGCGAATTACCACCGGGGCGGCAGTGCATATCACTGGCGAACTTGTGGAAAGCCAAGGAAGAGGACAATCGGTAGAGATTATTGTAAAAAAACTTGAAGTTTTAGGCGATTCTGATCCGGAGTTATATCCAATTCAACCTAAAAAACATTCGCTAGAATTTTTACGCGAAAACGCACATTTGCGTACTCGTACCAACACCTTTAGCGCAGTGATGCGTTTAAGGTCTTCGCTTTCATTTGCTATCCATAAATATTTTAATGAAAATGGCTTCTATTATATGCACACCCCAATTATTACTGGGAGTGATGCCGAAGGGGCCGGAGAAATGTTTAGGGTAAGTTCTCTGGATATTAAAAATCCACCGTTAAATGACGAAGGAAACGTTGACTATACCAAGGATTTTTTTGGCAAAGAAACCAATCTTACCGTATCGGGGCAATTAGAAGCTGAAACCTTTGCAATGTCCTTGGGGAAAGTTTACACCTTTGGGCCAACCTTTAGGGCAGAAAATAGCAACACTTCGCGTCATTTATCAGAATTCTGGATGATTGAGCCAGAAGTTGCGTTTATGGATTTAGATGGCAATATGGATCTGGCTGAAGAGTTTATGAAATCCGTAATTAGTTATGTTCTTAAACATAACATGGATGATCTACAGTTTTTAGAACAGCGTCTTGCCGATGAGGACAAGAAAAAACCTCAGGACGAACGCAGCCCAATGGCATTAATCGAGAAATTAGAATTCGTTGTCAATAACCAATTTAAAAGGGTCAGCTATACCGAAGCAATTGATATTCTTAGAAACAGCAAGCCGAACAAAAAGAAAAAATTTAAATACCCAATAGACGATTGGGGTGCAGACCTTCAAAGTGAACACGAACGCTTTTTGGTAGAGACTCATTTTAAGTGCCCGGTAATTCTGTTTGACTATCCTGCTAACATAAAAGCCTTTTACATGCGCCTAAATGAAGATCAGAAGACGGTTAGAGCGATGGATATCCTTTTTCCAGGTATTGGTGAAATCGTGGGTGGTTCGCAACGTGAGGAGCGCTTAGAAGTGCTTCAAGAGAAAATGGCGGCTTTAGATATCGACGAAAAAGAATTATGGTGGTATTTAGATTTGCGTAAATATGGCACTGCTGTTCACTCAGGCTTTGGTCTAGGTTTTGAGAGATTGGTGATGTTTACCACCGGAATGGGAAATATACGTGACGTAATTCCTTACCCAAGAAGTCCACAGAATGCGGAATTCTAATTAGACTAACTTTGATATATCTTGCATTAGTTTAACAATAGCTTATTTTACAACAAGATATTTAGTCAAATTAGTATCTTTAAAATTATAAAGGAATAATCCGCATGCTAAAACAGCATTTACAATTTAAGTTATCCCAGAAATTATCTCCTCAGCAAATACAGCTGATGAAGTTGATTCAACTTCCTACCCAAGCTTTTGAACAAAGATTAAAGCAAGAAATGGAGGAAAACCCAGCGCTAGAAGGTGGTAAGGAAAGTTTGGAAGAAGATAATTTTGAAGAATTCGATAATTCTGAAGACGACTATAACGACAATGAAAAGATTGAGGCAGAGGATATTAATGTAGATGATTATCTAAGCGATGATGATATTCCCGATTATCGCACTCAAGCTAATAACTACAGTAGTGATGATGAAGAACGGGATGTTCCTTATGCCGCCGGAACTTCATTTAATCAGCATCTAAAAAATCAACTTAACACCTTTAGATTAAGTGAAGAAGAACGTGAAATCGCAGAATTTCTAGTGGGAAGTGTGGATGATAGCGGTTATATTAGAAGAGACCTTAGTGATATAATGGACGATCTGGCGTTTACCCAGAACGTCTATACTACGGAAGAAACTATAGAAAAAGTACTTAATAAAGTACATCAACTAGATCCAGCCGGAGTTGGAGCTAGGGATTTACAGGAATGTCTGAGCATTCAACTTCATAGAAAAGAGAAAAATCCGGATGTTGAGTTAGCGATTGAAGTTATAGATAACGCGTTCGAAGCATTCACCAAAAAGCATTATAAAAAATTACTTCAGAAATTCGATGTTACCGAAGTTCAACTAAGAGATGCAATTGACGAAATTGAGCACCTAAATCCTAAACCGGGCGGGTCATATGCCGGGAACAACAGGATGGTTGAGCATGTAATCCCAGATTTTGCAATCAAGATTGTAGATGGAGAATTAGAGCTCACCTTAAACGGAAGAAATGCTCCAGAACTGCATGTGTCCCGCGAATATAGCAATATGCTTAAAGGATATAAGGCGGCTAAGGATAAGTCGAAATCCCAAAAAGATGCCGTCATGTTCATAAAGCAGAAGTTAGATGCCGCCAAATGGTTTATCGAAGCCATTAAGCAACGTCAGCAGACACTATTTGTAACAATGAGTTCTATCATGAACTATCAACAAGAATATTTTTTGAGCGGTGACGAAAGAAACTTAAAGCCGATGATCCTTAAAGATATCGCCGATGAAATTGATATGGATGTTTCAACCGTATCTAGGGTGGCTAACAGCAAATACGTCGATACTCCCTATGGGACGAAATTGATCAAGGAATTCTTTTCGGAATCAATGACCAATGACCAAGGTGAAGAAGTTTCGACCAGGGAAATCAAAAAAATCCTTGAAATGGTTATTGAAGAGGAATCGAAGAAGAAACCTTTAACCGATGAAAAATTAGCTTCAATCTTAAAAGAAAAAGGCTATCCGATAGCTAGGCGTACCGTGGCAAAATACAGGGAACAATTAGATATCCCAGTGGCAAGGTTGAGAAAGAAGATATGATTAACCATCTCCTCAGAAGCATCTCCTACATCTTACATCCAATCTTAATGCCCTTTTTTGGAGTTGTTTTTTATTTCGCGAAATCCCCACGATTTATTCCAGAAGAACTCATTAAAGCCAAATTGATTTCACTTGGCATCTTAACCATAGTGTTGCCGATACTATTATACTCTCTGCTAAGAACACTTAAAAAGGTAAACGATTATAATCTAGAGACAACCCAGGAGCGCAGGATTCCGCTGCTTCTTAATTGCCTGATAATTCTTTTAGTAATATTAAGGGTTATGACGGTAAATGAAATACCAGAGCTTTATTATTTCTTCGTCGGTATACTAATATCTAATTTGGTGTGCTTGATTCTTGCCTACGTAAATTTTAAGGCGAGCATCCATATGATTGGTGCGGCCGGTTTTTTTATGTTTGCGGTTGCTATAAGCATTAACTTTCAAATTAATGTGAATCCTACTATAGCGATTATGTCCGTGTTAATTGGGGCAATCGCTACTTCTAGATTACATATGAAAGCTCATAGCGGCCTAGAATTGATTGTTGGCTTTTGTATTGGATTTATTCCGCAACTAATAGTATTGAACTATTGGCTATAAAATATAAAAGATAAGTCCGATTTTAATGGCACTCATGTCAATAGAGCCACCATCTAATGTTGCATTAGAATCGAATAGAGTATTTAATCCGTAATAGAGATATACGTTTATAGTATCGTATCCCGCTCCTAAGGAAAGGCCATATTGCAGGTTATTAAAATCCTTAATGTTGCTTACAAATTCATCATTTGGTTCACCTCTATACTTGGCGCTGTTGTAAAAGATGTAGCCGAATTTTAAACCTCCATAAACTCTCCAAAAGTCATAGATTTTTTCAGTTGAAGTACGCCAGCGAAATTCCAAAGGAAATTCCAGAATGTAAGTACTGAACTTATTTTTGGTATAAGGTGTAACATCTTCAGATATGATACTATAAGAAACATTGTTATCCAGATCTTCGGAGATTTTCATGTTTTGGTTATAACTATTGGCCGAAAGGCCAATCCCCACGCCAATTGCAATATTACGTCTTGTATTAATCGGCATATCGCGAATGTATCCGGCATGAAAACCACTAGAAAATCCAGATTGGGAAATCTCACTAGCTTTATTACCCAAAAGATTGTAGGTAATAGAAACATAGAACTGGTCTTCCCTGTACTTTGGATCAGAAAAAGAGGTGTCTACTTTTACCCTCGCATTGTCCTGCGCATACGAGCTTTGACAAGCTATAACTACAATTAAGAAAATTAACTTGAAGACTTTCATTCTACAAATATAAAGTAACAACTATTTAATCTGATGAATAAAAAAATCCCGCAAGAGCGGGATTTTATTTTTAACTATTTTGAATAAGCTTAGTTTGTGTTAGTAGAGATATCTCCCTGTCTAACGGTATAGTTGATTTTAAGCGCGTTCTCTTTTCTAAGTTCTTGCTTAACATCACCTACAATACCCATATTGGTATCCTTATCAACTTTTAAAGCGGTGGTTAAGAAAGGAATAAGCTCTTCTCGCTTACTATTTCTTTCCGCCCTAATAAAAGCTGCAACTTCGCTAACATCAGCAAATTTATCATTTAACTGTATCCTTGCTTCAGTACCGAATTGACTTGAATACCTATCGCTCGGTTTCCCGATGTAGATGTACATTACCAAATCCTTTTTATCGAGTTTCTCAACTTCAGTCGCACTTGGCAGTTCGTTTTTGATCTTCAAAGTATTTTCACGCATTACCGTGGCAACCATGAAGAAGAAAAGGAGCATAAATACAATATCCGGTAAGGACGCGGTATTAACTGCTGGTACATCTCCGCCTTGTTTTTTCTTAAATTTAGACATTGTACTTAGTTTTGTACCTCAGATAGTTTCTGAGGATATTCTTGTTTAATTTTTTCGATACGTTCCTTAAGTTGGGTTTTATTACCGACCCAATTTACATCTGCAAAATTCTTTTCCATATCCGAGAACCCAACATTATATAACTCTTCAGCCCTTCTGTTACGGAGTTCGTTATAAGCCGCTACCAACTCATTCTGTACAGAGATATAAGTAGAATACTTTGTCTCTCTTTCGTTCTTTAAGGAAATAATCGCCTTATCAGGATTATCTGAAGAAGCAGGGTCTTTCGCACCTTTACAATAATCACAAGCATCTTCGCCAGTACCACCACCATTATCCAAAAACTTAACAGCTGCAGCTCTCAATTTTTTAATCGGAGTTATCTCGTCCTCAACCAATAACTGGTTATCCTTGCTTATTAGAACCGTAAAGATGTTCTTTTGCTTAATAATAACATCTTCTTGTTCTTCCTCGATAGGTGGCAACTTTCTATTAAGACCAGAATCGGTCTCAATCGTTGTAGTTACCAAGAAAAATATTAATAGTAAAAACGCAATGTCAGCCATTGATCCCGCATTTACTTCTGGTGCTGCACGTTTTGCCATAGTTTTGTTTATCTAGTTAATTTTCTTGCTCCTGCAAATAACATAGTAGCTATTGCCAAGAATGCAAAAATGTAGAATGCAATTAATCCCATTCCTACTAAGTGTGATTCTGTGTCCGTTGCTGGCGCATTATTGTATTCATACACAGTATTGTCTCCACCAGATACTACATAGGCAACGACGAATATACCTAAGAACAATCCGACTGATATTAAAGTTTTCTTTAAATCTCCAGAGAATAATCCCTTCAATACAAATATCAATACCATAACAAGTACGACTGCTAACACGGCATATGCAACATATTGCAATAAATCTACTGCTCCGTCATCTCCATTTTTTACGGCTTCATCGCCGGTAGCAATTAACATTACCAAGAAGACAACACCTGCCAAACTAAGAATTAATGCTACAATTTTTAAAATTTTATGTAAACCCATAATTACTTTAGTTTTTGCTTATTATCTTCTTTTATATCTCACTAACAAATCCATTAAAACAATAGATGCATCTTCCATATCGTTAACGATACTATCAATCTTAGCGATGATATAATTATAAAAAATCTGAAGTATAATTGCTACAATAAGTCCAAATACCGTTGTTAAAAGTGCCACTTTAATACCACCCGCAACAAGTGAAGGCTGCATATCTCCAGCAGCTTCAATTTTATCAAAAGCTTGAATCATACCAATTACCGTTCCCATGAAACCAAGCATCGGTGCCAAGGCGATAAATAAGGAAATCCAAGAAACGTTTTTCTCTAATTGTCCCATCTGTACTGCTCCGTAAGCAACAACCGCTTTTTCAGCTTGGTCTAAGTCTTCATCTGCTCTATCGAGCCCTTGATAATAGATAGACGCAACAGGTCCTTTTGTGTTTCTACATACTTCTTTAGCAGCTTCGATACCACCAGAATTCAATGCATCTTCTACATCTGCAGTTAATTTAGCTGTATTGGTTGTAGAAAGATTTAAGAAAATAATTCTTTCGATTGCGATTGCAAGACCGAGGATCAAACATAAGAGTACGATTCCCATAAATCCTGGGCCACCTTCAATAAAACGCTTTTTTAATTCTTGATGGAACCCGAGGTCTTCATCGGCTACGGCCATGTCTGGCTCTTCATCTTGAATAAATGTCGCAACCGTCGTAGCAGTTGTCATTGTGTATGCATTCGCATTAACAGTTCCGAAAGCCATTATTGTTGCTATGGCTAGAATAGAAAATAGTCTTTTCATCGTACTTATTCTTAAGTTTATTAGTTAAAGTGTTAAAGATATAAAAAAAATGTAATTAAAAAATAAAAACACTGCAGAGTAAACGAAGGATTTGGGAAGACAACTGATAATCTGCAAAGTGGATTCAAAAGAAATAAAATTATAGCAATTTATCAAAAGTAATGTGCCCAAATTTCTTTCAAAGCCCGAAATTTAACTCTTTTCGCTCTATTCTTACGAAATCGCAATGTCAATACTTATAAGGGATATTTTAAAAAATAGAAAGATAGTATTCCAATTTTTACCCTAAGCCACTCATACTTAAGTCTCTCTAAAAAGTAATGGCCTCTATGTAACGACTTTTTGGTTAATTTTGTTGAGACAAGGTTAATCCACTATAAAAATCTGCAAAATGCCTCTATTCCAATTTTAGGTATTCATCGTAATCTTGAAAAATAATTTTGCAACTCATTTAGGACCCTAAATCTTATAAGATGAATAGCCTTTTTAAAAGTACAAATAATAAAGCTCTTATTGCCCTCGCTATCGGAGGATTTGGAATAGGCATGACCGAGTTTGTGATAATGGGCATTCTACCCGACGTAGCAACAGCCTTAAATATTTCTATCCCCCAAGCGGGACACTTTATATCTGCCTATGCCTTAGGAGTAGTTATTGGAGCTCCTCTAATTACTGGGATTAGCGGTAGATGGGCAGCCAATAAAGTTTTGCTTTTCTTGATGCTCTGGTTTACAATCTTTAATTCGCTCTCTGCTTTTGCCGACAATTACGGGTTGTTACTGATAGCTAGATTTCTTTCTGGTCTGCCTCATGGTGCTTTCTTCGGAATTGGTGCCGTTGTAGCTGGAAAGCTTGCAAAAGAAGGAAAATCTGGTAAAGCAATATCTATTATGATGGCCGGTTTAACCCTTTCTAACGTTATTGGTGTTCCCTTAGGAACTTATGTGGGCCATAATTTCCACTGGAGTTACGCATTTTTGATTGTTGGAATAATTGGTATAACCGCGATGAGCAGTATTTATTTCTGGATGCCGAGCTTAGAAAAATCGTCATCCCGAGGCATGCTCAATGACCTAAAGATTTTCAGGAAACCAAATGTTGTTGCCCTAATCTTCCTCACAACCATTGGGACTGGAGGCTTTTTTGCTTGGTACAGTTATATAGCACCTTTAATTACAGAAGTGGCGGGTCATCCTGAAAATGTGGTTAGCTATGCCATGATAATCACAGGACTGGGAATGGTATGTGGAAACTTCCTTGGTGCTAAACTCAGCGAAATGGTCAGCCCAATTAAGGCAGTTTGTATTTCTTTGGTTGCAATGTGCATAGCGCTGATCGCTAACACCTATTTGGCCAGTGATAAAACAGCTGTTCTAATGATGACCTTTATTATTGGTACAATTGGTCTTACTATTTCTACCCCACTTCAGTTGGCAATCATCAAAGCATCCAAAGGTTCTGAAATGTTGGGCTCTTCCATGAATCAAAGTGCTTTTAATATGGGGAACGCATCCGGCGCTTACTTTGCCGGCCTGCCAATTGCAATGGGTTACGGCTATACTTCGGCAGACTGGGTCGGAGCTGGACTTGCCGGTGGCGGTGCACTAATTGCTATTGGGATTATAATAGTCGGTCGTGGTGTTTTTGAGAAGTCAAAAAAATATGCCTATCACCAATAGGCAACTTTTAGTCGAGTTTAGATATCTGCGTTAGTTTCAGCTTTTTAAATTCAACTTCAGAACCTTCCGCTTGTAAAGCAATATGCCCTTGACTCACAGTAGCATTATACCCATAATTTACCAAATCACCATTTAACCACACCTTAATATTGTCCTCAAAGCATTCAATAGTCATAGTATTCCATTCACCCAAAGGTTTTTCAGAATTATCGGTAAGATTCTTAATATTTCTTTTTTGTCCTTCACCTCCACCCCATTCTTCTTTTGGACCGCGTCTTTCTACCATATTATCAGAAACTATATCTTCGCCGATTACCCAAAAGTCCCCAGCGTTTCCGTGTTCCATTTGTACTTCGATTGACTTTGGAAACATTTTATATAACATTCTTGGAATTGATGCGTGAACCAAAACCCCACAGTTTCCGGGCTCCTTAGGAAAGCGGTACTCTACTTCTAGCTTATAATTTTTGTAAACCGCATCGGTAATTAAATGTCCTGGAGGTGTGCCGAGACTTACTAACATACCATCACGAACCACAAAAGGCGTATTTGTATTTGTATCGTTATCCATAGCGGGTACATCAGAATGCCATCCATCTAGGTTTTTACCGTTGAAAAGACTTGTGCCCGATTTGCAGTTTAATAAAGAAAGGGCAAATAAAAAGAGGACTAATTTGGAAATATTTGTCATAATGATTTTGATTGGAAGAGATTAAGATAAATGATTTTCACTTTCTAAGGTTAAAACTCGAAATTAAATTATTTCAAATAGACTAAACCTTTTGCCATCGAGAACGTCTAAAGCGCAACCTAGAGAGTGTTTTTGTTAAATCTAAACCAACGTTTATTTTTTTCATCAATTTTAGATTTAGCTTTATAACCAATCAAATTTCTTAAAATAAAATCTTCCGTAGGCCGATGAAGAGCAAATACGTTTTTTACATAATATTGGCGTTAGGCCTAACCGCTTTTATAATCTACCGAGTTTCAAAAAATAAATCCGAGAATGAGTCGGCTAAACCCATGGGAGGCGGAGGAATTACAACGGTTGAAGGTATGGTTGCGGTCCCCGAAGTTTTTTCAGATAATCTTTCATTGTCTGGAACCTTAGAAGCCAACGAACAAGTTGATGTCCGCAGTGAAATCACAGGTATTGTAGAAAATATAAATTTTATTGAAGGCAGTAAAGTTTCAAAAGGGCAGGTGCTATTACGTATCAACGATTTAGAACTGAGAGCCCAATTATCCAAATCTGCAACTGCACAACAACTCACGTCAGAAAATGAGAGACGGGCCAGGTTACTCCTAGAAAAACAGGCAATAAGCCAAGAAGAATACGATATTGCAAGTGCCGATTTTAAAAGTGCCCAAGCCGAGTCCCAACTTATAGCGGCCCAAGTGAGTAAAGCCACAATTAGAGCGCCCTTTTCAGGTAATATCGGTCTTCGTTATGTTTCCGTTGGTACTTACGTTACTCCTTCTACGCCAATTGCGACCCTGGTGAATACAGACCAGATGAAAATCACATTTTCCGTACCCGAAAAATATTCTAGTAGAATGAAGTTGAATAGTACCGTAACTTTTACACCTTCCGGTTCTAAGAATGAACGTTCCGCCAAAATTTACGCAATAGAACCACAAGTAGATATCGCTACTAGAACCCTTAAAATGCGAGCAATCGCAGAAAACACTGAAGGAGATCTTTTTCCCGGGACTTTCGCCAATGTTATCTTACCCTTAGAAAACGTAGAAGATGCTTTGCTAGTACCTACAGAATCTTTAATACCAATTCAAAATGGGAAAATGATTTTTGTTTCTAGGGACGGTAAAGCGAAACAGATTGAGGTTGAAACAGGTTCTAGAACGGATAGTTCCATTAGAATTTTATCTGGTGTTAAAGCGGGCGATACCATTTTAACGTCGGGTGTGATGTCTTTGAAAGATGGTGTCCCAGTTAAAGTTAAATTGGTAGAAAACACTCAAATGCAAGTGGACTGATGAATTTATCTACCCTAAGTATAAAACGTCCCGTCCTAACGATTGTAATGAATCTTACAATCGTGCTATTTGGAATTATTGGTTATATGTACCTCGGGATAAGAGAATTTCCTTCTATAGATCCAGCCCAAATCTCAGTTTCGACAAGTTATTCTGGTGCTAACAGCGATATTATAGAATCCCAAATTACAGAACCTCTAGAAAAATCCATTAACTCCATTGATGGAATTAGAAATATAACTTCTTCAAGTAATCAAGGTTCTAGTAGAATCAATATTGAATTTAATCTTGATAAAAATCTAGAATCGGCCGCCAATGATGTGCGAGATAAAGTATCACAAGCGGTAAGAAGTCTACCCGAAGATATCGATGCGCCTCCTGTAGTCTCAAAAGCGGATGCAAATTCTGATGCCATTATATCAATGACGGTACAGAGCGATAACAAGAATGTGTTGGAGCTATCTGATTATGCCGACAATGTTATAGCACCAAGACTACAAACCATTCCCGGCGTTAGTAGCGTGCAGATTTGGGGGCAGAGAAAATATGCGATGCGATTATGGATAGACCCCATAAAGCTCTCCTCTTACGGAATTACGGTTGCTGAAGTTAGGACTGCCTTACTATCTCAAAATGTTGAACTTCCTTCAGGTAAACTTACCGGCGCGAATACCGAATTGACGGTTAAGACCATCGGGAATCTTTCAACTGAAGAAGAATTTAATGACATCATAATTGTTTCAGACGGTGGCAAGGTAGTCCGAATGAGCGATATTGGGAAAGCCGTGTTGGAGGCAGAGAATATGGAAACTAAACTCAGCGACAGCGGCCAACCAATGATCGCTTTAGCCATTATTCCACAGCCAGGAACTAATTATGTAGACATAGCAGACGAATTCTATAAGGAATATGAAAAACTACAGAAAGATTTACCGGAAGGCTTCAAACTAAACATTGCCCGAGATAATACCGTGTTCGTTAAGCGGGCAATTACCGAAGTTGTTGAAACACTTGCAATAGCCATTGTACTGGTAATTCTAGTAATTTATCTCTTCTTCAGAAATTGGTCTATGGCATTAAGACCGTTAATAGATATCCCAGTCTCCCTCATAGCGACATTCTTTGTGATGTGGCTATTTGGTTTCAGCATAAATGTTTTGACTTTATTGGCTATAGTACTTGCTACAGGTTTAGTGGTAGACGACGGAATTGTTGTGACCGAAAATATTTATAAAAAAGTTGAAGAAGGCATGAGCCCCATTGAAGCTGCGATAAAAGGTTCTAAGGAAATTTTCTTCGCGGTAATTTCAATTTCAGTTACTCTAGCCGCAGTTTTTCTTCCCGTAATTTTTCTTGAAGGGTTTGTAGGACGTTTATTTAGGGAATTTGGGGTTGTTCTCGGCGCGGCCGTATTGATTTCTGCTTTCGTCTCCTTAACCTTAACGCCTATGTTAAATGCATATCTTATGCGACCTGGGAAGCAAAAGCAATCTAAGTTTTATGAATTTACGGAGAAGTATTTCGTAAAAATGAACCTTAGCTACGAGTCCTCTTTAAGCCGCTTTATTTCAAAAAAATGGTTGAGCTACCCCATTATCGTTGGTTGTTTGGTGATTATCGGACTTTTTTATAGTCTCTTAAAGAAAGAAACTGCGCCCTATGATGATAGAAGTTATATCCGTGCATCCGTAACCGCACCAGAAGGAGCTTCATACGAATATATGGATCGGTTTATGACCGAGATGACCAATCTTATAAATGATTCAATTCCAGAGAAAAAAGTTAGTTTGATCATCACCTCTCCGGGTTTTGGCTCATCTTCGGTTAATAGCGGTAGAGCCGTCATATCATTAGTAGAACCAGAAGACAGAGAAAAATCCCAAGCTCAAATTGCTGAAGATCTAACCCGATGGACCAAGAAATACAATTCTGCTAGGGTAAATGTTGCCGAATCCCCCACCATATCAGTTAACCGAAGAGGTGGTATGCCCATACAATATATTATACAAGCCCAGAATTTTGAAAAGTTAAAGGAAAAGATTCCACCTTTTATGGAAGCTGTAGAAAGCGACCCCACTTTTTCTAATAGTGATTTGGATCTAAAATTCAACAAACCCGAAATCTATGTCACCATAGACAGAGACAAGGCTAGGAGTTTAGGAGTTTCGGTTTTGGATGTTGCTCAAACGCTTCAACTTTCGTTGAGCGGACAAAGGTTTGGATATTTTATCATGAATGGCAAACAATACCAAATCATAGGACAGTTCGATAAAAAAGACCGGGACGCGCCGATGGATTTAACATCCATGTTCGTTAAGAATGACAATGGTGACCTGATACAGATGGATAACCTTGTTTCAACCGCAGAACATAGCAGTCCACCTCAACTTTATCATAATAATCGTTACATGAGCGCTACCGTCTCTGCCGCACTCGCGCCGGGCAAAAGTATTGGAGATGGCATCGATGCGATGGAAAGCATCAAAGAAAAGGTTTTGGATGATAGCTTTACTACGGATTTAGGTGGTGAATCTCGTGATTTTGTTGAAAGTAGCAGCAATACCTTGTTCGCTTTTGGGCTGGCACTTGTATTGATATTTTTGATTTTAGCCGCTCAGTTTGAAAGTTTTATAGATCCGCTAATTATAATTTCAACCGTACCAATGGCCGTTGCAGGCGCTGTTTTTTCATTGTGGCTTTTTGGTCAGACTTGGAATATCTTCAGCCAAATCGGGACAATTATGCTTATTGGACTTGTCACAAAAAATGGAATACTTATCGTTGAATTTGCCAATCAACTGCGTGAGGAAGGAATGGCAAAGAAAATGGCCATAAAAAAAGCTGCCGAATCTAGATTAAGACCAATATTAATGACAAGTTTAACCATTGCCTTGGGTGCACTACCTATCGCCCTTTCTTTAGGGGCTGCTTCAACTAGTAGAATAGGTATGGGAGTTGTAATCATTGGTGGTACAATGTTCTCTTTAATATTAACCCTATTTGTCATTCCTGCTCTTTACCTAATGTGGTCCGGAGAGAAATCACATAGTCCAGAATTTGATAAAGTGGATATCTATGATGCTCAAGAAACTGCTAAAAGTTTTTAATTTCCTAATTCTTATGTTTTTTGCGGTTATTGCTACCGCACAAGATATAGATCTTCTTACTGTAGAAGAGGCGGTGGCAATTGCATTGGAGAATAATTACCAAATCCAGATTGCAAAGAACCAACTTGAAATATCCGAACTTTCCATAAGCCCCGGATTTGCCGGAATGCTTCCAAGTATAAATGCTGTAGCCAGCAAATCGAACAACTACCAAAATATTACCCAAGCCCGCTCAGACGGAACCATTGTTTCACTCGATAATGCGAAGAACAACAATTTGAATTATGGCGTGGAACTCGATTGGACCATTTTTGACGGCCTCAGAATGTTTGCTCGGTATGATCAACTTAAAGAAAATAAAAGGCTTGAAGAAACCCAATTAAAGTTTCAAGTTTTGGGTACTGCAAGCCAGGTTATGGCTACCTATTTTGATTTGGTGCAACAAAAAAGACAATTAAATTCGCTAGATAGTACCCTCGTTTTGTCGGAATCTAGGGTAGAATTGGCTAATAACAAGTTTAGCATCGGAAAAGCTTCGAAACTCGAACTTTTAAATGCGCAGGTCGATGAGAACACCGACCGTACATTATATTTTAGACAGCAAGAGATATTTAAGAATACAAAAACACGTTTAAATGAATTAATGGGCCGCGATCTAAAATCGGACTATACAGTACTCGACTTTATTGTGGTGGATGAGAGTTTGCAATTAACGATTTTGGAAGAGCTCGCAAAATCGCAAAACCCCCAGCTTTTAGCCGAGATTATAAATAAAAGAATTGCAGAATTAGAACTAAAACAAATCAAATCTGGACGTTTACCTCTCATTAGCGCACAAAGTGGCTATTTATTCAATGATTCTAATTCTAGTCTGGGTTTTACAACAAACAACCAAGCTAGAGGTTTTAATTTCGGTATTGCGGCATCGTTAAATCTCTTTGACGGTTTAAATCAAAGTAGAAATGAGCAAATTGCAATTATAAATGTGGATAATTCAAATGTGATAATAGAGCAGCAGACGCAGACCATACTTTCACAGATCAATACCGCTTATAATACTTATCTAACCAATTTACGGTTGATGGAATTAGAAGTCATCAACGAATCGATTGCGAAGGAAAATCTCGAAATCACAATAGAAAAATACCGTATAGGAACTATTCCAACTTTAGAATTCCGCACCGCACAACTAAATTATATTAACTCCGTAGTGCGATCTGCCAGTGCTGTTTATGAAGCAAAACTTTCAGAAATTAAACTAAAGGAATTATCCGGTAGTCTAAATTTACAGATGCCAATGGATAATTAAGGGATGTAAAAGAGATTAAAAATTGCTGAAGATTTTAGTTTTTCATTCCGATCGTAGCTTTAAAACCTTTGCCGACATTGGAACTTAGCACAAGCTCTCCATTAATGGACTTTATTCGTTGTTCTATATTATTTAATCCTGTTCCCTTTTTTAATTGGCAGCCAATTCCATTATCGCTGTAGTTTATAGTTAACATATTTGGTGCAGTTTTAAAAACCAATAGCACAACTGATGCTTGGCTATGCTTTTTCATATTGATCAATAATTCTTGAAGCACTTTATAAATGGTTGCTTTCTTTATTGCAGACAAGGACTTCCAGTTGATGTTAGAAATTCCATTTGCGAGAACATTGGTATCTGTGTTATTGTAGCGCAGAATTAAATCGTTCAAATTTTCTTCGTAGTCAAGGTTAGATTCAACCAAACTATATTCTTTGGAAATGTCTCGGGTTTTAAGGTATAGCTGATCAATATCATCTATAAAATCTTCGTTTATGTTTTCTTGACTTTGAAGTTTGGTCATTAGATGAAACATTTCATTTGCGACTTCATCATGAACCTTTTTAGAAATTTGTGACTCAACCTTATAGATTTGTTGAAGTTTATCTTTTTTGTGCTTATTCTTCACAATGAAGTATAAAAAGATAGCAGTTAGCACGATTATGAATACAATCCCGAGAAAGATTAGGTTAATATTCTTTTGTTTTTCAGTTTCTAGCTCACTTTCTAATGCTTTCCGTTTGTACTCAGAAAAGTCATATTTTAAAAGGGCGAAACTGTTGGAAAGTTCTTGATCGGCCGAAGTGATGCTGTCGTTTAGTAGTTTATATTCCTTGGCATAAGCATCATCGCTTAGCCCTGCCAAAAGCCCTAGAGCATCATTTTTATAAGAAGCCGAATTTAATGCCTTAGCCAAATCATAAGCCTTTACTGCATTTAATCTGGATTCTTCATAATTCCCAATTTTCTTGTAGTATGTTGCTAAATGCGAATAGCTGGTATATATTTTTGAGGTATCACCAACTTCTTCTCTGAGTGTTAAGGCATCCTTCATATAAACCAATGCGTTAGCCTTATCGTTATCGATTTTTATAAGACCAAGGTTATCTACAACCAAGGCCTTAACTAGTTTGTCTTCAATTCGAGGTAAGAGGTTATAAGCCTTTAACAGCTCTTTTTGTGCGGCAAGAGTGTCATTAAACTTTTTATGAATTAGGGAGATGTTGTTATAGATTACGGCGCTGTCTAAAGAACTCTCTGCGAAGCTGAGGGTTTTCTCATATAGTTCTATGGCCTTTTGCCGGTTGCCCCGCTCAGTATAGATTATTCCCAAAATATTATAGAAACTCTTGTTGGAGCCGCTAACAAAAGCAGACATTTCTAAATCTTTTAAGAGGCTAAGAGCTTCCACTGCTAGTTCTTCGCTATGATTATATTCTCCTTTTTTATATTCTAAGCTTGCCCGATAATAAAGTGCATTGATTGCGGATGCTTTATCTTTTTTAGATTTAGATTCTTTATAAATTTTATCAAAATAAAACCCCGCTTTTAGAAAGTCTTTTGCATTCTGCGGATTTAATGCCAATCGCGAGTAGTAAGCTAAACTATCATTAGAATTCTGTCCGAAGGAAATACCAGAAAGGAAACAACAAGCTACATAAAATATGGAGCTAAAAAAAGTTAGGGGCAGCCTTAAGGAATTCATTCCCCTAAAATAATTGAATAGATGACTTGGGTGGAATTAATTTCGTAAAAATTGAAGCATAGAGATTAATTTCCTTTTTAGAAAGGTGGACATATTTAGGGTGAAGGCATTAAAGTATGAACGGTTGATTGATTGTTATTAATAAAAAAATCCCACTTTTTAAATCGGGTTTTTAATGCCAATCTAAGAAGTGGGTTTTTCAATAAATGTATAGGGACCTATTCTTCCTCTTTGCTCTTATCAGATTTTGAACTACCCTTAGGGTTACTGTCGTTCTTTCTGGTTTCATCTTTCGCAATACCTTTTGCATGTGGGATTGGATGTTTTCCTTGAGTGTCTTTATAATTTGGATTTTTCATGATATATAGTTTTTCCTAAAGTTAGGAATATCTAAGTTATTAGATGGATCAAATAACATTCTTTAACAGATTCATGTAAAGATATTACTAGTAATTGTTCAAATTAGTTCGAAAACTTAAGGTTGTTAGTGAAGGAAGATTTACAGAATGTATTCTTATTTACACTCAAAATAAAGAATCCCATATTCATTTCTGAAAATGGGATTTCCTTTTGTGCAGAGAGGAAGGAACTCTCCATAATTTTGATTTCTTAGTGTTTTTAAGGGGGTTGCGGAGGGCTGAATTTGGGGGCTCACCGAATTGGTGCCTATCCAATTTATTTTATCAGTAAATTTTATAATTCAATCTCAACCTCATTTTCAATTTTTATTTCTTCGTAGATAGGAATTACCTTATCCAAGGCTTCTATAGAAACAGTAAAAGCATAAGGGACTTCTTTTTATTTGCGTCCCATCCTTTATGACCTTGAACTGAAAAACATAATTCCTCTGAAAGTTCATAGGCCTTAACAATTACCTAATCTTTTTGAACAGTACTATTATTTCTATTAAAATCCTTTACTTAATTTAGGTTTGCACGAATAGGGTGTTACCGAAATCTTAAATTTTTATATTCGCTAGAGCGATTATCAATATCTTGCCTTTTCAAATATGATAATGACCCACGAACAACTTAGAAAATTTGGAAGATAAGCTATGGGACAGCTCAAACGCATCGTTTTCTTCATCGATTCATCATTTTTGAATTTTGTGAGTATTAAATCTATTAACCCCTAAATCTTTTGTTGTGAATGGTTAATTCCTGACCCTTTAAGTCCGATTTAGAAGGAAATAGAAGGCTTTCAATATAGCCAACAATAACACATGACAATAGTCCCGTCGCGCTGTATAAAAATATATGTAAATCTGTGTAGGAGGAAATTACGAATTGAACAACACTACTAACAATAAGACCTACAATTGCTCCAGTACTATTCGCTTTCTTAAAACAGACTCCAAGTAGAAATAATCCACCCAAACCACCTGTAAATAATCCAAGTATCTTGAAAAATTGATCCCATAATGAATTTATATCAAATGATGCCATCCATAGAGCAAATAGAATTCCAATAATTCCGGATACTAAGGTCGCTGAACGCGCAATAAAAAGAGTTTGCTTTTCAGATTTAATCGAAAAAAATCTTTTGTAAATATCAATAGTAAATACTGTTCCCGAGGAATTGATACTACTGCTTAAACTAGACATCGCCGCAGAAAACAGTCCTGCAATAAGCAAACCTGAAACTCCTGCCGGTAATTCATTAATTATAAACCAAGGAAATATTGCATCATTATTAGTTGAGAGTGCATCTAGTGATGCTGGGAATTTTTTATAATAGAGATAAAGACCAGTTCCTACGCTGAAAAAGATAATCGTGGACGGTATTATTAATAGAGCATTAGTCCAAGCAGTTTTGGCAGCTCCTTTTTCATCCTTGGTGGTAAGATATCTTTGTACCATCGTCTGGTCGCTACTATATGTAATTAAATTTGCGAAAAAACCACCTATAATTACCACCCAGATTGTTGGTTCATTAAAAGCAAAACTCAGGTCTGCAATGGCAAGTTTCCCATCATTTGCAGCCTCATTCAGCAAAGGATTTATTTCAGTGCCCAAGTCCAAATATATCATTACCAATGATAAAATTGCCCCTCCCAACAAAACAACAACTTGTATAACGTCGGTCCAAATCACAGCTTCAATACCACCTATTAGAGTATATACGACACTTATGCAACCAACTGCTATTATACAAATATAGATATCGATTCCTGTTACAAGAGACAATGCGATAGCTGGCAAATAAAGTACGATTGCAATTCGCCCAATTTGAAAAACGATAAATGATATACTTCCAAATAGTCTTACAAAAACATTAAATCGCGATTCTAGATACTGATAGGCAGTAGTTAAGTTTAGTCTTCTATAGAAGGGAATGAATAATATTACTATCAATGGAGTGGATAATAAAACACTTAAATTGTAAAATAAATACGACCAGTCTGTAGCGAATGTTTTGGCAGGTACAGCCATAAAAGTTATTGCGCTCAGAGCAGTACCAAAAACACTCAACCCCGCTGCCCACCATGGAATTCTACCTCCACCAACAAAATAATCCTCTGAAGTTTTCTGTCTTGATGAAAAATATATCCCAATTGAAATCAGAATTAGAAAATAAGCTAGAAGTACAATATAATTGGTGACACCGAAAGATTTCTCCTCAACATCTATTTTGGCTCGTAAAATTTCCGTTGAACGAATGCCAGGACGTATTTCTCCACTAGGAATAATGATAGTGTCATCCCAAAAAAATGCATTTGTTGTAACCCTGGGTTCAAGGGATATTGTGCCAGCAGTTTTGAAATTATTCGTAATGGTATTAAATGATAAAACTTCTTTGGTAAATCCTTTATGGTCAATGAACAGATTTTTGAGATTCGCATTCAACGTGTCTTGATTCTGCTGGCCAATAGAATCGCTCAACTGTAATTGAATACTATTACGTTTAATCAACTCCTCACCATTATCTCCTCCGAATATCAAAATATTACTCGGTCCAAATGAAAGTGCGGGCGCACCCATCACTTGAGGCACCGATGTTAAATGATTCCAAGAATTCTTGGATGTATCATAATAATAGCCATCATTAAGAAGTGTTATCCCCTTATCGGATTCATTGCGGCCTCCGAATAAATACAAGCATTCATCTGAGCCATTATTTTGTAAAGCATATGCAGGCAGAAGTCGGGTCGGCCCAGGACACGGGTTTAGAAAATCCCATTTTACAGCATTTCTTTCAGTTGGTGATAAAAGTTTTTCTGTAGATATTTTTATGAGTTGGTTATCTCCGTTCATAACTCCTGAAACCAAGATTTCATCTGACGACAATAAGCTTCCTGAGGTTACCTCAAATTGATTGGGAAGTTTACCTAATTCCATTATTTCAACTTCCTTACTTATATTATTATAAGAAAGCAAAAGGATGTCTAGCACAGTTCCTAATTCGTTGTTACCACCGATTAAGACCAGTCCTTTTGAAGTGGGAACGGTTATGCCATAAGCCATACTCTGTGGCAATTCTTGCTGCACATCTGAAATCCATTCAAAATCTTTAGATAAAATAAAAATAGACTTAGACCATCTTTTCTTACCTCCCTCCCATGGCAAACCATCTGGAAAATTGGCTCCACCTGCAAGAATCAATACACCATTATCAATTCCAGCATATGAACCGGCAAAGCCGATTTGTTCCGCACCACCTTTACCTAGCGGTAAATTAGCGACTACATCCCATTTAAAATTTTTTTTGGTTAACTGATGCGTAGATTCCTGAGCATTTGTTAATGTTGCGAGCAGCATCAAAACAATAGGCGTCAGGTAAGTAATAAGATTTCTTCGAATATCTTTCATGTAGATAATTACTTATTATGCACTAGGTATATCTTTCAAGTTTTGGTTCAATGATACTAATAAAAAAATGGCCATCGATGGATACTTCCACAAATGACCATTTCTAACTATAGATTAAATAAAGTCAAAATCTCAGCTTCAGATAATGCTCTGTTATAAATAATCATTTCATCCATACTACCTTTAAAAAAATTGCCATATGTACCCGGATTTGTTTCTTGAGAAGCAATTTTAAAGTCTTGTTCATTAGAAACATTTTTTACATTGGTTCCAGTTTTTTCCTGAATAAACACCCCGTCCACATAAACCCTAGTATTTACTCCTTCCCTCACTGCTACAACATAATGCCACAACCCATTTGCAACACCATTTGTTATATCCGCAGTACCTATATTCATGATAGCTCCGCCTGTGGAATCCTCTGTGGCAAAACGTAAAATTCTACTTTCAGTATTATCCCCTATTCTTACCCAGGATTGATTGTCTCCAGGGCCATTTGCTCCAGATTCCTGCCATACCATCATTTTGGAAATGTCATCTGTTTTGATCCATACGCCAATAGTATAATCATCTGTAGCGAAATTCGTGGCGGGATTATCCGTTACCAAAAGGGTGCTTTCTCCGTCAAATACCCCAACCTGATTCTCCATACCATTTCTATCAATATCACTGAATCCTATTACGCCTACAGTGTTTGAGGATAAATTATTAGGCCCAACATCATCTGAATTTCCATCAAAAGGGAAGAATGCAGCTAAATTATCTCCAGGGACTATAATAATCAAGTTTTCTTTTGTTATAGTAGAGGTACCGTTATCACTAGAAATTGTTAAAGAAACCGTATATCTACCGGCAGAATCGTAAGATACTGATGGATTCATTTCATTTGAACTAGAAGGCGTAGCACCTTCAAATGACCAGTTGTATTCCTGAACATTTCCAACTGATGTATCAGTAAAATTTACCATACCTCCCGTATAACCATAGGTCTGAGATGCTGTGAAATCTGCTTCTAATGAAGAACTGTCAACAACTGTAAAGATATTGGTCGCTACAAACTCGTCTGAGTTGTCCGAATTAGATGCTTTCAGTTTTACAGAATATAAGCCGGGTTGATCAAATGCTATTACAGGATTTTGCTCTGTTGAAGTTATAGTCTCCCCAGATTCCGGAATGAATTCCCAAAGCCAGCTTGTAGGATTACCTGTGGAATTATCCGTAAACACTAAATTCTCTCCTTGAAGCACATTATTGGCACTCACTTCAAAATTCGCGGTGACCTGAGGTGAACTAACCACTATAAAAGATTCTTTAGCAATTGTCTCAGATTGCTCTGAATTGCTTACTCTTAATGTAACAGCGTATGTCCCGGCAGTGTTATAAACAATTACCGGACTCTGAAGGTTTGATGTCGGTGGTGTACCTCCTTCAAAACTCCAATCCCATTTGGTAACGTCTCCTATCGATAAGTCAGTAAATTGTATCGATTCGCCCGCAGAAATATTTTGTGCATCAGCACTAAAATCAGCATCCATCTCAATGATTTTAGTGTCATCATCACTACATGATTGCAATTGAATCAAGCAGAAGATAAAAATGGAAATGGTTTTGAAAATTTTCATAGTTTCAATTTTATAGTTAATATGTTATATACTTAGGATTATTAATAAATGTCTTCAATTGCAACCGTTTCAAATGATATTCCATCGTAACGATCACTGAGATTTTCTCCTGTCTCATAAAGTATTGCCACACGCTCGGCACTGTAATTTTCCATATCTGAATACGCGGCAAAACCATTATGCATACTATGGGAGCCTACCCATGTTTCTCCATCATCATTACTAATTCTAATAGTCATTCTCTTCCGTTCATTTATATCAGCAGGATTCGAAAACAACAAGATATTCTCCTTATTGTCGCCAAAACTAAAACGATGCAAGCTGGCCTGTACAACCGGAGAAACCAAAGCATTATCTACTCCTTTATAATTCCAAGTTGCTCCTCCATCTTCACTTATTGCCACCTTTCGTCTATTCTCTGGTCCAGTGTTTCTCATATTCAACATCAATTTGCCGTCAGATAACTCTGCTACTTCACACTCATTAGTTTTTGATTCTGGAGATACTCCTCCTAAAGTCCAAGTCGTGCCATCATCATCTGAAATTATGACATGAGAGTAACCCCTTCTGTTTTCATCAATAAAGTCACATCCCACGACCATTCTGTCCTTAAATGTCCCATTCTTAATTTGTATACCAGAACCCGGACCGGTTGCATACCATCTCCAGTTACTTTCCTTTACAGATGTGGTTATCTCAGTTGGAGTATTCCAGGTAAGTCCTTTGTCGACGGAATTAATTTTGTAAACGCGCCTAGTGTCAATTGATGTACCATCATTAATAGGTCCGATATCGTCTTCTCCATTATTCCAGGTTGCGAGAAGAACAACTTCTCCAGTTTTGGCATTTAGGACAGGGGCAGGATTTCCACATGTATTAGATCCATCACTCCAAATAACGATATTCTCACTCCAGCTAAAACCATTATCTTGTGATCTCTTTACAACTAAATCTATATCTCCTGTATCGCTACAGTTAAGTTTTCTACCTTCAGCAAACGCCAACAAAATGTTTTCATCTACTCTCAATAAGGCAGGTATTCGATAACATGAATAGCCTTCCATTCCTTTCTTAAAAATGAAATTAATCCCATCATCACCTGGAAATTTAATTACTTCCTCTTCTCCACCTCCATCGGATTTTATTATGCTGCCTTCAGGCTCCGGTGAACAATTGACTAGACATAAGAGCAATACGATAAGTATAGGTAGCTTCGAGTAATTAGGTTTTGTCTTGGTCATATTTCCAAAATTATGATATATGATTTTCAAAAATCTTTTCAGTTTTCAAATAGTTTTTTAAGGAATTATAGTCATTAGTGGTCAAGTCTAGGACAGGAGATTTGGGAGGGCCAAAATTGAAACCCATCATCTTCATTATAGCTTTCTGCGATGCCAAACCATCATACTTCAGAAATTCATGAATAATTTGTACAGTATCGTCAAATATTGAAATGGCTTCATCACTATTTCCTTTGTTATGACATTTGATTATTTCCAAGTATTTTGGCAGCAGAAAATTGTATGTACTACCTATAAAAGAATCGGCCCCTATCGCCAAAGCGGGCAAAAACAATTCATCTCGGCCAAAATACATTTTGAATCTATCTCCGAATTCCGTATCACAACGCAAAAAGTCATCTAAGTCAGAAGACGTGAACTTTACACCCGAAAGAGTTGGCACTCTATTCCCTATTATCTCCAAAAAACTATACATTCTAAACCTTAGACCAGTTCTGTCCGGGATATGGTAATAGATGAAAGGTATTTTCTCTTGACAATTGGCAATTTTCTCCACTGCGAGGGCTAATTGTTCAATACTATTTATTCCATAATATGAGGGTGGGGTCGCCGAAACGGCATCAGCACCTACTTCAATCGCATGCTTTGTCAAATCTCGCGAGACCTCATAGCTCGTATGACTAACAGAAATAATACACGGAACGCGTTTATCTACTGCTTTTAGGTATGCCTCTGCAACCCTAATCCTCTTATTTAAAGGCATTGACATTCCTTCGCCAGTACTTCCATTAATGTAAAAACCTCCGATTCCTTGCTTTATAAGCTCATCTACCAGAATAGGGATGATTTCGAGATTAAGGTTTTCATTTTCGTCAAAAGGACTAAAGGTCGCTGCTATAATTCCGTTGATATTTAGTTTCATTTTAATTAGGGGTAGGTGAAAGGTATATATTGATTTAATTTTGTTCTTTACTACATTCATGGCAGGAAGAAAATATTCTTCCTACCATCTATGCAGGACTAACTCGAAAATTTTTATTCATATCCATCTGTCTGTTCGATAAGAGGATTTTCGGAAATAATATTATTATTGACAGGCCATATTAACGGAATGTTTACACCTGAAAGATTAGGAACTTCGTTATAAATATTTATGGTTCCTCCGTTATGAAATCGGACGAGGTCCCAATATCGCTTGAGTTCTAGGAATAATTCTCTTCCTCTTTCGTCAAGTATTTCTAATTCTACTGCGGTTTGTTCCAGAGGACCATTATACAAAGGAATGCCCGCCCGTTCCTTTATTTTGTTCAAATCGTCCACGGCTTGAGAAATATTGCCTAATGCTGCATTGGCTTCCGCTCTAAATAATAACATTTCTGCCCATCTGTACACGATTACATCATTGTCGTAATAGGTATCGTTGTTATAGAAAGTCCCTTTAAACTTGTTCTGACTTATACTGAGGACATCTGGATCAGTATCAGCGTCTCCACCATCTTGTGTTAGAATTGGGATAAAAGACCTATTGGCTCTTTGATCATTGCTATCTCCAAATAGATTAATTATATTATCACTTGGTCTATAATTATGTCTTGCATTAAAACTGGATGAGGTAGGAACATCGGGATTCAAAGCTCGATCTACATTCACATCTCTTGATGTGACCGTGCTTGCATACATGCCGTCTTGTTCGTTAAAATCGAAGAAGAATGCAAAAATGACCTCATTGTTCTGTTTTGAATCAAAAATGCTCCCGAAATCTGGTAGTAACTGGACGCCAGTTATACTGTTAACGGCTGTAATCGCAGTTGTGAAATTTTCATCACCTCCATTTAAAACTTTAGCATTCCATAAGCTAACATCTGCTAGAAGGGCATAAGCTGCCGGTTTACTAGCCATATATTTCGATCCATTAAATCCATCATTTGGAAATAAATCAATCGCTAAATCTAAATCATTAATAATTTGTTCCATTACGACCTCCTTGGCAGTTCTTCCTACTAATGGGGTATTTTGATCTACTGGCGACAGCAACAACGGCACGTCTCCCCAAATTTTTATGAGCTGAAAATATGTGAATGCTCGCATAAAATAGGCCTCAGAAACAATTTGGAATTTTTTTGAACTGCTAGAAAACTCAATATCCTCGGAAGTATTTATAATGATATTGATGTTATTGATGAGATTGTAATTTACTCGCCAATTTGGACCATTTCCGCCATTTAGGTTTTGTGCCCAGGCATCGGAAACTGTACCAATCAACCCAACGTTGAATGAATCTCCTCGATCTTCTCCATAAGTTGTGCGATTATATTCATCGCGAAGTCCATCGTAAAGACCTGTAAGCATAGCTCTTAAATCCCCTTCAGACGTTGGAAAGTTCCCACTTGTTATGCTAGAAGGTATCTCCGTGTCCAATATGCTTTCGCTGCAAGAAATGGTAATTCCAAAAAATAGCAGTAAAAAGAAGTGTTGTAGTTTAATTGTTTTCATAGAATTTTTTAAAAAGTAAGGTTTACACCAAGAATAATTTGAAATGGTCGGGGATAAATTCCTTCATCAGTACCGTCATAAATTTCGGGAGTTAGGCCACTATATTTGGTCCAATAGCCAATGTTGTATGCGCTGGCATTTAATCTTATATCACTTAATCCTAATTTTGATATGCCATCTATTCCTGTTGGAATTGAGTATGAAAGAGTAAGTTCTCGAAATGCAATAAAATCACCCTTTTCGTAGTATAATGTACTAGCAGAACCTCCGCCACCAGTTGCATCTAGATTTGAATTTGACCCCAAATTTCTTAGGTGATTTCTATATCCATTGTCAAAATCCGAAGCATTATCATATCTCGGATATTTAGCAATGTCACCTTGTTCCGTCCAAAAATCGTCACGTAATACGTCGGTGGTAGTCATTACATTATTTCTAGCATTGGCGTTAGCTCTCGCTCTCCATCCGCTATTAATAACATGGCCAAAAGCATAATCCATTGCAAATCTCAATTGCAGTCCCTTATATGAAAATGTATTTACCATTCCTCCAATTTTATCTGGAGTTTCATAACCTACAAAGACTAAATCTTTATCATCTATTATATTGTCTCCATTAACATCCCGCCAGATGGCATCACCTCCATTTTTAGGGTCTCCAAATTTAGAGCCGGAAACTAATAAATCCTGGGGGGCATTTGCCGCCTCTTCGTCGGTGCTATAAACTCCTATCATATCAAAAGCCCAAATACCATAAGGTCTTTCACCTTCAGCTAAACCGCCAACCTGTACTACATCACCATTAGAATTGTATATTTCTCCTCCTTGAATTCTATTCTTCTCTCTCTCATTCTCAGGTAAATCAACAACGGTAGTACGATTGTAGGCGAAATTGAAATCAGTGTGCCAAGTAAAATCACCAGCTCGAAGAACATCTGCGCCAAGTTCAATTTCTATACCTTCATTCCTTAGACTACCAAAATTTGAACGTATGGAACTAAAACCTGTTTGTTGTGGTAGTGGTCTATCGATTAGCCTATCATCGGTAAGCTTATTATAATAATCCAGTAGTAAATTAAAGCGTCCATTTCCAAAACCTAGGTCCATACCAACATCCAAAGTAGTTGTGGTTTCCCATTTTAATCCGGTGTTTGGTAACCTGGAAAGAAGTGCCCCACCTTGAAACTGGTAAAACCTAGTCGAATATTGCCCTTGGGTATCAGCAATAGTCAGCCCAGATAGAGATCCTGCTTGACCCCAGCTGGCACGAATTTTAAGTTTATTAAAATATTCGGTATTCCAAAAGCCTTCTTCGTTAACATTCCAACCTATTGAGAATGCTGGGAAAAATGCATACCTGTTATCGGCAGCAAACTGCGATGCGCCATCATATCGATAGGTCGCAGAAAGCATATATTTAGATTTATAATTATAGTTAAGTCTACCGAAATTACTGAACAGCTTATTTTCAGTTATATCACTAGAGACTCTTTCTTGATCGGTGGCAGAAGCGTTAAGTGTTATGATGATGTCTGTTGGAGCATCAGCTCCCTCTCCAAAAATCCCTTCACGTCTTTCTTTAGTATAATTTATCCCCCATAGCAAATCAAAATTATGTCCATTAATTTCTTTATCGTAGGTAAATATTCCATTTAATAGCAATTGGTTATTCGCTACTTCATCTCTGGCAGAGCGACGGGTTGGAATTTCGGGAGAAGCCTTTTCAAAGAAATTAAAATTATAATCATCCCTAAAAAATGATCCTGAAGGTTTGAAATATAAATTGTCCCAAATATTCCACTCCATACCAAAATTGAAAGTCGTGTAATATGTTTTTTGATCAATAATTTGATAAAATAGTTCGTGCAACCTATTTCTTGGGGAACTTGTTACTTCACCAAGAGCAGGAGTTCCATCGTCATTATATATTCTTAAGGTGTGGGGCATTCTAGATGACCGATTTATGGAGTTATTACTACTTTGTACCTGATCGCTCTCTTGATAACTAAAATTGACTCCAGAATTTATTTTAACCCGATCGCTAATATCAAAATCGCCATTAAATAAACCAGTGAATCGCGAAAAACCTGTTCCTAAAAATGTTCCTTCTTGATCAAGGTAACCTAGACTTACATTAAAGTTGGAGGTTTCGTTCCCTCTACTAAAACGTAAATTAAGATCTTGAGTTACCGCTGGCACAAAGATTATTTCGTCGTAATTGTTGTCCTTAAATAGTAATGTTTTTCCAGTCACTGGATCTTCCATAGTCTGAAAACCCTTATTCTCTAGGAGATTTGCAACATATGCCTGACCTTCTACCCCAATTACATCGTCGATGAAAGCTAAAGTATTCCGAGACACCCCATATTGACCTCTAGCATTAATTGTTTGTGTGCTATATCCGAATTTAGTATTGGATAATCTGTCTCCAGGATTTTCAAGGTTTATACCTTTAGCAGCAGCTATTCTAGAAACTCTAATATATTCTTCTGCGGTGGTCCATGGGTAGTTATTTAATTGTTCCGCCAAACCTGTCTGATAATCTATATTGAATATGCCCTTTGAGTTTCTATCACCAGATTTGGTTGTGATCAGTATAATACCATTAGCCGCACGAGCACCATAAATAGCGGTAGCAGCAGCATCCTTTAACACTTGGATCGTGGCGACATCATTGGGATTAAGCCCATTTAAATTCTTCCTATATACACCATCTATTAAATATAGTGGCTCATTGGATCCACTACCGGCACGGACTTGCGTACCTCCTCTAATAAAGACTTGGGCCTCATCACCTGGTTGTCCAGAAGTCGGCAGTATTGAGAGTCCCGCGACTTTACCTTGAAGAGCTTGGATTGGGTTAGCCGATGGCGTGTTCTCCACTTCTTTAATATCTACTTTGGAAATGGCACCAGTTACTAGATTTCTGGATTGCTTACCATAGCCAATCACCAGAATATCTGCTAGCACTTCGGCATCTGCGCTAAGCACAACATCTATAGTCGCTCTAGAGTTAACTCCAATTTCTTGAGGCGCAAAACCTAAAGAAGAAAAAATTAATGTAGCATTCGGCTCGACTTCAATTGAATAATTACCGTCAAAATCTGTAGATGTTCCATCTGTCGTGCCTTTTATAATTACGTTGGCACCCGGCAGTGGTATCCCTGTATCGTCCAGAACAACACCCGATGTTACAATTTTTTGACTAAAAAGATTATTGCTCAAACAAAGCAAAAAAACTAACGTAAAGAATCTAATCATAAGAATATTTTTATTGTAGGACAATATGATTTTACTAATATATAACAATATCCTATTACTTTCCAAAAATCAAACTACATTTGTTAAAAAGATTTCTAATTATTTAAATTTGCCATATGAAAAGTCAAGCCGAGAATTTTAAGCCCATCCTAAAAGAAAGCATGGTCGATCAGGTCGAAAGAAATTTATGGCTTTATTTTAAGAACAATGATTTTCATCCAGGTGATAATCTTCCGACTGAAAAGGAACTCGCAGAAAACATGAATGTGAGTAGAAATGTTATACGTGAAGCACTGAGCAGGTTTAGGATGCTTGGACTTATTTCATCAAACAAAAAAAGCGGAATTCAACTAGAAAAATTCGATTTGTTCTCGGCACTTGCGCGAGTGATGGATCCCGATGTTTTAGATAAGTCTACATTACATAATTTATTTGAGCTTAGAATTATGCTAGAAATAGGAATGGCTGATGCGATTTATAGAAATATAAATAAGGATGAAATAAAATTTTTACGCCAAATCGTTGAAGACTACGAATTACGCAAGAATGTTCCAGATAAAATTGAACATGAAATCAGTTTTCACTCCGCGCTTTATAAAATCTCCAAAAACGAAACCCTGTGTGGATTCCAAAAATATCTAAGGAGTGTCTTTGATTATGTTTTGGAACTTGAATCTGTAATTATTGATGAGAATAAGGCTAATACTAAAGTTTCTCACAATGAGTTGATAGATTGTCTAGAAAAAGGATCAGCAGAAGAATTTAGGAAACTTATGCATGACCATTTCAACCCTTATTATGAAATGAATTTTCTAGAATAATACGTAAATTATTAATTTCTATTTCTTGTCAACGAGATGACTGATATCTATTAATTGAAAAGTCATTTGAGCCTGGCTACCTTCATATAAAATTGCTAAGGTGCTAGCGTCCAAAGAGGTAATACAAGAATACCCCGAACCTTTGCCTTCATCCAGTTCCATCCAATATTCTTCGGGCCAACTTAGACCATTATCAAAACTAACCTTAATTGTATGTTTAATTCTTTCATCCTTAGAATTAGGATTTGAGAAGAATAGTATTTCTTTGTTTTCTTGATTAAGACCTCTATATGTGTGTTTGTGAAGACTCGCCATACACACAGGCTCAATAAGAGCGCTATTGGAAGAAGGATGCTCAGTCCAAGTTTTCCCGAGGTCTTTACTGACAGCCACGTACCTACCATTATCTTCACCTTTTCTCTGCCTGTTTAGATTGTCGCGCATATTCAGCATAAGACTTCCATCCGGCAACTCTACCACCATACTTTCGGTAGTATTGTTTCCCGCTATATTGCTCGATTCCCAAGTCTCCCCGTTATCCTTACTATAGGTTATATTACTAAAACTATCTCCATTTTTATCTCTTCCTTGAGTCGGAAAAACCAAAGTACCATCCTTAAGTGTAATACCATGACCTGGTGCAGGGGCAGATAACCACCATTCCTCTTTTTTGAGCATTGTAGTTAAGTTTCTTGGCTCGCTCCAAGTTTTTCCGTCATCTGTACTTTTAGTCAACAAAAACTGGCTTGTTTGTTTCAATTCAAATCCTGGTTGAGAACCTTTATTTCTCCATTGATGGTTCCATTCCTCACTATTCTCATCTAAACCATCTACCCAAACTCCGTCAGAATTTATTACGCCATGCATCCATAATCCCGCGACATAAATGTCTCCAGTATTAGTATCAACTAATATATTGGCATCGCTCACCCCGTTGAATTTTTCAGGAAGGTTATTAAACTTTTCCTTGTCCAAAATAATCTGCATTGGCTCCCAACTTTTACCGCCATCAGTAGAACGACTTAACCCAATATCGATATCTCCTTGTAAATCACGTCTTGAATCATATCGAACATCATAAATGGCTAAAAGGTTACCGGACTTCGTTGTGGTTAAACCTGGAATCCGAAAGGTGTTAACCCCATTATCACCCATTTGCTTTAATGCTAATCCCGCACGTAATACTGGAGATTCCGACTTACTATCGCTAGAGATTGAATTTCCATCAACAATCAGGTTTTTTGCAGATATTTCAAATTTCGTCAATAACTCCGTATCATTTTTCAGTTCATAGGTCACCCAGAAATAATTATCGCCACTGGGCAAACTGAGCATCATATTGATTTCATTTTCTTCCTTAGGAAGTAACTGGGTGAAGACTTTGTTTTCTGTGTTAAATAGTGAGTCTTTTTGGGTATAATATACTGCAACACTATTTATATTATTGGCGTTCGTGGAATTAAGTATTATTTGAATATCCCTCTTTTGGTTATTTTCTGTTTTGGTTTCTAAATTAATTCTCATTACAGGAATGTCGGATACCCCAATCAATAATGGATAATTGAACATGGTATATTCAGCTTGAATATTCGATTCTTGTGCCTCGCAGTTAAAAGTTACTAACGCACAGAGAAGAAATAATTTTGATGATAGTGTGAAGATTGCAGCCATAACTTATTTATTGTAGTACAATATTACAATAATTATGGATATTACCCTATCCCCCTTTAAATTTTGTTTGAAGGATTAACTAATCAAATTGTTTAAGTTTGTTATGAAACCTAAATATTTTTAGGTATCGTTATCACTGGAAAATGCAGAATAATATATTATTTAAATACAATTAATTTATATTAAAAGAAATCGGAATATTCATCTATTTCTTCTCGGTCATCATTACTACGGTTGTTAATAACTCATAATTCCTTCATTTTCTCCAAAAATCATATGATACCAGTTACTTCCATTTAATACCAATATTTATTTGACACATTTATTTTGGTGTAATTTGGTATTATTTGATACAAGGTATTGTATATCAACTATTTGTGAATAAAAATAATTCATCAATCACGCCTCAATCTTCCCTTCTCTTTACCTTTATACCCAGAATTCTTCAAAAGAAAACAAAAGCGCTTTTGTTCATTTCGTAACCATAAAAAGAAACAAATGGACAATATTTTTATACTGGAACGGCTAGACCGTTTAGAGCGGCTATTAACTGCTAATAAAGAAGTACTCACCTTTGAGGAAACCTGTGATTATACTGGGATATCGAGAAGCTATCTCTATAAGCTGACATCCTCGGGCAATATTCCGCATTCAAAGCCCAATGGTAAAATGATTTTTTTTGAAAAGAAAAAATTGAACGATTGGCTTCTCCAAAACAAACGCAGTTCTCACTCGGAAATATCTAGAGAAGCATTGAAATACACTCTTAAAAATAAAAGATGATAGTTTCAAGCAATCATGATAATAAGCTTTATGAGGTTAAAGATGCCAAGAAAAAAACGGTCTATGATTATACCATGGAATATTTGGAGGACAAATATAGCATTGTCTATAACGAGATTTCCCATGACTTTCAAATAGTACTGAAAGGCCAGAGGGATTGGCAATACCTAAACCTTAACTCCCTCATCATTGAGCTGGCAAAGTCAGGCGTTGAGATCCCCACGGGAAAACTGGAAATCCTTATCCGATCTGAATGGATCCCAAAGCTCAATCCCATCAAGGATTATTTTAAAGGGTTATCCAGATGGAATGGTGAAGATTATATTTTGAAACTGGCATCTTATGTACCTACTTATGAGAAAGAAGCCTTTGATTACCATTTTAAGAAATGGCTGGTCAGGACCATCAAATGTGCATTGGAGACCAACTATTTCAATAAACAGGCATTTGTTCTATCGCATCAGGGTCAGAACTCTGGTAAATCCACTTGGTGCAGGTTTTTATGTCCTCCCATACTTGCCGAATATATGGCAGAGGACATCAGTAATGATAAGGACGCTAGAATCCAATTATGTCGTAATTTTCTTTATAACCTTGATGAACTGGCAGTACTGTCCAAAAAGGACGTCAATGCCCTGAAAGCATTTTTTTCGAAAACCTTTATTAATGAACGGCTGCCCTATGACAGGAAGAATACCACGCTTCCGAGGATTTGTTCTTTTATGGGCTCTACCAACATGTCCTCTTTTCTGAACGATGAAACAGGCTCTGTTCGATGGCTCTGTTTTGAGCTAAAAGGAAGAATCGATTTTGAATACTCAAAGGTGATTGATATCAACAAGGTTTGGTCACAGGCTTATCATCTGGCCTATTCCGACCCCACCTTCAATCCTGAACTCTCCATCAAGGATATCCAGGAAAATGAAGAACGGAACAAGAAATACACAAAATTGACCTCGGAACAAGAGGTTGTTGCTAAATATTATGAGAATTCTACCGATATCAAGGATTTCAAAACGGCTTCCGATGTGATGGTCGCAACGGCTTGCCTCAACCTGAGGTTGAACCATATCAATATTGGACGTGCATTGGCGGGTTTCGGCTTTCAAAAAGTTAAACATCCCAAACGACAGGTCTATGGTTACTTGGCCAAGCCACTCTTCGTGGATACCCCTTGGGAAGTGGAAATGCCAAGGAACAGGGCATAGTACTTACCTAACTACCTAAAGGGATAAAAAACCAATGGTGATAGGTCAAAACTTTAGGTAGGAAAATTAACCCCCATCTTACCTAAGGGTTACCTAACCTACCTAAATAATAAGATAGGTAGCATTGAAAAGACTTCCGACCTAAGCGCAAAGTACCGTCATTATTGGGATAGGTAGAAAGGTAAGAGAAATTTAAAAAATTAAGCTAATGAAAAGAAAAAGAACAAACGGACTATCGTGTGAAAGAGCCCGAGATTTTCCCATCGAAAATGCGCTGGCAAAACTCGGACACTTTCCGACCAGAACGAACGATAAAGAAGCTTGGTTCCTCAGCCCGTTCCGGTCTGAGGTCCAAGCCTCTTTCAAGGTATGCAAGAGAATCAATAGATGGTACGACCATGGGGATGGTCAAGGGGGAAATGTGATCGATCTGGTTTGCCTGATAACAAATTCTTCAGTTAGTGAAGCCTTAGTAATATTAGATGATGAGCAAATTTCTTTCTCTTTTCAAAAGCGGCCAATTTTAGAAGGGGAACAGAACGAATCCAGAATCAGGATTACCCAAATTAAGGAGCTGACCCATATAGCCTTAATCGATTATCTGAAATCGAGGGGCATAATAGTCCATGTCGCGAACAAGTATTTATACGAGGTATATTATAGCTTCCAGGGTAATAAATATTTCGCATTGGGGTTAAAGAACATTTCAAGTGGATGGGAACTAAGGAATAAATATGTTAAGAATTCCAGTTCTCCAAAAGATATTTCCTTGATCAGAAATGGCTCTAAAAAATTGATCGTTACGGAGGGCATGTTCGACCTTTTGTCCTTATTAACTTAAAATGAAAGACTAGCATTAGAGAACGAATTTCTGGTATTGAACTCCACAGCATTTGTACAAAAGGGCTTGAAAATAATTGAATACTATAATCAGGTTAAGCTATATCTGGATAACGACGAAAACGGTAAGCGTACGACCCAAAGTTTTATGGAGCATTGTAGTAATTATGAAGACAGATCAAATCTTTATTCAGGTTTTAAGGATATGAACGAGTGGCTGATGAATGGTCGGAAAGTTTTAAATGGGCAAACAATTCAAGATGTGTCTTTGTTGCCACAAAGACAATCTTGCTTTGCTCCCGAAGGTCGCAAAGTGAATAAAAAATGAAAAAAACCTACATCAAGTTCCGATGTTCCATCTACGAGAAAAAACTGCTCAAAAAGAGAGCACAAAGAGCCGGTCTAAGTCTTTCTGAATATTGCCGGAGTTCTGCTTTTGGGAACGATATTATAGAACGGCTGACCGAAGACCAATTGGAATGTTACCATACTTTGGTGAAGTATAAGAACAACTTTAGCAGTATCTCAAATATGTTCAAAAAACGCAACCCGGAACTTGCCAACGATGTCTCCCAACTGGCCGAAGAAATAAGACAGCATCTCAATAATTTTAAAAAATGATAGGCAAGGGAAAATCCATATCACATACTAGAGCTTCCATGGAATACGGATGGAACCAGGAAAAGGATGCGGAAGTTGTCTTCAGCCAACATCTGGCAGGTGATGATCCGCGCCAGGTTACCGAGGAGTTCAAGATGGTCCAGGAACAGAACACCCGCTGTCAAAAAAACACCCTCAGCTTTGTACTGAGCCCGACCCCGGAGGATGGAAAAAGGCTATCCAACAAACAACTTGGAGAGTTGACCCGAAAATTTATAAAGGGAATGGACCTAAAAGAACGACAGGCCATCGCTTTCATTCATAGGAACAAGGCTCATACGCACATCCATCTCTACGTCAACCGAATCGGATTTGATGGCAAAGCATATCATGACAATTTTATTGGGAAGCGGAGCCAACTGGCCGCCGAACAAGTGGCCAAGGAGATGGGATTGACCACCGCAAGGGAAGTGCAATTTGAAAAAAGTCTCAACTCATTGAACATCCGCCTTGCGATCAAGAATATCCATGAAAATGTGATGTCCAGCCAAAGGCCCCGAACATTGGATGAATACGTTAGGGCAATGAAGGCGGAAATGGTCTCGGTAATTCCGACCATCAATAAAGCCAACAGATTACAGGGATTGAGGTTTGAATATAAGGGAAGTGATTTTAAGGCTAGCGAGGTGCATCGGTCGATGTCGGGAGGAAGGATACTCGGTCAGCTTTCACAGAACTCCGGGATGGGAACTTACAAACAGCCCGAAAAATCGGTGAAACTATTGGGAAAGACCGTGGAGCTAGGATCAAACTTGGCAACGTCTATGGCCAAGAATATCATAAAGAAGACCATCACCAGGGCATTGGACACTGGAATAGGATATTAAATAGATAAACCATGGGATACAAAAAATTGGATGAGGTCATGGAACTGCTGACCGAAGAATTGGACGGTTTCAACAAATCCATCGACCGACTGGAGAAATTGACCAAAAATGTCGATGATATTAAGATCAAGGCTGATACCTCAAAGATTGAACACTTGTTGGAGACACATTTGAAAGTGAGTCATCACATGCACACACAGAATCAAAAAGCCATTCAACATCTTCAAGACCAGATAACCAATTCAAAGGTGGTTTCAAAAGTTCAGCTTTGGCTTCAATATGTAATCTGGTTGATGTCATTAATTATCATTGGGTACTTAGTAATTAAAGTTATGAATTAGGATTTCTATATAATTTTTCTCAGTTATAAATTGAATTTATAATTTAGATTCTAATCATAAATGCAAATAAATTACCAAATATGTTAATTAATCGATATCTTTATGTTCTAATTAATATGATCACTTAAATGCATGTTATATCATTTAAAAAGCTGAGGGATTATTTCTCAAAAGAAACCAATTCCAAAGTAGCTTTACAGGATTGGTATAAAAAAGCAAGCAAGGCCGAGTGGGATAGTTTTGCTGATTTAAGGAACACATTTAATTCTGCTGATAGTGTTGGAAACGGTAGATTCGTTTTTAACGTCAAGGGAAATCATTATAGAATTGTGGCCATAGTACGATTTAAGTTTAAGAAAGTATTGGTACGATGGGTGGGCAATCATAGGGATTACGACAAAATAAAGCACATAGATAAGTTATAAGATTATGGAAAAGTTAGTAACACATGCAACATATGTAAAAGCTAAACTTCGTTTAGAAGAGTTGATAGATGTTGTGGATGATAATACCCCAACTGATGACCCTTTAGCAAAAGAGTTTTTAGAAATTAGTGATATTATTGAGCAGTATGAAGAAACCCATTTCCCAATAGGTTTACCTACCTTACAGGAAATGATTGAACTCCGTATGTTTGAAATGGGGCTAAAGCGAAAAGATTTGGCTGCTCTATTGGGTACAACTGCTTCAAGAATCAGCGATTATTTGAACGGAAAAAGGGAAATAACGTTGAATGTTGCCAAAGCTTTACATCAAAAACTTAATATTGATAGTGATATAATTCTTCAATAAGAGTGTCCATTAGGGCCTTGCAAATCCAATTATTCTTATCTACACCGAAGCACCGTTAGATTTATTCAATACAGGAAACATCATAGGTTGCGCCCTATGCGGTTTTTGCTTAACGCTTAACTGCCGGTACACTATAAAAACCGCACAGGATCCACGCGCAAAAGTTTGCAGGTAGATTTGGGGGAGACCAAACCAAAGGCACAATAAATAATTAAAGTTATATCTATATTTGCTAAATATGGATATACTTATTATTTTTATATAGCAAAAATATCATAAGATGAACATCAGTTTTACTAAAAAGCAAGAGGAATATATCTCCAATCAAGTTGCGTCTGGGGATTACCAAAATAATAGTGAAGTTATCAGAGACGCGTTAAGACTTCATAGTATCTATCGAGAAAAGGTTATTGAAGACTTAAGAAAGCAAATCGAGAAGGGGTGGGATGGTCCTGATAGCAAAAAAAGCATGAAGGAAATTATCGCCGATAAGAAGATTACTCAATGAGCAAATATGTCCTCTCTGAAGAGGCAGGAAACGATATAGAGGAGATTTTTGATTTTGGAGCTTACAAATTTGGCAATGCTCAGGCTCTTAATTATTTAATTAACATGCAAGGACATTTTGAGGCCTTGGCAAAAAACCCACTTATCGGTAAAAAAAGAAATGATATTAAGAAAGGTCTTTTTAGTCTGCCTTATGCCTCCCATATTATTTTCTATAGAATCTTAAAAAACCAAATTAGAATCGTTAGAGTATTGTATGGTGGAAGAGATTTAATAAAATTTTTAGATTAGAGAATTACCAATACTTAATCGAATTATCAATTGCTATTCCTTTCTAGTTTGAGTTAGATTCGCCCCCTATTCATCTTTAGTCATTACCGACATATAAAGGAATGATCAGAAAGCTTATTATTTTGATTTAGACTTTTTATCTGAATTCGAAAATCTTTCTCTTAATGTCTGCATATCATCACTAACTTTTCTATCCAATATCTTGGCATAGTGCTGAGTAGTTTTAAGGGAATTATGCCCTAACATTTTGCTCACTGATTCTATAGGTACTCCATTAGTGAGAGTAACAGTCGTAGCAAATGTATGCCTAGCGACATGAAAGGTCAGATTTTTATTTATACCACATACATCCGCTATCTCTTTGAGATATGCGTTCATCTTTTGATTGGTGAGAATGGGCAATAACTTACCTTTAATTCTAACTTCAGGATGATCCTTATATTTCTCTATGATTTCCATGGCTAAGGGCAGAATTGGAATACTCACGACCGACTTAGTTTTTGTTCTGGTGGTCTTTATCCATTTATGGCCGTCAATGCCTAATATAATATCATCTGGCGTTATTTTTTGGACGTCTACATAGGCCAAACCGGTAAAGCATGAAAATAGAAATATATCCTTTACAAGTTCCAATCTTTCAGCTCTAAAGGATTTCTCGGTTAAAATTTGGATTTCTTCCTGTGTAAGATACTCTCTCGTAACTTGTTTTAATTTCAATTTATAATTAAGGAAAGGATCCTTAGCAATCCAATCATTGGCATACGCAATGCGGATTATCTTTTTAAAATTCGCAATATATTTTAAGGTTGTATTGTGCGCACAATCGCGCTCTGTTTTAAGATAGTATTCTAATCCGGTTATGAATTTGTGATTTACATTCTTTACTGGAATATCGTCTTGCTTATATTCAAATTTGATATAATCCTCCACATGTTTTTTGGCGGTTTTATAACGTTCAATCGTACCAAGGGCAAATTCCTTTCCTGCAAGCTTTTCAATTTTGGCGTTGTGTGTATCAAAGATCTCGATAAGCATCTTGAGGTTTTCGTCTTTACCTTGATAAATATCCTTGATTATTTTCGCGGTAACCTTCTTTTCATCACGCATTAATTGTTCCTGTATTTTATAAATTCTGCTTTTTACAGAATCGATGTATCGATTCAATTCAATTGCCTCAGCTTTTTTTCCCATCATTTTGCTAGCATCCGAGTTCCAGTTTTCCAAGGCAATTTTTCTTTTTATTCCGAATTCCTTGCGTTGGCCATTAACTGTAATCCTAACATATATAGGTACTTGGCCATTTTTATCAAGGTCCTTTCCTTTAGGAAAAAATATAATGGAAAATGTATCTTTCATAGGTGAGAAATTTATTCGCTATGAAGTTAAAATATTTTGGCATTTATAAAAATTATAAGTTGTTAAATATCAGTATTTAACACGTAAATAGGTGAGGATTTTAGGATTAAAATTTCTCACCTATATAGGTACGTTTTATATGGTGTTATTTGATATCATTTGATATTATTTAAAATTAAAAAAGCCCTTAAACATCTAGTTTAAAGGCTTTTAGGGGATTTTGGTACTCATCTCGCAGAGAGGAAGGGATTCGAACCCTCGATACCCTTTTGGAGTATACACACTTTCCAGGCGTGCGCCTTCGACCACTCGGCCACCTCTCTATTAATTCCCGCCTTATACGGGACGGCAAATATCCGAATTTATTCTACTCTATAAAATACTTATCCATTATAATTTAAAAACCTCTAAATATCATTAATCGGTGAAGATTATAATAATGCTATACTATTTCTAAAATCATCTTTAGCATAAAGGCATAAGTCTTAAGCCATAGGTCAAGGACGTACATATGTCTAGATTCTAATGTCTAAAATCTAACCTCTAGATTCTATCATCTAACATTCAAGACATCTCTCCCCTTAACGAAGTTTCAAAAATGGTTTTAAAAGATTGAGGAGAAATTTTTTCTCCGAGCATATACATCAATTTGGTTACCGCCGCTTCGGTAGTAATATCGTGGCCAGAAATTAGACCTATTCTTCTAAGATTTTCGCTGGTTTCATATTGACCCATTTTAACCATGCCTGCAGAGCATTGGGTAATATTTATAATTGGTATTCCTCTTTTTACAGTTTTGGCCAAAAGGTTCAACATCCATTTCTCGGTCGGCATATTGCCAGCGCCATAAGTCTCAATGATTATTCCCTTGAGTTTTTCCGAATTGAAAATACATTCCATATACGCTTCGGTGATTCCAGGAAAGAGTTTTACCAATGCGATGCTCGCATCAAATTCCTTATGTACGATTAAATCCTTTCGTCGTTTTGTGCTAAAAAGATTTTCCTTTAAAACATTTAGATTAACGCCAGATTCTGCCAAGGGCGGATAATTTGGAGAATCAAATGCTTCAAATTGCTCGGCGCTTACCTTCGTAGTTCGGTTACCTCTATATAATTTATGTTCAAAATAAAGTCCTACTTCCTTTATCACTGACTTACCATAATATTGAAGCGATGCAATCTGTATTGCAGTTATCAGATTTTCTTTTGCGTCCGTCCGTAAATCACCAATCGGTAGTTGAGAACCCGTAATAATGACCGGCTTCGACAGATTTTCTAGCATAAAACTGAGCGCAGATGCGGTATAGCTCATGGTATCACTTCCGTGAAGTATCACAAATCCGTCGGTGGTTTCATAATCTTCTTCAATCATCGTGGCAATCTCCATCCAGTAATTCAAGTTCATGTTGCTCGAATCAATTGGTTTCACTAATGATTTTGTAACCACTTCGCACGAAAGCAATTTTATCTCCGGGATTTTCTTTAACAGTTGACCAAAATTAAAGGATTTCAAACTTCCAGATTCTGGATCTTTAATCATACCTATTGTTCCTCCGGTATATATCAACAGTATTTTTGGCGGCTTCTCTCCCATCTTATATCTTAAATATTTCTTCGGAATTCTTAGTGGTTATTTCAGCAATTTCCGATTCACTCAAATTATAGATTTCGGAAAGTTTTTTAATGATGTGGGTAAGATAAGAGCTTTCATTACGCTTTCCTCGATATGGCGCCGGTGCCAAATAGGGAGAGTCCGTTTCTAAAACAATTTCAGAAATGGGAATCTTTTCACCTAAAAATTGGTCAATCTTGCCATTTTTGAAGGTTACCACGCCACCAATGCCGAGCTTAAAATTAAGATTGATGGCTTGCTGGGCTTGATTCTCATTTCCTGTGAAACAATGAAAGATCCCAAATAACGATTCATCTTTTTCACTTTCCAAGGTTTCGAAAATCTCATCAAAACCATCGCGGCAATGAATAACTATCGGCAATCTATATTTTTTTGCAAGTTTAATTTGAAATCGAAAAGCTTCCTGTTGAATTGCCAACGTCGATTGGTCCCAATAAAGGTCTATTCCTATTTCGCCAACCGCGTAAAATTTATGCTTTTCAAGCATTTCTTTAACGTGAAGCAATTCCTCTTTATAAGTTTCTGGCTTTACTGAGGTAGGGTGAAGCCCCGTCATCAGAAACACATTTTCGGGATAATTTTCTTTTAGTTGAAGCATAGACTCGGTATAAGTTGAATCAATGGCGGGTATAAAAAAACGCTCTATCCCGCTATCCATGGCCCGTTTAATCATCTCATCCCGATCTTCATCAAAGGCCTCACTGTATAAATGGGTATGGGTGTCTGTTACAATCATTCAACAAAAGTAGCGTTTACATAAGTATATTTGTAAAAAATTAGCGGATGCAAACATTGCAGGACTTCTTGCTGGACAAAGGATATACAAAAGTTAAGCTTCAACTTACCAAAACCAATCATTTTGAAATTAAAGCTTCAATAAATGGGGTTAAAGGCAGATTTATTTTAGATACTGGCGCATCAAATAGTTGTGTTGGTTTGGATGCTATAGATACTTTTAGGTTAGATGCAGAGGATTCTGAAATCAAGGCCGCTGGTGCCGGAGCGATTGACATGCTTACCCAGATAAGCAATAAGAATTCCCTAAAAATCGGAAAGTGGCATAATAATAAGGTAGCCTTAATACTTTTTAATTTAGTACACGTAAATACCGCTCTTATCAACCATAAATCTAAGCCAGTAGATGGTATTATTGGTGGCGATATTCTTAAGAAAGCAAAGGCAGTTATAGACTACGAGAAAAAGTATATTTATTTAAAAATGTAATTTCTTTTCTTTCAAAAAAAACCTACTTCACAGAAATTGCGTATGCATAGTTGTCGATTCCTTTTTCGGAATCAGAATTTCCCCTTTATCTACATGGATAATATTAAAACTCAAAAATTTATCGTAATCGGCATGTTAATTTGCGCGATGATAGTGATACTTATTAATGTGTGGGTAAATCTTTATTCACATTAGCAACAAAAAAGGGAAGCAAATAATTTGCTTCCCTTTTTTATTTATATGACCCGTCCTGAAATAAGTTGACACAAATTCAGCTTATTTATGAAGTATACAGGAAAACCGGGGAACAAGCGCACTCAGCGCGATTACAATCTAGGCTTTAAAATGGCCGTAATAGATCAAGTGGAAAAGGGCGAGATGACCTTCAAACAAGCCCAGGAAATATATGGTATCCAAGGAAGGAGTACTGTATTGGTCTGGTTGCGAAAACATGGTACCTTAGACTGGAGCAAACCAATACCAAGGGTCGCTACCATCAAAATGAAAGAAACTCCTGCCCAAAAAATCAAAAGACTGGAAAGAGAGCTGTCCGATGAGAAGCTTAAGAACAAGGTACTCAACACGATGATCGATATCTCAGATCAGCAACATGGCACCTCCATCAGAAAAAAGTATTCGCCCAATCGATCCAACGGATCCGACAGCAACAAGGGCTAAGTCTGTCCCGTTGCTGTAGATTGTTTGGGATAAGTAGACAGGCTGTCTATCAGGCTGAAAAGCGAGCGCAGAAAAGAGCTGACGAACTAGCGTCGGTCAGACCACTGGTCTTAAAGGTGCGCCAAGGAATGCCAAGACTTGGTACGCGCAAACTGTATTATCTTCTTAAAGCTGAATTCGACAGATCGGGGATCAAAATAGGTAGAGATGCCCTTTTTGAATACCTAAGATCTGAATCAATGCTCATAAAACCAAAGAAGAACTATACAAAGACCACCGATTCTAAACATTGGTTGAGAAAATACCCCAACCTGATGCAGGGTATAACCCCGACGGGACCAGAGGAATACTTTGTAAGCGATATTACCTATATCAAGAGCAGAGAAAGAACCCATTACCTCTCACTGGTTACAGATGCTTTCAGTAGAAAAATAATGGGCTATCACCTAAGTGACGACATGAGTGCTGAAAATGTAGTGATGGCGATGAAGATGGCCAATAAGAACAGGACCACCTCCAGAGCACTCGTACATCATTCTGATAGGGGCCTACAATATTGTTCTTCAGTATATCAAACGGAACTGGGGAAGTCCAATACCATACCATCGATGACAGATGGGTATGACTGTTATCAAAATGCGCTGGCAGAACGTATAAATGGAATTTTAAAAGAAGAATTCCTGATCAATAAATGTAATACAGGAGAAGAACTGAAACGACTGGTCACAGAGTCCATACGTACAT